>CACZML010000016.1 GCA_902782235.1 Oscillospiraceae bacterium
GCTTCTTTTAAGGGTTCACGCTTTAACGGCGGTCAGAATAATCTTGAACTGATGGAAGAACTTTCCGGCCAGATCGTTGATCATCTTCTGGCTTCGGACTGCCTTTTTATCCCTCAATATGAAGAGACATTCAAGGGCGTCCTTGAAAGATACCATAACGATCCACACGAATACGGACTCCATAGCTACGATTATAAAAAGTCATCCGGCCGTGTCTTTAACGAGAGGAAAGTAGTTATCGGTTATATTGCCGATGCCTTCGAAAATATTGACGTTGAGACCCTTAACCGCTTAAAGCAGGCTAAAAAGCAATGCGATTATCTTATCGTTGGCGTTACCGATGATTCAGAAGTACCGCTTGATGACAGAAAACTGGTCCTTTCAGGGATCAAATATGTTGACCGTGTAGTTACGGCTGAACCTGATTCCACTAAAGCACAGGAAAAGTTCGGATTTAACCGCTTATTTACTTAAGCTTTAAACGAAATCTTCTGAAGACTGAGGCAGTATCTTGCAAGTCGCTGTTATGTATGGCTTGTCGATGCTGTCTTTATCTTTCGCTATCACAAGTAAATATTTTCCGACTCCAATGTCCTCAATGTCATAGTCGAAGTTATAGAAAAGTGAACCGTCGATATAAAGGAAAGGACTTATCGTATTCTCGTAGACAGGCTTGGAATAGTCGACTTTCTTGAGGTCAGCCTTTTCGCCAGGTACGAAATAATAAGCGAAATAAACAGGCTCAGCATCGTTTAAGAGCTGGATCGAGAAGGCAAGAGTCCTTGTATTGATGCAGTATGTCCCCTCAGAGATAAGAGTGCCGGAATAATCCCACCAGCCAAGGCTCTTCATTGAAGCAAAAGAAGCATCCTTGATTGTATAAGAAACGCCCTTCGGAGTCTTTGTAACGGAAGGGGAGCCCTTGGCACCATTTACGATTACGGTGATAGTCTCATTAGCAAGCGGCAGACCGTCTTCTCTGAAGATCTTAATGTTGTACTTGCCCTGATCGATGAAGCCTGCGCTGTTGGTGGAAGCGCCAAGTTCTTTATTGAACTTAGCTCTGAAATAGATATCTTCCGTGGGCTGAGGCTCGCTCTGATAAAGCACCGTATTATCCTTGGAAACGACATAATAGAGGTTCTTTTCCGGATTATCGGTAAACCATATATCAAGCTCGATGCTCGTGGTATTCTCATACTTGAGATTATCTGCGAAAAGCCATGAAGTCTGGTCGAAAAGATCAGGCGTATCAGGACCAAATTCGAAGGTCTCATTCATGAAAGAGAAGAGCTCGTTAAGCTTATCCAGAGAATCAGCCGTTGCAAGCCAGCGGCCTTCCTTATTCTTATTAAAGGTGAATGTAATGTTGAATGTCTTCTTATCGGAAATTGAACTTAACGCCTGCAGATAAGCATCTGAATAGCCGACGAACTCATGGAATGCGACCTCATAATTGCTTCTGGCAAACATGACTTCGCATGTAGCAGTGTTGCCCTGGGTGGTAAGAGTCATGTCATTTACGGTATATGCGATGGATTTAGCGATTGCATCCTTAACTTTAGCCTGCTCGTAGTCTTTGTCTGAGAATGTAAGCTTCTCTGCAAATGCAGTAGCAGTAGTATCGTCAACAGGTTCGGTATTATCCAGGATCCTTGCTGCATCCATATACTGGATACACTTGGCATATGTCTCGATTACAGGCTTTACTTCTTCGGGATCAGCATCACCGCAGGAGGCAAGAGACAGAGCAAATGCGCAAATAAGCAGGGAAGAGAGTATCTTCTTTAAAATCTTCATCAAAAACCTCCGCTATTCTTATTATCCTCAACGAATATAATACCGCAAAAAGGAAACAATACATATTGAGGTGATAATATGGCTACAGCAACCAAGCTTTTACCTACACAAAAAAGGGTAACAATAACATCAAAAAGGCAATTTACAATTCCCCAGAAGTTTTATGTTGATCTTGGATTTGATAAGGATGCAATATGCACTATGGGCGACGGCTTCTTGGTAATTCAACCTGCAAAGAATGTAGATTCAGGCGAATTCGCTGAACAGATATTAGCAGAATTGATTGTTGAAGGCTTCTCGGGACAGGAATTATTAAATGAATTCAAAAAGAGACAGGCAAAGATCAGACCTGGAATAGAAGCATTATTGAAAGAAGCGAAAGAAATAGCTAATGGTACAAGCGAATACTACACATATGATGACGTCTTCGGCTCAAAGGAGTAAGTATGTCTGGTCTTTCAAAAGACAATCTTCGCTTTTCGCCATCTGCTGCTAAGTATTTTAAAAAGCTTAAAGACAAAAAGCTTATAAATCTTTATAAGCATGCAATAGATAAAATACTCGAAAATCCTCTCATAGGCACTGAGAAAACTTCTATGATGAATTGAAAAGATATTTACGTTAAATCGGTTAATATTCATCTATTTTCACATTGACTCATATTATAAATAATAAGATAATTACAACTCTGATAAGATAGGGCAGGGGATCTCCCCTGTTCATTTGAGAGGGAAGAGGCGTGAAACTCAGTAAAGACAGCCTTCTTGGTGCTGTTAAGAACAACAGGAATATACTGGTATACTGGTCAACATACTTGGTGCGTTCCTTGTTAAGGGCGGATCGATGTTGCTCACGCTGTTTTTGCTGCCCGCATATCTCAAATTCTTCGGAAATGACGACATCCTCGGCATCTGGTATACGATCTTATCGATAATCAACTGGGTATTGGTTTTCGATCTCGGTATCGGAAACGGCCTTAGAAATAAGCTTCCCAAGGCGCTTGCTGATAAAAATGACAGGGAAGCCAAGACACTTGTATCATCCACGTATTTCTCATCAGCTGCAGTCGTAGTTTTTCTTGGCATTATCGGAAGCATAGTTATCCATTTGATTAACTGGAACCAGATTCTTAATATCGATGAGAATGCATTGTCAGCAGCAACTCTTACATATGCAATTCAGATAGTATTTATCGGCGTTCTTATCCAGTTTGTATTAAAGCTCGTAACGTCGATCCTTTATGCGATCCAGAGATCCGGACTGGTTAATTTCCTGACGTTATTATCCAATGTAATCATTTTCATTGTTATAAAGATCCTGCCGCCCGGAGACACTGAATCATCACTTATAGCTATCTCATATTTCAATATTCTGGCTGTAAATCTGCCTCTGCTGGTCGCAAGCATGATACTGTTCCTGGGCAAGCTTAAGGCAGTCAGACCGTCACTCAAATTCTGGTCAAAAGAAACCACAAAAGCAGTACTTAAGATCGGTCTCACGCTCTTATGGCTCCAGCTTATCTTCATGGTAATCTCATCAACAAACGAATTCCTGATCACAGCATTCTGCAGTCCTGCAGCAGTAGTTGAATACCAGGTTTACTTCAAGATATTTAACTCTGTGGCAGCCATCTGTTCGCTTGTATTGATACCTATCTGGTCTGCTGTAACAAAAGCACAGGTCGAGAAACGCTATGACTGGATCAAGAAGACATACAAATTGCTCTTAGGATTCAGTATTTTAGCGCTTTTGGTGCTCCTGGCGATCGTATTGGTATTGCAGCCTGTCGTCAATTTCTGGCTCAAAGAAGATGCTATTACGGTCACAACAACTTATGGAGTAATATTCGCATTATCTGGATTTATCTTCCTCGTACATAACGTAAATACGGCAATAGGGAACGGGTTCTCATACTTTAAGCCTCAGATAGTCTTAATGACGCTTGCAGCTGTCCTTGATATTCCGCTTGCATGGGTATTCGTACAGCTGACAGGGGGCATGATAGGCGTAGTTCTGGCAAACATAATCGTATTACTGCCGTTTGAGATCCTTGAACCGGTATTCTTCTTCAGATACATCAACAGATTAATAAAAGCAGAAGGAGAGAGGGCGGAGTAATCCTGACTGCCCTTTCCCCTGTTATTTTCGAAAACGAACATGCGTTCTTTTTTAGGTTTCTATCTTAAATGATGATTATTTAGGCGTTTGAGATAGAAAATCCGGAAAATCTATCTTAAATCGAAAATAATTAATCGTTTGAGATAGAACGATGATCCGGTGTGGTCACGAATCAGATATTTCTAAATGATGAAACGCACGATTCAGATCAGATAAAACGATTCTAAATGATCACAAAAACGAATCATATAAATCATAAGAGATATAACTATAAATAATGCAGATAATCGCTGATAAGGATTGCAGGATCCGGTCAGACGCTCTGAACGCCAAAACAGCCGCCTGATAATCTATTTGAATCTGAATCATTCTACATATATATAATTTTTACCTCTTCTCAATTCACCAAAATTGTAATTATACCGAATTGCATATAGAGGAAAATCGGAAAAACGGGGGTATCTTCATTTGGTAAATCTGTGTTTAAGTGTTTTCGAAAAACACCTCTTCACAGGTTCTGATCATTACTGATAAACAGATCAAAACAATCCAACTCGTTATCCGAATCTTTCAACAGATTCATGTAGAACCGGTTTAAGTATTTTAATGTCGGTTCAGAATTATAAGTTTCTGATTTATAGCAACTTCTGACCAATGCATTTCGATAATAATCGCTGTGGTTTCTGAATGGCTCATTATTAACATCGTATCCTAATGATTTAAGATACAATTCTATGAACACCGCAGTTGTCCTTGTATTACCTTCTCCAAACGGATGTATTTGCCAAAGCTTACTTGTGAATTCAGATAAATGATCTATATCGCTGTCGGTTAGGTTTTCAGAATACTTGTATGATCTCTCGTCATCCAATATTCTGTTTAATTGAGCTTTGATTAATATATGATCAGCATATTGAACTGAATCTCCCAATAAGATCGTTTCTTTCTTTCTGATATTGTATTTCCTGAATTTTCCACGGATATCAGAACTTAATACACCATCAAAAAGATACTCATGAATAGACAGAATCAAGTCAGGAGACATAATAAATCCGCATGTTTCAAGGATTTGAGCGATTCTTGAAGCTACAATATCAGCTTCCTTCTGTTTCGAATTGCTGTCACCATATTCTTTTATCAGTTCACTATTTATTTCTTCATACGATTTAATACCGGAGATATTATCTTCTGCTAATTTCTTCAGATATTGTGATACTTTTAAACCATCGACTGCCTGAAGTCCTGTAGCAGCGTTCCAGATATTCCTCTTATATTCTTTATCAGTGGTTTCAGGTATTATCTCGTATGTACTATCATCTCCAAAGGAGCTGTTTTTATATGCTTCTTTGGATTCTTTAATAGTATTGTTAATAAAGTTTTCTACATGATAGAGGCGTTTTCTGAATTCATTCAGCAGCACATCTCCGGAATAACCTTCTATAAGCAGTTCTTCTAATATCTCTTCAGCTCTTCCCTGCTTGTTAACTATAATATCAGCGCCAGGATAAGAATTAATATAATCTACTATGTCATTCGCGAAGATTTTCGAGGATTTGCTTAATCTGTAAGATCTGATGCGTTCTTTTACCAGGATCGGTTCAACAAATCCAAAGCTTTCCAGACGCGACAATCTGTTTATGACGGTTCTATTGGTCACACCGATTACCCGGCTGATCTCAATTGGCGAGAATTCAGTCTTTGGGCTCATTATCAATAACAGTAAGAGTTGCTTTTCTTTACTGTTGAGATTTGACAGTGATACGATAATGTCTTGTTTACCGTTCATTATTTCCTTCATTAGAGATTTAACACAATTATATTCTTCACTATTATTTCACTATTATTACACTATATCTTAAAGGAATCAATAAAAAAGACTCCCAACGCGCAAGGCTTGAGAGTCAATTCGTGTCGATTTGTATAACTGTCAGGTATATACTACTTCAGATCTTCCCTTTGTTTTGAGATAGATCGTAAAAGCGATTCTAATGATAATTAGTACGATAACGATTCCAATAAGATCGATCAGTACGTTAAAGATCGTTCCAGATCTGCCGGATACAAATAACTGATGATATTCATCGAAGATCGCATTAAGGATCGTAAACCATAATGTGAAAATAATATTCATCTCATTATCAGATCTCATGAGCTTTACAGGGCTCTCTGCATATGATGTCTTATTTGAGATCTTATTGGTTGATGACAGAGCCATGTATGACAGGAACGTCAGGAGTGCGAACTCTGCAGCGTGAGCTGCCATTCTTACTACACCGTCATCCTGAATATTCAGACCGAAGATCTCATTTAGGGCACTGACAAAACCACGGGACATTTGAGATGACTGAGCTCCAGTCTGTGCGGACATGTAATAGATCGTAACGATCCAGGAGAGCGTCAGAACCCAGAATATAAACGCAAGAATAGAATATCTTATCGATATTTCCTTATCATGCACTGTCATCTTTAACTTTTCTGTGGTCATAACTCTTCCCTATTATCTTTATATATATTAATTATATATCAATCGCGGTACTTTTTCGCATTCTTCATGGCACGGTCGATATCTCTGTTGGCCTGTTTCTGAGCAAGAACTTCTCTCTTATCGTAGTCCTTCTTACCTCTTGCAAGACCGATCTCGAATTTGACTTTGCTGTCTTTAAAATAGCACTTTGTGGGCACCAGAGTAAGACCGTCCTGTTTGACGGTTGAATAAAGACGGATTATCTCCTTCTTATGCATCAGGAGCTTTCTTGTCCTCTCAGGATCGAGATTAAACCTGTTGCCGTTCTCATAAGGACTGATGTGAACTCCGACGAGCCACATCTCCCCGTCTTTTACCTGGACATAAGAATCCTTCAGGTTGATCCTGCCGGCTCTGAGGCTCTTAACCTCTGTTCCGGACAATGCCACACCTGCTTCATACCTCTCCTCGATGTAGTAATCGTGATAGGCTTTCTTATTCTCAGCTATTATTTTTATACCTTTTTTGATTGCCATAATCGTATATTTTATATACAAAAGCGTATTTTGCAACTTTTAGAGCGCAAAACGCCCTGATTCATTACATTTGAAGTGACGGATAAGCGTTAAGATCCAGTGAATCGCGCTTGCCGTTCATGTATTCGTAGTAGCCGCAGGAAGCGATCATTGCAGCGTTGTCAGTACAGTATTTAAGCTCAGGATAATAGAGCTTTATTCCCTTCTTTTTCGCTGCTTTATCGAAAGTTGCTCTTAAGAACGAATTGGCAGAAACGCCGCCTGCAAGGCAAAGCTTCTTTATTCCTGTCTCTTCCACTGCTGTTAATGTATTCTTCAAAAGCGCATCGGATATTGCCTGCTGGTAAGATGCCGTGAAGTCCTTAAGATCTATCTCTTCGCCCTTCTGGCGCAGTCCGTTAATTAGATTAAGAGCTGATGTCTTAAGACCTGAGAAAGAGAAATCCAATGTATCTCCCATGTGAGTCTTCGAAAAGACGTATTTGGTGGTGTCGCCCCCCTGCCCTGCTTTATCCATCTTAGGACCGCCCGGATAACCTAAGCCAACTACACGTGCGATCTTATCTATTGCCTCTCCTGCAGCGTCATCTCTGGTCCTTCCAAGAACTTTCATATCAGTATAATCGTCGACACGGACGATCATGGAATTACCGCCGCTTACACATAAACAAAGGAACGGAGGCTCTAATTCCTCAAAACACAGATAATTAGCTGCAATATGGCCTTTTAAATGATTAACGCCAACCAATGGTTTGCCGGATACTTCGCATAATCCTTTCGCACATGAAAGGCCTACGAGCAAAGCTCCTACAAGGCCGGGACCATAAGTAACTGCAACGGCATCTATATCATCAAGAGTAACGCCTGCGTCGGACAAAGCCTTCTGAACCGTGGGATATACGGCATCCACATGCATTCTTGAAGCAAGTTCAGGAACTACACCGCCGTATTCTTCGTGGAAATCTGCCTGTGAAGCAATGCAGTTGCTCAAGATAACGCGTCCGTTCTTAACAACGGATGCGGCGGTCTCATCACAGGAACTCTCTATTCCCAATATCAGAATGTCACTTTTTTGTTTTTGCATTTGCATTCTCGATCAGAAAGTATGAATCCAGGAAATTCTGGATATTATCCATGTACAGGTTCTTGTTTATCGTATATTCCTCAAGGTAACCTGCGCCTGATACCATGACGCTCTTTGTGATACTTGAGTTAAGTCTGTTCCTTTCAGTGATTATCTGGTCGATCTTGTCGGCACCGATAAAGGTATCGTGACCGCCGTAGATAATAAGGACCGGAATAGGAAGTCTTGCTATTTCAGCTGCGAGGCTTAAGTTGGAGCCGCCGGAAGATACTCTGATCGCATAAGGTACAGAGAACTGTGTGGCAAATCCTAAGGGCTCGCTTCTGACAACCTGGGGCTTGATATAATCGTCTGATTCCTTAGCGGGAGAATCAAGGATCATGCCGGCGATATAAGCCTTGCTGAAGCCAAGATTCTTTATCTTTGCATCGTACTTGGAAAGGTCCTGTTCACTTGCTCCTTCCGGCGGAAGATTTGCATAGGCAAGGATCGAAGAAGTGCATCCTGTGCCGATACCGCATAAGATAACGTCAGTAGTAACAGAGATCTGCTTAACGATAGCGATAGCACCAAGGACGTCCTGCCACTCCAGATAGCCGTATGTACAGCAGTCACCGCCTGATGTACCGCAGTTTCTCTGGTCGAAAAGGAAAACATTGTAATGGTTTTCGAGCCAGCCTTCGATCATATCGATCATTTCTACTCCGAACGGAAGTCTGTTGGAACCTGCATCGTGAACGACGATGATCGTTGATACAGGATTCTTTGTCTTAAAGAACCAGCCCTGCAAAGATGTCTGTCCGTCAGCCGATTCAAAGCTCGTAGTACTGTACGAAGGCAGGATGTTCGAAGGAACATTGGTTACGATATTACCCTTAACGTTCATCAGTCTGTTGGAAGAATAAACCGTAAGAACAATGAACGCGATGATCATAACCGCGACAAAACTCAAGGCCAAAGCAAGCCTTGTGATAAACGGGCTTTTCCTTCTGGTTACACTTCCCGAAAAGCTGACAAAACCACTGCTGACTCTGCTCATCAGTTAACTCCGCTTGAGCCGAATCCGCCGCCGCGGTCTTCGCCTATTGCTTTAACGTTGTCTGTCTCAACAAAGGTAGCATACTCAACCTTTGCAACGACCATCTGGGCGATCCTGTCGCCTTTTCTGATCTTATATGTGCCGTGAATGCAGCCTTTGCAGTCGAGTGTCAAAGGCTCATTAATGCCTTCATCCTGGAAGAATGAATCATTATAGATGATTACGTTTACTTCATCCCTGTATCCGCAGTCGATAGTTCCGGGAGCATTGGGGATCCTTAAAGGTGTTTTAAGGGATACACCGCTCCTGGGTCTTATCTGGACTTCATAGCCATAAGGAATAGCCATCTTGATTCCGACGGGAACCAGAGCAGACTTTCCGGGTTCGATTATTACGTCTTCTGCTGCATAAAGGTCCATGCCGGCATCGCCGTCATGAGCATAAGCCGGAAGCTTAGCATCTTCCCTGCACTTCTCTATATAGATCTCAGCCATTGATCTTACCTCCGGGTAATATCGTATAGTTGCAGATGACATCAAATCCCATATTTGCTATAGCTTCAGCATAATCCTGATCTACGGGATTCTTTGCTCTGCCGTAAATGGAACATGAACAATCCAGAGGATGAGGTATAACCTTAAGTTCTGTTCCTTCCTGCTCCCTCTTCGGTCTCATATCGTAATATGCATTCCCTCTGCAGAAGCCGCACGGTCTCTGGTTCCTTCCTGCAGCGCAGAAATCAGACTGCATCCACGGAATAAATCCGTCTGAATGAACGATGAGCTTCGGGTGCTTGCCGCTCATGTCAAAGCTCTCTGTTAGATGTCTCAAGTTGATTATGAGATCATCCGAAGTTACTTCATATGAAGGCATAACCGCGTCTGCATACTCAAAAGCATAAGACAGCGATTTAGCACTGTAGATATTGGTTCCTGCAGATGCATAAAGCTTGATTCCGTCTTTTAAGAACTTCCTGTCAGAGAAGATCTTGGATGTCATTACAGCCTTAAATGCATCACCCATATCGACCTTAAGTAAAGCAATAACATAATCTATTACTTTGTTGATCTTATCATGGTGAAAATCAGGCAACATTAAGACAATTTCAGCACCCTGCTCTCTTACAAAGTCGATAGCCATGCTGTAGATCTCAGGGTCAGACAGGTCATAGATGCTGAAAGCATATATATCAGCGCCTTCTTCAAGGATATCCTCATTGAGTCTTAATACCGGATATGTGTACATGTTCTTGATAGAACCTGCTTCATTTTCCTGATCGCCGAAATACTCGGAATCCTCAACATAATCAAGTCCGTAATTTTTCTTAAATGAATTGACGACATTGACTTCCAATACGGTCAGAAGATCGCGTCTTAAATAATTGATTATGCTTACAGGACAATAGAATTTGTCGGTGTTCTCGAAAATAACATCAGTAACAGTAAAAGGCGTATCAAGGGTCTTGCCTAACTGATCTAAGATCCTGTCTTTTTCGAGCGGCTTACCCTCAAAATCATCGGGAATGACGACCTTGGATTCAGCGGAAATATCCTTTGCAATACCATCAGTTACAACAGCTGTAGCAGTGATCTCAGTATCCGTGCCTGAGATGCTGATCCTTACAGGTGTTCTTCTAAGATCCTGCTTGGCGATAAAGAGCTCATGGTTCATTAAGAACACTTCCATGCCGGGCTTGAGCTTCTTGATCATGTCGGGATGAAGTCCCTTGATGTTAAGACCGTTAAGACCGGTATTGGTCTTTCCTACAGGGAAAGAACAGATCTCTCTGGCATTCTCTCTGATAGATAAGTAATCGCCCTTCTGAGGTTCTAATGCGCCGTTCTTGATACCGACAGAGATAAGACCACTGCCAGCTTCCAGACGGCTTATACGTCCGATCCTGACGCCATATTTGCCGGGATATTCGCCGGACAAAAGGTGATCGTCCTTGCTGCCACTTAAATACTGTGATGTAAAAGCGCCGCCTCTGTTGAAATTGATAAGAAGGTCATATCTGATCTCCTTTATCAGTTCCTTATCGAGCTTGCCTTCATAGAAAGCATCGATCATGCGTCTGTAGCAGTAAACGGCAGATCTTACATAGTTGGCATCTCTCATACGGCCTTCGATCTTAAGGCTTGCGACACCGCTCTTTATGAGTCTTGCAAGATATTCGGATACATCCCTGTCCTTAGGAGATAAGAGATGTCCATCTTTAAGTCTTAAACCATTGTTATAGAGCTGATACTCTTCCCTGCACGGCTGCGCACAAGATCCTCTGTTGCCGGATCTCGTACCGCTTCTGTTCATTGCTGAGAAAAGGCAGAGACCTGAAGCGCAGACACAGACAGCACCGTGAGCGAAGACTTCAGTCTCAAGGTTATATCCCTGAGCGATCTTTGTTCTTGTCTCTATCTCATCACATGATAATTCTCTCGGAAGAACAACTCTGTTGGCACCAATATCAGCTAACTTTTTAAACTCATCAGCGCCGTAGATATTCATCTGCGTACTGCAGTTGATAGTTACATCAGGAAAATCTGCCGCAAGCTTTGTAAGCACTGCAAGATCCTGAACGATAAGTCCGTCAACACCGATATTTACTGCTTCTGCAATAGTCGGATAAAAGAGCTCAAACTCATTATCAGACATCAAGGTGTTAACAGCCAAAAACACCTTTGCTGATCTTGTATGCGCATAATCTACGCCTTCTTCAAGCTCATCAAGGGTAAAGTTATCTGCTCCCGCTCTTGCGGAATATTCTTTTAATCCGAGATATACGGAATCGGCTCCACTGTCTACGGCAACTTTAAGTATCTCAAGGTTGCCTGCAGGAGCTAACAGTTCAATCTTCTTTTTTGTTATCATCACTCTTTTTCAAATGCTCGAATAATCCTGAATTGACCTTGTCAGCAAGCTCTTCCATAGGTGTGGGCTTAACATCAGGTCTTCTCTCGGCTGCATACTCATTTGCCTTAACTTTGTAGTAAGTAAGTTCTGTCTTAAGTGTGCTGTTCTCAGCTCTTAATGCTATTATCTGGTCGCATGCCTCGAAAAGTGACATTATTGCAGTCTTATTCGTTGCGATATAAGGGTTATTCTTCTTAGTTTCCTCATAGATCTCATCAGCAAGCTTTCCGACCTTCATCATGTGGTCGTAACCGGCATCACCGCTTCTTACGAGATACTGAATGCCGCCGATCGTGATCTGTGCGCTCTCTTCCTTCGGTTTGTCCTCCTGGGAAGCTTTTGCGCGTGCCTTTATCTTCTCGTCTAATGTGATGTACTTCTTCTCGGTGACGGTCTTAGCCTTGATCTCACCTTTGTAAAGCTGCTTATATTCGACGATTGCGGGCTGGTCCTTCTTACCCTTACGCTTGTAAGAGCCGTCTGAATACTTACCAAGTAAGCTGGAATTAGATTTCCTCATTTAAAGACCTCCGCAATATTAGAAGATAATATAGTATAACACTTTGCTTTATTTATAAGTAAATGCCGCGTTTCGCGTTATCCGCACAGGACCTTGAATAGTCTTACGAATTCGCCGGGAGCAAGTTCCTCTGCCCTGCAGTTCTCATTAAGTCCAATGTGATTAAGCGTATTGGCAACCAAATCAGATGAAGCAATTCCTGAAAGGTTCTTCTTAAGCATCTTTCTTCTCATCGAAAAGCATGAGTTAAGGAACTTTACGAACTCCGGTGTCAGATAATCAGAAGTTGCAGCCCTTGTAAAGCTTATTACAGCTGATGTTGTTCTGGGCTGCGGTATGAATGCTTTTGAAGGCACCTTGAATTCATATTTGTATCCGCCGTAAAGGCTTGCCAGGATTGCCAAAGGTCCGTACTGTTTTGATCCCGGCTTGCAGTCGATCCTTGCGATTGCTTCATCTTCAACCATGAAGACCATCTTCCTTGCATCAGAATATTCACCGAAGAGCTTCTTCATAATGTCAGTCATTATGTAATACGGGATATTACTGACGATGACATCGATCTTAACATTCTCAGGCCTTTCAAATTTCAGAAAATCCTGATGGAAGATCGTCGCATTTGAGATGCATGCTTTTAAATGTTCTGCCAATCCTTTATCGATCTCGACACAGCCTAAGTTGTCAGTCTTCAAAGATAAAGGAAAGGTCAGACTGCCTAAACCGGGACCAACTTCAAGTACCATGTCTTCCCTGTTGATCTCACAGAGATCGACTATATCCTGGATTATCTTCTCATCGCAGAGGAAATTCTGCCCGTATTTACTTAAGGGCAGAATGCCTTCTGTTTGTAAGATGTCTATAATCGAATCTCTGTTCATCTTAAATTACAGGAAGTAAGCAACGCCTGATTCAAAGATCTTCTGATACTTGTTTCCGGGGATGTTCTTTGTAAGGTCGGATTCATATCTTTCTGTATGACCCATCTTACCGAGAACGCGTCCGTCGGGGGATGTGATACCTTCGATAGCACAGATTGAACCATTGGGGTTGAACTGTGTGTCGGAAGCATAGTTGCCGTCAAGATCAACGTAGCATGTAGCGATCTGGCCGTTTGCAGCAAGCTTTCTTACTATGTCTTCAGATGCTACGAACTTACCTTCACCGTGTGAGAGCGGGATATCGTAGATCTCACCGGGTTCACAGAGTGAGAGCCAGGGGCTCTTGTTAGTCATGATCTTTGTTCTTGCATATACATTCTGATGTCTGCCGATGTTATTGAATGTAAGCGTAGGGCTGTCAGGTGTCATGTCGCAGATCTTACCGAAAGGTACAAGACCGAGCTTAATAAGAGCCTGGAAGCCGTTGCAGATACCGAGAGCAAGACCGTCTCTGTTATCAAGGAGATCAGAGATAGCATCTGCGATACCGCTGTTTCTGAGGGAAGCTGTAATGAACTTACCGGAACCTTCAGGTTCGTCACCTGCAGAGAAGCCGCCGGGGATCATCATGATGTTTGCTTCACGGATCTTAGCAGCAAGTTCAGCGAATGACTCGTTGATATCATTCTGGTTTCTGTTTCTGATTACGAATACTTCAGCATCAGCGCCTGCTCTCTCGAAAGCTCTTGCAGAGTCGATCTCGCAGTTGTTGCCAGGGAATACAGGAATGATTACCTTCGGCTTAGCGCCCTTGAGAACACCGGGAGCGGCCTTTCTGGGTTCGCCTGCTGTATAAACGTCGATTGCAAAAGGCATCTCAGCAGATTTAGCAACTGTAGGGAAAATCCTTTCGAGCTTGCCTTCGTATGCTTCTACAGCATCCTTGCCGGATACTGAGCTGCCGGCAAATGTGAAGTCGCCTGTATCGTTTGTTGTACCAAGGAACTTACCGCCTGCCATCTCTACCTTATCGACAGCGTTGCCGTCAGCAGGGATAGCTACGATGATAGAACCTAATGTCTTAGAGAAAAGATCAGCTTCTGTAAGCTTATCTGAGAAATCGAAACCGAGCTTGTTACCGAAGCACATCTGCGCAACCCTTGCTGCAACACCTGCGCTCTTTACTACTGCGGCGTTCTTGATCTCGCCTCTGTCGAGGAGTTCCTTAACAGCCTTGATAACTCTTAAGACGTGGTCTTTCTTGTAAGAACCCTTGCCGTCTCTTGCGCACTTGATGAGGTAGAGCTTCTGGCCCTTGCCTGTAAGTGTAGCTGTGATGACCTTATCTGTTGTGGACATTCCTACAGCAAAGCTTACGAGCGTCGGAGGTACGTGGATATCGTTAAATGTACCGGACATGGAGTCCTTACCGCCGATTGCTGCTGTTCCGAAATCGAGCTGAGCCTTGTAAGCGCCTAAGAGTGCTGAAAGAGGCTTGCCCCATGATTCGTTGCTGCCCATTCTCTCGAAATATTCCTGGAAAGTGAGTCTTGCCTTCAGTGGATCAACACCCATAGCAAGGAGCTTTAAAAGTGACTCAACTACTGAATGGTAAGCGCCTGCATAAGGATTCCATTCCATGTAGTAAGGATCGAAACCATATGTCATTACTGAGCAGTCATGTGTTGTGCCGTGATCGAGCGGGATCTTTGCAGCCATACCTTCCTCAGGTGAATTCTGCATCTTACCGCCGTAAGGCCATACGACTGTAGCAGCGCCAATGGAAGAGTCGAATCTCTGGATAAGGCCCTTTCTGGAAGCGCCTTCAAGTGAATTAAGTGTTCCCTTAAGGCTCTCAGCGAAGTTGCCTGCTACAAATCCGTTTGCAGGTGTATCAAGGAACTCGCCAGTGCCCTGAGGTACAACGTCAGCTTCTGCATACTGTGTAGCGCCGTTTGTATCAATGAAAGATCTGGGAAGGTCAACGATCGTATTGCCGTTCCATACCATCTTCATGATGGGCTCAGCTGTAACCTCAGCAACTACTGTTGCTTCAAGGTTTTCCTTAGCTGCAGCTGCCATAAACTTATCAAGGTCAGCGGGATGAACTACAACAGCCATTCTCTCCTGTGATTCTGAGATAGCGATCTCAGTACCGTCAAGACCATCGTACTTCTTGGGAACTGCATCGAGATTGATGGAAAGGCCTTCAGCGAGCTCACCGATAGCAACGGATACGCCGCCTGCACCGAAGTCATTACATCTGATGATGAGTCTTGTAACTTCAGGATCTCTGAAGAGTCTCTGGAGCTTTCTCTCTGTAGGAGGATTACCCTTCTGTACTTCTGATCCGCATGTTACAACGGACTGTGTATCGTGAGCCTTGGATGAACCTGTAGCGCCGCCGATACCGTCACGGCCTGTTCTTCCGCCAAGGAGAACAACGATGTCACCTGCCTGAGGTCTTTCTCTTACGATATTAGATGCGGGAGCAGCACCTACAACGGCACCAATCTCCATTCTCTTTGCGATATAACCGGGATGGTAAACTTCATCAACGAGGCCTGTAGCAAGACCGATCTGGTTACCATATGAGGAGTATCCGGCAGCAGCTGTGCGGCAGAGCTTCTTCTGTGAGAGCTTGCCCTTGAGTGTTAATTCAACAGGTACTGTAGGATCGCCTGCACCCGTAACTCTCATTGCCTGATATACATAAGATCTTCCTGAGAGCGGGTCTCTGATAGCGCCGCCTAAGCATGTAGCAGCACCACCGAAAGGTTCGATCTCTGTAGGATGGTTATGAGTCTCGTTCTTGAACATGAAGATATAATCTTCAGGCTTGCCGTCTACTTCAATTCTAACCTTGATGGAGCATGCGTTGATCTCTTCAGATTCATCCAGGTCAGCGAGCTTGCCATCTTTCTTGAGCTTCTTGCCTGCAATCGTGCCGATGTCCATGAGGCAGACAGGCTTTTTTGAAATTCTCTCGCCGTAAACATCTTCTCTTGTTGCGAGGTAATCCTTATAAGTTTCCCTGATCTCTGCTGTAAGCTCGTCATCGCCTTCAAACTTAATATCTGTAAGGTTTGTAAGGAACGTTGTGTGACGGCAGTGGTCAGACCAGTATGTATCAAGAACACGGATCTCAGTAACTGTAGGTACTCTTCCCTGTTCCTTGAAGAAATCCTGAACGAACTTGATATCTGCAAAACTCATTGCAAGTCCCATGGATTTTCTTAAAGCTTCGAGATCCTCATCAGACATATCAAGGAAGCCGTCGACATTGGGAACTGTAGTAGGAATGTCGTACTTATCAACAAGTGTTGCAGGCTTTTCTGCAGATGCTTCTCTTGCCTCAACGGGGTTAATGAGATAGCCCTTGATCTTATCCTTTTCCTCATCAGAAACTGTACCGTAGAATGCGATAATCCTTGCGCACTTTACGATAGGTCTCTCCTTAGCAGTCATGAACTGGATACACTGAGCTGCTGAATCTGCTCTCTGGTCGTACTGGCCGGGGAGTGACTCAATGATGAGAACATATGCTGCATCTGAAAGATCAACAGTCTCATCGTAGAGGATATCTACCGGGGGCTCACTGAAGACTACAGTCTTGGCATTATCGTATTCCTCATCGGTTACGCCTGATACGTCGTAACGGTTGATAACACGTACCTTCTCGATGCCTGCGACATTCAAGTCGTATTTAACATCATGAAGGATTCCGCCTGCTTCAACGTTAAAGCCTTCTTTTTTCTCTGACAGTACTCGTCTTACATCATTCTCGTTCATAAGGTTCTCCTTGTGAAATTAATTACAGATTATCAGCGCTCTTGGAGAGCAGTTCGGTGTTGTACTTCAAGAATCTCTCAAGACCTGCGGAATCAAGGGATCCGTGTGCAAGCTTAGCCTGATCGTAAATGTGCTGGGCCAGGCGGTCTGCTTCTTCCTTCTTTGTGCCCATGGATTCAAGAGCTTCAAGCTTAGTAATGAGAGGGCTGTCGGTATTAACGACGAGCTCTTCAGTCTCAGGGAACATATCAGCGAGTTCTTCCTCAGACATATTGCCCATTGCTGACATCATTCTCTCATACTGTGCGCGCATTTCCTTCATTCTTCTGTTATGTTCAGCTTCTCTGATAAGTGCGGGGAGATTGTCTTTTCCCATCTCCTGCGCGAAAACGATAAGCTTCTCATCACCTACTGCGCTTCTGAAGAAGTCCTTTAACTTGTTCTTTGTCTCTTCATCGGATTCCTTGCCGGAAAGCTCTGAGTCAACACGCTTGAACTTAATATCAGGCTTCTTCATTTCCATATAGGACATGAAGTTATTGTCGATCTCCTGATCCATGACGATTACTTCATAGCCGTCATTCTTGCTCATCTCAACATAAGCAGCCTGAGCCTTGGGATCAGTAGTATAACGTACAGTCTTCTTATCTTCTGATGTGAGTTCTTCCAATGTCTTGAAAGTACCGTCAACAGTATTAAAAAGGCAGATTCCTTCTACCTTCTCGTAGAACTTCTCTTCCTTCATCATGCCGTACTTAACGAATACGGAGATGTCAGACCAGTATTTCTCGAAATCTTCTCTCTGCTTCTTGAAAAGGTCGTTGAGCTTATCGGATACCTTCTTGATGATGTGTCCTGAAAGCTTCTTTACATATTCATCCTGCTGGAGAGCAGAACGGGAAACGTTAAGAGGAAGATCTGAGCAGTCAAGGCAGCCCTGAAGGAGGAATAAGAAATCAGGAATGATCTCTTCGATGTTATCGGCAACGAAAATCTGGTGGTTATAGATCTTGATCCTGCCTTCAAGTGACTGATAGATATTGTCTGTCTTCGGGAAATAAAGGATACCCTGGAGTGTGAAAGGATAATCCATATTAAGGTGGATCCAGAACAAAGGATCCCTGCCGTCGTTAAAAACAGAGTGATAGAACTGCTTATATTCAGAATCCGTACACTCGGAAGGCTTCTTTGTCCAGAGAGGTGACTTGTTGTTAACGGGAACATAAGAAACCGGTGAAGGTGTGAATGTCTCGCCCTTCTCTTCTGCTTCCTTCTTTCTCTTCTCTTCAGCCTCTTCATGGAGTCTGTCAGACTTGGTATCAACGAAGAAGATATCTGCAGGTGCGAAATAGCAGTACTTCCTGATCGTCATCCTGATCGTTGCAGAATCAAAGATCTTGATAGCATCTTCAGAGAGCTTTAAGGTGATTATTGTACCTCTGGTCTTCTTCTCAGAAGGAAGGATCTCATAATCCATACCATCATTGGACTTCCAGATAACAGGCTCAGAATCTTCCATGAAGCTCTTGGTATCAATGGTAACCTCATCAGCTACCATGAATGCGGAATAGAAGCCAAGACCGAAGTGACCGATTATGCCGGTCTTATCAGTTGATTCCTGCTGATACTTGGTAACGAAATCAAGTGCGCCGGAGAATGCGATCTGGTTGATATACTTCTCAACCTCATTCTCTGTCATGCCGATACCGTTATCTTCAAATGAGATAGTCTTGTTATCGTCATCGTAAGTAACGGTGATCTTATAATCAGCCTTATCGGGCTCCTTCTCAGCCTTGCCGAGCTCAACGAGCCTTCTGTGCTTAGCGATTGCATCCGCGCAGTTAGATACTAATTCTCTTACGAAGATATCCTTATCTTCATAGAGCCATTGTCTGATAACCGGAAAAATATTCTCGGTCGTAACCGATATCTTTCCTGATTTAGCCTCCATTTATACCACCTCCAAATTATTGTCCGTTCAAAGCGCGCTTAGCAGCGTCGATATATTCAGATGTATATTCCTTATACATCTTAGAGATCATCTTCAAGACTTCATTGTCTGATGATCTGAATTCATATCCGTCCATGTACCTTACAGGAAGGATGTCGAAAGGCGTGCTGCTTACAAATACAGCATCTTTTGCAGGATCAAGCTCTTCAGGCTTAAATGTTCCGATCTGAAGTTCAAGACCTGAACGCTTAAGAGCTTCCATGACTCTCTTTCTGGTAATACCTATAAGGATCTTGTTGTCAGGAGCGGAATAGACTTTGCCGTCTCTTATAACGAAGAGATTGGACATTGAGCCTTCGTAAAGCTTGCCTTCGTTATCTGTCAGTACGAGCTCGAAAGGAAGTCCGTGAGCATTTTCCTCTTTGAACTTCTCATTTACGGTTGTTTTGTAGTCGCCCCTGAATATCTTAAGATTGGGAGTCTTGCGCTCCCAGTTAAGAATACTTGTGTTGATTCCATTTTCGAATTGTTCTTCGGTAGGAATTGAAATATCAGCCTGATGTATAAGTAATACTTCTTTTGTAAGTACAATTCTGATAGATCCGTCCTTAATGCCGTCCATATCGATGAAGCTGTATGCCTCAGCAAGGATAGATGACGTGTTGACCGGGAAGTTCTCCAGTCCCTTAACGGAATTTACGAGTCTTTGCAGATGGTCTTCAACGAATAAAAGAACACCGTCCTTTACCCTGACGGTCTCATAGTAAATCCTGATATCAACGGGTTTTTGGAGAGATTCGGTCAATTCCGAACGGACTCTGTAATACTTGCCACAATAAAGAAAGCCCTTGCCGATAAGATGTTCCATCAACGGATAAGCCATTAGAGTCACAGATCCCCTTGAGAAATATATAATTGCATATTATGCCACATAAGATTGTATACATAATCAGGCCTTTTTACAAAACGCATAATATGAAAACATGCACAAAAAATAATTCTTTATTCTTATTTGCTTTTATAAAAGCCCAAGATTAAAATTTGTGTGTTGACTTGTTAAGAGAGCAAGTGTATGATATGCGAAGTTTATACAAAGTTATGCATAAATATTCATAAATCGGAGGTGCCTTATGGCAAAAGAAAAATTCTTACTGGCTTATTCAGGCGGACTTGATACTTCTATCATCATCCCGTGGCTTCTTGAGCACTATGACTGCGAAGTCGTAGCTTACTGCGGTGAGGTAGGCGTTGGAGTTGATCACGACTATCTTGAGAAGAAGGCTCTTAAGTGCGGAGCTATCAAGTGCATTATCGAAGACATTACAGACGAATTCGTTTCAGACTTCGTTTACCCTACTCTCAAGGCTAATGCAGTTTATGAGGGTAAGTACCTTCTCGGTACATCCATGGCACGTCCTGTTATCGCTAAGCACTTTGTTGAAGCTGCTCACGCTAACGGCTGCACAACGATCGTTCACGGCTGCACAGGTAAGGGCAACGACCAGGTAAGATTCGAGCTTTCCATCAAGGCTCTCGATCCTGACATGAAGATCCTTGCTCCCTGGAGAATCTGGGATATCAAGTCCCGTGACGAAGAGATCGACTACGCTCAGGCTCGTGGAATCGATGTTCCTGTTACTAAGGAGAACAACTATTCCAAGGACGAGAACCTCTGGCATCTCTCACACGAAGGTATGGATCTTGAGGATCCTGCTAATGAGCCTAACCTCGACAAGATCCTTGAGCTCATGGTTTCTCCTGAGAAGGCACCTGACACTCCTACATATGTAACAATCAAGTTCGAGAAGGGTATCCCTGTAGAAGTTGACGGACAGAAGCTCTCTCCTGCTGACCTCCTCAGATACTGCAACAAGGTTGCTGCAGCTAACGGCGTAGGTATCGCAGACATCGTTGAGAACCGTCTCGTTGGTATGAAGAGCCGTGGTGTTTATGAGACTCCCGGTGGAACACTCCTTTTCGCAGCTCACAGAGAACTCGAACTCCTCACAGTTGAGCGTGACACTATCCACTATAAGGATCTCGTAGCTCAGAAGTTCTCCGAACTCGTATACTACGGTCAGTGGTTCCACCCTCTTAGAGAGGCTCTTTCAGCTTTCGTTGATAAGACACAGGAAGTTGTTACAGGTGAAGTTAAGATGAAGCTCTACAAGGGCAACTGCACTCCTGCAGGCACAACATCACCCTTCTCACTTTACGATCCTGAGATCGCTACTTTCGAGGCTGATGACGTTTACAACCAGGCTGATGCAGGCGGATTCATCAACTGCTTCGGTCTCCCTATGAAAGTTAATGCTAAGATGAAGCAGAAGAACGGTTTACTCTGATTTATTGATTGAATATCCGGGGGCTGTCTCTTATGTGGAGGCAGCCCCTTTTGTTTATTATTGGTGACGCATATGAATGAAGTATTTACTGACTACATAACAGCTGAAGAATACATGGAATTCAGGAAAGCTGTCGGCTGGGCTGAATTCCCTTTGGAAGAGGCCGCTGAAGGCCTTAAGAACTCATTTATCTGCTGCCTTAGAAAAGACGGCAAGGCAATAGCGCTTGGCAGGATCGTATCTGATCGCGGCTATGTCGCCTATATTGCAGATATTATCGTTCTGCCTGAATATCAGGGTAATGGTTATGGCAGAATGGTCATGGAAAACGTCATGTCCATGATCAACAGCTGGCTTAAGCCCGGTTATAAGATGATGGTAAGTCTTTGTTCTGCTACAGGCAAAGAGGAATTCTATGAGAAGTTCGGCTTTATTAAGCGTCCTTCCGAGAATTACGGATGCGGAATGTGCCAGTGGATCGGCAACAATGGTTAACAAGGAGCAGATTATGAATATCACATACAGGCTGATGAATATTAAAGACTACACTCAGGCATACGATCTTTGGATCCTTTGCGGTAACGGTCTTAACAATAAGGACGATTCTGAAGAAGGCATAGAAAAGTATCTCAAGCGCAATCCCACTACTTCTTTTGTCGCTCTTGACGGTGAAAAGATAGTTGGTGTGATATTATGTGGTCATGACGGAAGGCGCGGTATAATACAGCATGCGTGCGTATCTCCTGATTACAGAAGGTACGGCATCGGCAAAAAGCTTGTAGATCTCGCGCTCGAAGCCCTTAAGGCTGAAGGAATAACAAAGGTCCTTCTCGTTGCTTTCAAGAAGAACGAAGGCGGCAATGCTTTCTGGGAGGCACAGGGCTTTACACTCCGTGAAGATCTTAACTACAGAAATAAGGCTCTTGCTGATCTGATCAGAATAGATCCTGATTATACAAAGGAGTAAACATATGGCAAAGAAAATGTGGGCCGGACGCTTCGAAAAGGCTACCGACAAAGAAGTAAACGATTATAACTCTTCCCTTCCCTTTGACTGTAAGATGTACAGCCAGGATATCGAAGGTTCCATCGCTCATTCACAGATGCTCGCGAAGCAGGGTGTAATCTCAGACAAAGATGCTGAAGACATAAAGAGCGGTCTTCTCTCGATCAAAGAAGATATCGAATCAGGTAAGCTTACATTCGATTCCGACGCTGAAGACATCCATATGTTCATTGAAGAAGAGCTCACAAACCGCATCGGCGATGCCGGAAAGCGCCTTCATACCGGAAGATCAAGAAATGACCAGGTTGCTTTAGACCAGCGTCTTTACATGGTCGACGAGGCCGGTGAGATAATCGAGCTCCTCGATAACCTTCTGGATACTCTTGTCGAGATAGCCAAGGCAAACACAGAAACATACATGCCCGGCTATACACACCTTCAGAGAGCTCAGCCTATCACATATGCACACTATCTTTCAGCTTATATCGAGATGTTCAAGCGTGACATCGACAGGATCAATGCCGCAAAAGACAGAGCTAACATCTCCCCTCTCGGTTCAGGCGCTCTTGCAGGAACAACATATCCTCTCGACCGCGAGTTCGTAGCAGAGCAGCTTGGAATGAACGGCGTTACGCTTTGTTCTCTCGACGGCGTCGCAGACAGAGACTTTGCAATTGAATTTGCTTCTGCATGCTCGATCCTCATGATGCACTTATCCAGAATGAGCGAAGAGATAATCCTTTATGCTTCACAGGAATTCAAGTTCTATGAACTCGACGACGCATACTCTACCGGTTCTTCAATGATGCCTCAGAAAAAGAATCCTGACGTTGCTGAGCTTACAAGGGGTAAGACAGGCCGTGTTTACGGTGACCTTATCTCACTGCTCGTCATCATGAAGGGACTGCCGCTTACATATAACAAGGATATGCAGGAAGTTCAGGAAGCAATGTTCGACTGCATTGAGACGATCAAGGCTGTCCTCCCTCCTTTTACCGGCATGATCAAGACAATGAACATCCGCAAGGACAATATGGAGGCTGCAGCTCTCGGCGGCTTTACAAACGCTACTGACCTCGCTGATTATCTCGTTAAGAAGGGACTTCCTTTCCGTGAGACACATGCTATATCAGGCAAACTCGTTCACTACTGCATTGAGAACGGAATCTCCTTGCTTGATGTATCACTCGATAAGCTCAAGGAATTCTCTCCTGCTTTCGAAGAAGACGTTTACGATGCAATCTCTTTAAAGACATGCGTTGAAGGCAGGAGCCTTATTGGCGGACCTGCACCGGCTACAGTTAAGAAGTATCTGGACGAACAGTGATTCTAACTACAATTCAAATTAAAGCGGCTGTCTCATAAGAGGCAGCCGTTATTTTATTAGTTGTTTTTCTCAAGTTGAGGAGTAATTATCTCATCGATTATAAACTTTGCTGTCTTATCGATATCATCAAATGCCACTTTCTTGGGAAGCTCAACGCCGAAGGCTTTCTTTGCCTTCTCGATAAGATAATCTGTATATATCAATGTTCCGTCAGTTATGTCTTCAATGCCGTCGAGATCCATAGAGGCCCTGTCAGCCTTATTCATCTCTTCAAAACTGAATTCTGACTCATCGATCCAGGCATCAAGTTTGTTATCTCTATATCCGATAATAACAGGATATCCGCCGATATTACCAAAGACACCTGGCGTGAAGATCTGCTGGTTCTCTTTAGTAAGAACAGCCGTAATTACAGCATCGATTATCCTGTAATTACTCGATGCATTCATCATATTTCGCTGAGCATCAACAGGCATGGATATCTTACAGCGTGAAAAGATCTCAGCCTGATCAAGATCCTGTTCTTTGCCCTGATAGAATACTTTAAGAGGCAATTTAATGCCTTCACTCTGGCCTTCCTTGCTGATGACAACATCATGAAAATGGCCGGCAGCAAAGTTAACATCAACATTCCAGAAATCCTTTACTCCAAGGATCTCTGCAACTGCAAACTTGATCCTGGGAACAAGATGGTTCAGGTTGCCGGAACCGAAGTCAGGATATGCTTTCCCTGCACTCTTGAGCCACGGAATTACTGCATCAGAATATGAGGTATTGATAACAACTGCATCTGAATCAGCTTCATCACAAGCCTCCATGATATTCTTTGTAAAGCGGATCGAAAGCGGTGTCCAGATACCATAAGCCCTGACGTTCTTCCAGCTGATGCTGCCGTATTTAAGACCGGGATAAGCACGGCTTGAATTAACGATAAAATCAGGCTTATGCTTTTCTATTGCAGCTTTGATTGAAGCTATATCTGTAAGATCAACACCGTCCTGGATCTCAATTACCGTCTTATTCTGTCCGCGGATCAGAGCAGCAACACGTACGATGTTAACGTTTTGCTCCATCTTGGCATAATTTCTGCCGACAACAACGACCTTGAGCGATGACAGTAATATTCTTCTCGTTGATGTGCTTTTCAACAGTTTCAAATCTGCTCTGTAAAGGCTTCATTATGCTTCACCTCTCCAATTGGTCATTATATTGCGGTAGTCATTTCTGGTATTGCAGTTAGTCCAGCGTGACAAATGAATGAGTTCGATATCATCCTTGGATATTGAATCGATATAACGCTGGATAATACAAAGGTTTGTACCTTCGACTTCATTTTCGAAAAAGTCATCATTTGCTTTGGCTAAAGCATTTGTATCAGTGAATTTCCAGGTCTGACCTGAATTCAATATGCATGAGAAAGGCTCTTCGATCTTAAGAAGACCATGCGAGCTGTTAAATGCATATTTGTATCTTTGTTCGTCATTCTGATAAAGAACAACGGCCTTATTTGCATAGATGGTTTCAGATGTGTATGTCAATACAGACAGGTCAGAATCAACGACTTTTCTAAAGGAATCATTGTCTATATCCAGATCACCTTCAACGAAAAGCAATTCATCAGGAGAGTATTTCATCGCTTCTGCGATACCGAGATACAGACTGTAGCCTGATCCGTAATCAGAAAAGTGCGTATTCTCAACAAGAGACACTTCAGGGAATTCTGAAGAAAGCTGTTCACGATAGAATGTGCAGAGATCATTGTATTTATATCCGCCAACTATAACAATGCGGTCTGCATAATCGCACTTCTTCATAAGATGATATAAAAGAGTATCCTCTTTGCCGCCCTCTGAATAAAGGCATTTCAACACTTTCCGGTCTTCTGCAATGCCTTCATTAAAACGGCTGGATATTCCCGCTACGGTTATTACAGCTATTCTCATGTTCAGTTACCGGCCAGATAATTCTTAATGCACTCATCGAGGCCCTTGTTAAGATCCACCTGAGGTTTCCAGTTTGTTCTGGTCCTGATTTTCGTAGTCGATAACAATCTTCTCTCAGGATCAGACTCCCTGTAGCCTTCGAATTCGATTACGGGATCCGAAATGCCCATTTTCTCAGCACAGAGCTTTGCAAGATCGATAATAGAAATCTCTTCGTCAGTAGCAACATTGTAAACGGAACCGTCAAGCGCAGAATCAGTTGATGCAAGCGCGAGAACAGCACTGCAGCTGTCATAATTATTGAGGAACGTTCTTCTGTTCTTCTTACTGTTTTCAAGGAGAACGACCTTGCCGTTATCACGGAAACTGTTGATTATGAAAGGAATGATATGCTTGGGATATCTCTCATCCTTACTGTAAACATTAGCAAATCTGATGCTGCAGCCCTTGATCTTACCCTCGATAACCGCATCTTTAACAAAGAACTCAGTAAGGAGTTTGCCGGTCGCATAACTTGTTCTCTGACTGTGCTCCGCAACTGAAAGAGTAAGGAAATCACTTTCTTTTACGCCGCCGTTCTCATTCCAGGAATTCATAGAGTAGACTTCGGATGTGGAGCAGTTAATGAATTTCTGTGCTCCGACTCTTATAGCCTGCATTAAGAATTCATTCATGCCTTCAACATTTGTCTCGAAAGTCTCGTAAACATGATAAAAATGCTCCGTATGAACAACTGCGGCACAGTTGATATAGATAATCTCTTCGTATGAACCTTTAACAGCATTAACACGTTCTTCAAACGCCGTCATCTGCTCGCGGTTATTGAGATCATATTCAAAGAATTCAAATCTCTCATCATTGATATGGTCAGATACGGTCTCAATAGAAGATGCATAGAAATTATCAAAACCAAGTACACGGTCAGTACTACCATCAACAAGGATCTGACGGACCAGCTCGTTGCCGGTCATTCCTGTAACACCGCTAATAGCATAAAGCTTACTCATAATATAAAACCACCTTTCATTTATACTCCACGTGTAAGTCTGTCTTTATAAAACGGATCGATCTCATCAGGATATAAAGACTGTTCGTATTTAACATCATATTCAACAGCCCTGAGCTCAACTTTTTTAGACGGTAATGATAATACCGCATATTGAGCATAAGGATTCTGGTTGCGGGGCTGACCAACAGAACCGGGATTAATGAAAATAACCGCCTTTTTATTGCGCAATTCCGGATCTTCGACAGGATAAAACTTCGAAAAGCAATGTGAATAATGGGAATGACCGCTGAGGACGATATCATAGTCATGATAGTCACCGCGGAGTTCATCAGGAGCTATAGCCTTCCAATAGGCATCTTCCAGAGAACCGTGAACAGCCAGGCCCTTTAACTTACCGAGAGTAAATTCCTGTACTCCGGAAACATTTAAACGGTTATTGATATAGTCGACAGATTCGGAAGATAAATGGCTTGCAGTATACTGAGCCATAACACGGCCGCGGTCGGAAGAAAGGCGTTCTAAGTCCTTGTCCACGATAAGTTTCTCGTGGTTTCCCCAGATATTTACCAAGATCCTGTCCTTCCAGGCCCCTGATTCCAACTCCAAAAGCTTGGTTATTATCTCGTTGGATCTCATTCCATAATCGATCAGATCGCCTAACAGAAGCACGCCGCTGAAGTCTTCGTCCTTACAATCAGAAAGAACGGCATCAAAGGCGCTCACATTTCCGTGAATATCTGAAAGAATTAAATACTTATCTTCCAAAGCAATACCTTCCAATCAATCTGTTAGATCTCATCTATAAGAGTAATGATCTCTTTAATAGACATAAGTCTGTCATCAACTTCTTTCGCTCTGTGATACTTCAGGATATCCTCAGCTGTCTTCTGCATTGCAGGGAAAGCTGATCTTGTGAGCTGGTTAGCATAGATAACGATATTTACGCCGTGT
>CACZML010000017.1 GCA_902782235.1 Oscillospiraceae bacterium
ATGCGGTCTTTAAGACTGACGGATTCTACTTAAACGGCGAAAAGATAAAGCTCAGGGGATTAAACCGCCATCAGTGCTGGCCTTATGTCGGATATGCTATGCCGAAGTCCATGCAGCAGATGGATGCGGATATCCTTAAGAATGAACTTGGACTTAATGCCGTAAGGACTTCGCACTATCCGCAGTCACATCACTTTATCGACAGATGCGATGAGCTGGGCCTTCTCGTATTTACAGAGATCCCAGGCTGGCAGAATATCGGTGACGATGCCTGGAAAGAGCAGACTGTGATCAACACGCGTGAGATGGTCTCACAGTACCGCAATCACCCTTCGATAATTCTGTGGGGTGTAAGGATCAATGAGTCTGTCGACTGCGATGAACTTTATACACGCACGAATAAGGAAGCGCACGGATTAGATCCTTACCGCCAGACTTCAGGAGTCAGATATCTAAAAAAGAGTTCGCTCTTAGAAGACGTTTATGCATTTAACGACTTCAGCCATAACGGAAAGACAGCAGGGTGCGAGCAGAAGAAAAATGTCACTTCCGACATGAATAAGCCTTACTTCATCAGTGAGTATAACGGCCACATGTTCCCGACAAAAGTCTTCGATTCGGAACTTCACAGGCAGGAGCACGCATTAAGGCACTGCAACGTTTTAGACAGCGTGATGGCTAATGAGGATATATGCGGATCTTTCGGCTGGTGCATGTTCGATTACAACACGCATAAGGACTTCGGTTCAGGTGACAGAGTCTGCTATCACGGTGTGACCGATATGTTCAGGAACTTCAAGCTCGCTGCATATGCTTATGCGAGCCAGAATAAGGAATTAGCGCCTGTTCTTGAAGTAAGTTCTTCCATGGACATCGGCGAGCATCCTGCAGGAAACAGGGGAGAAGTCTATATCTTCTCTAATTGCGACAGCGTGAAGATGTATAAGAACGATGTTTTCATCAAGGAATATACCCGTGAAGATTCTTCTTACAAGAATCTCATCTCTCCTCCGATGCTGATAGACGATTATATCGGTGACCAGATGAAGGAGAAGGAAGGCTTTTCCGACAGGCAGAATAAGATCGTCAAAGACGCGCTGAATTTCTCTGCTGTTTACGGAATGGAAAACATGCCCGCGAAGATGAAGCTCACCATGGTCGAAGCCATGACGAGATACAAGATGAAGTTCGACGATGCATATTCTCTCTTTGGCAAATATATCGGTAACTGGGGCGGTGAAGCCACAAAGTTCAAATTCGAAGGTATCGTAAATGGCGAAGTCGTAAAGACCGTTATCAAGTCCTCGATGAACAGGCTTTGCCTGGATGTTAATGTGTCTTCAAATGAGCTTATTGAAGATTCCACTTACGATGTCGCAGCGATCAGGATCAAGGTCACCGATGAATACGGCAATGTAATGCCTTTTTACAACAGACAGGCTGTAGTTGAAGTAACAGGCCCTGTCGAAGTGCTCGGTCCTTCTATGGCTGATATCAACGGCGGCATGGGCGGTGTCTATGTAAGGAGCATCGGGCTGGAAGGAAAGGCTGTTGTTAAGATAAGTCTTCCTGACCAGGGGCTTTCTTCAGAGGTCGGGTTTGATATAAGGCTCGGAGTTTGACTTTGCGGGCGGCCTCCTTTTTCATACCTAAAACCTCTAAATCAGATACGAAAAAAGTATTTGCTTCCTGAGCACTTGTCTGACCACCGGATTTTTTTAATAAAGTTGCATTAGTCAGGCTCAGATTAATGTCCTTATTTTGGGCAAACGCGTCCTCGTGTCTGTAAAAATCGATGTTGTCCGAGTGATATAATTTCACTCGTACAGGAATTTTTGACGCGAAAGGGATACGGGCAAGATCATGAAGATCGATCCTACAGTTAAGAAAGAGACGCTGTTTGTCGGCGCGGTTACTCTTGTCTTAAGCATGCTGATGCAGTCAGTATTTCTTATCATCGGCAGATGGGATCTTAGCGTGCTTTTCGGAAATCTCTTAGGCGGGGTAATCGGCGTCCTCAATTTCTTTTTCCTGGGCCTCAGCGTACAAAAGGCGGTATCTTCCGGTGAAAAGAAGGCCAAGGAGATCATGAAGGCATCCCATGCCATAAGATTTGCCCTGATCATTGTCCTTTTGGCAATATCCCTTATATTCCAGAGCGTGTTTAATGTTATTGCCACTATCATATCCCTGCTCTTTGCGACATTTGGAGTTTATCTCCGTGCGGTTTTCAACAAGGATAAGAAAAAGCAGGCTAAGAGCGGTGAAGTTGTAACTGATGAGAATACTGAAACAGCAGGAGGGGATGAAGAATGAGCATCATTTTCCTTTTGCTGTCTGTCTTATCTTTTGCAGCTGCGATAGTTATCAAGATATTGTTCGTTCCTGCATCGGAGGGCATCGACATTACCGGTGCACACGTATTCTTTACGGTAAAGCTTCCGATCCAGGACCTTCCCATAACCGAATCGCAGGTCAATTCATGGTGCGTAATGCTGGGAATCCTGTTCCTGTGCCTTTTCCTTACATCAGGTCTTAAGACACGCAATGTTTCAGTAAGGCAGCTTTTGGCCGAATGGATCGTTGAGAAGACCACGAACCTTGTAAAGACCAACATGGGCGAATTCTTTGAAGGTTTTGCTCCTTTTGTTGCGGCTGTTCTGGGATTGTCAGCTTTTTCGAGCCTGTCATCCCTGATCGGTCTTTTTCCGCCGACGTCTGACATCAATATAACTGCCGGATGGGCTATCCTGGTATTTTTCCTTATCACTTACTACAAGATGAAGGCGGGTCCCTGGATCTATCTTAAGAGCTTCGGCCAGCCTGTCCCGCTCCTTGCACCGCTTAACATCATCAGCGAATTTGCAACTCCTGTGTCGATGGCATTCCGTCACTACGGAAACGTGTTGTCAGGTTCGATCATATCGCTCCTGGTGGCTGTCGGCCTTTCAGGTCTTTCAAAAACGATCTTCTCATTTCTTCCTGGAGCGCTTGCGGATTTCCCGTATCTGAGGATCGGTATCCCTGCTGTGCTGTCACTTTATTTCGACCTTTTCAGCGGCGGACTTCAGGCATTTATCTTTGCGATGCTGACGATGTTATACATTTCAGGCGGTTTCCCTGCCGAAGAATATGCGGCGAGGAAAAAGAAGCGTGAAGAACGCAAAGCGGCACGTGCTGCTGTTATGAATGCTAACAAGCGTGAAAGCGCATAAACAGAAAAACTTATCTATAAACATATAGGAGGCTAGAACATGTTAGAACTTGCTATCGGAATCATTCTTGGCGGATGCGCACTCGGTGCCGGATGCGCCATGATCGCAGGTATCGGTCCTGGTATCGGTGAAGGTCATGCTGTAGCTAAGGCATGCGAAGCGATCGGACGCCAGCCTGAATGCAAAGGCGATGTTACCACAACAATGCTTATGGGATGCGCCGTTGCTGAGACAACAGGTCTTTATGCGTTGGTTATTGCGATCCTTCTGATCTTCGTTGCACCGGGAAGATTCGTTGATATTTTGATGCAGGCTGTCGGCAACTGATAACGGAGCCAAATCAAGATGCAGAATCTGGATATTATTTCGATAAATATCTGGCAGGTAGTGATATCACTGGCAAACCTGGTGATCCTGTTCCTGATCTTAAAAAAGTTCCTCTTTGAGCCTGTGAAGAAGATCAAGGCGCAAAGAGAAAACGAGATCGAGACACAGTACAAGAAGGCCGAGAAAGCCCGTAAAGAGGCAGATGATCTCAAGGCCGGCTGGGAAGACAAGATCACTACTGCAGATCAGAAGGCTGATGAGATCATCAGTGAGGCAGTCGAGCGTGCGAACGAGCGTAATGAGATCATGCTCTACGAATCGCGCGAAAAGGCTGACCAGATCATCAGAAAAGCCAAGGCGGACATCGAACGTGACAGACGTGAAGCCAGAGAGACCATCAAGAAGGAAATCGTTGATGTTTCCCAGGTTATCTCCGAGCAGATCATCGGCCGTGAGATCAATATGGATGACCATAGAGATCTTATCGATGACGCTATCGACAAATTAGGTGAGACGAAATGAACACTACCGGAAGAGAATATGCTCTGGCGCTTTTTGAGACGGCATACGAGTCGGGCAATATCGACGACATCCGTAACAATATAAGGAGTCTGAAAAGGCTCTTTAAAGAGATGCCTGACTATATTGAATTCCTGTCGAATCCCGGAATCCCCAAAAGCGAGCGCATGGATGCACTCCGCGAAGCTTTTGAAGGAAAGGTGGATGACGTTCTTTATTCTTTCCTGGCAGTAATGACCGAACGCGCTGACATGGGGTCTTTTTTCGATGCCTATAAAGAGTTCGAGCATATGTACGAAGACTTTAAAAAGTTCACTTATGCGGAGATCACGAGCGCGGTAGAGCTTACTGACGAAGAGAAGACAAAGATCGTAGCCAAGCTCGAAAAGATAACGGGCAAGACAGTAAGGCCCAGATATAAGATAAATCCTGCTCTGATGGGCGGAATAACTGTAACGGCAAACGGAATGTTCTTTGACGGAAGTGTCAGAAAGAACCTGAAAAACTTAGAGAAAGAGATATCGTAATTATGGTCAGCAAACCTGAAGAAATCAGTAATATTCTCAAGGAACAGATTAGAAACTATAAGAGCCGTGTTGATATGGGTGAAGTCGGTACGGTAGTTCTGGTCGGAGACGGAATCGCTTCCGTATACGGCCTTAGGAACTGCGTATCTACAGAGCTTTTAGAGTTTGAGGACGGTTCTGCAGGACTTGCTTTAAATCTTGAGAACGATACAGTATCTGTCGCTATCCTGACAGATAAGAATGACATAAGGGAAGGTACCAAGGTAAAGCGTACAGGTACCGTTCTTTCCATCCCTGTCGGAGAAAGCTATCTGGGACGTGTCGTAAATCCTTTGGGAGATCCTATTGACGGTAAGGGACCGATCTTTGCAGAAGCAAAAAGACCTGTTGAAGCTGAGGCGCCCGGAATCATCGAGAGACAGAGCGTATCCGTACCTTTGCAGACAGGAATCAAAGCTATCGACAGCATGATCCCGATCGGAAGAGGTCAGCGTGAGCTCATCATCGGCGACCGTCAGACAGGTAAGACCGAGATCGCGATAGATACAATCATCAACCAGAAAGACAAGGATGTTATCTGCATCTATGTTGCTATAGGACAGAAGGCGACCTCGATCGTATCTTTAGTTTCTGACCTCGTAAGAGAAGGTGCGATGTCATATACGATCATAGTATCGGCAACAGCTGCCGAAAGTGCACCTGTCCAGTACATTGCGCCTTATTCAGGATGCGCAATGGCAGAGTATTTCAGAGAAAAGGGCAAGGATGTCCTCATCATTTACGATGACCTTTCCAAGCATGCTGTAGCATACAGAGCTCTGTCACTTCTTATCAGGAGACCTCCGGGAAGAGAAGCTTATCCGGGTGACGTATTCTATCTGCATTCAAGACTTCTTGAACGTGCAGCATGCGTATCTCCTGAGTTCGGAGGCGGTTCGATCACAGCGCTTCCTATCGTTGAGACACAGGCAGGCGACGTATCCGCATACATTCCGACGAACGTCATCTCGATCACTGACGGACAGATCTTCCTTGAGACCGAGATGTTCCACAACGGTATCATTCCGGCTATAAACCCGGGTATCTCTGTATCCAGAGTCGGCGGTTCGGCACAGGTAAAAGCCATGAAGAAAGTATCCGGCGAATTAAAGCTCCTTTATTCGCAGTACAGGGAGCTTCAGGCTTTCGCGCAGTTCGGATCAGATCTCGATGCTGATACCAGAGCAAGACTTCATTTGGGAGAAAGAATCGTTGAAGTATTGAAGCAGGATCGTAACGCACCTGTTCCGGTCGGCGGACAGGTCGGCATTATCTATGCAGTTATCAACGGTTATCTCAATGAATATGAGATAAGTGAGATCAGGGGTTATCAGGAAAAACTCTATGAAAAGCTCGATCACGAGCACAAGGAGTGGATGCTCAGGATCGAAAAAGGCTCCTGGGATAAAGAAGATGAAGAAGAACTCAAAAAAGTTCTCGATAAGATGAAGAAGAAGTAATCATGGCTAAGGATATAAAGTCATTAAGGACAAGGATAAAGAGTTTTGACTCTACATTGCATCTTACAGGTGCGATGGGTCTTGTCGCATCTTCGAAGATCAAGCGCGCATGCGATTCAATGTATGCGAGCCGTGAGTTTTCTGACGGGATCTCGGAGATAACGATGGCTCTTGCTGCAAGCCCGGAATGCCGTAAAAGTCCGTATTTCGGTCTCGTAAAGAAAGCAACTGAGAATACTGAAGATGAGGCTGACGTTAAGGCTCAGGAAGAGCCGTTGAAAACGCGCCTTATCGTTATAGCAGGCGACAGAGGCCTTTGCGGAGGCTATAACGCCAACATTTTCAGGACCATAAGAACAATGGATGCTTATGAGATAAAGCCTATCGGAAAGAGGTCTTACGACAAATACCACCAGGCTGATACTGAAGATGAGAATGAAGAAACAGAGGAAGAAGGCTACCTGTCTTCAGAGCACTATTCTTATGAGGAAGCTTTAGAAGAGGCCGGGACCTGCTGTAAGGATTTCCTCGAAGGTAAGATCGACAGAGTGCTTGTCGTTTATAACAGGTATGTCTCGATAATGAGCCAGGAACCCCGCGTGTTCCAGCTTCTGCCTCTCGTAAAAGAGGAAGGAGCCAAAGAATTGGGCGGCATATTGGAACCTGCGCCCGATGTCCTTTTGGAAGAACTCGTTCCCGAGTATTTTGCCTGCAAACTCTATGCTCTTGTAAAAGAGAGCTTTGCATGCGAAGTTGCAGCCAGAAGAATGGCCATGGACAGTGCAAAAAAGAATGCACAACAGATGATCGATAATCTGAAACTTGAATATAACCGCGCCCGCCAGAGCACGATCACTCAGGAGATAACCGAGATCGTGTCCGGTGCAGGAAAGTAGGAGGTTAAATATGGAGAAAAGAAATATCGGAACTGTCGCCCAGGTAATGGGACCGGTAGTCGACGTCAGATTTGAGGAAGGACACCTTCCTCCGATAAACAATGCTCTTGAACTCAAGATTGGTTCAAAAAGACTTGTAGTAGAGGTCGCCCAGCACATTGGTGACAGCACGGCAAGATGCATTGCGATGTCTTCTACTGACGGTTTGGGCCGTGATGCCGAAGCTGTTGATACCGGAAAACCGATATCCGTACCTGTAGGAAGAGAGACTTTAGGAAGAATCTTCAATGTCCTCGGTGAGCCTACAGACCTTAAGCCTTCTCCGGAAGGTGCCGAGAGATGGGATATCCACAGACCGGCTCCTGAATATGCAACACTTTCTTCAAACAAGGAGATCCTTGAGACAGGCATCAAGGTAATCGATCTGCTCTGCCCTTATTCAAAGGGTGGTAAGATCGGCCTTTTCGGAGGCGCCGGAGTAGGTAAGACAGTCCTTATCATGGAGCTTATCAACAACGTCGCTAAAGAGCACGGCGGCTTGTCAGTATTTACAGGCGTAGGTGAGAGAACGCGTGAAGGAAACGACCTCTATAACGAGATGAAGCAGTCCGGAGTTCTCGATAAGACAGCCTTGGTATACGGTCAGATGAACGAACCGCCGGGAGCAAGAATGCGTGTCGCTTTGTCCGGACTTACGATGGCAGAATATTTCCGTGACAGGGAAGGTCAGGACGTGCTCCTTTTCATCGACAACATCTTCAGATTCACACAGGCTGGATCTGAAGTATCGGCACTCCTCGGAAGAATGCCTTCCGCAGTAGGATATCAGCCTACGCTCGCAAACGAGATGGGCGCTCTGCAGGAGAGGATCACTTCTACAGTAAATGGTTCCATCACTTCAATCCAGGCTGTATACGTCCCTGCAGACGACCTTACTGACCCTGCTCCTGCTACGACTTTCGCGCATCTCGATGCAACTACGGTCCTGTCCAGAAATATTGCATCACAGGGTATCTATCCTGCTGTAGATCCTCTGGAATCCACCAGCCGTATCCTGTCGCCCGAAGTAGTAGGACGCGAGCATTATGAGACTGCAAAAGAGGTACAGCGCATAATCCAGCGTTATACAGAGCTTATGGATATCATCGCTATCATGGGCCTTGATGAGCTTTCTGACGAGGATAAGATCCTGGTTGAGCGTGCACGTAAGATACAGAGATTCTTATCCCAGCCTTTCCACGTTTCCGAGAAATTCACGGGAATCGAAGGTACATATGTACCGCTTTCAGAGACGATCAGGGGCTTTAGGGAGATCATCGAAGGAAAGCACGATGACCTGCCCGAATCGGCATTCCTCTTTGTCGGAACCATCGATGAAGCAGTTGCAAAAGCTGCAGCGAAAAATAACTGATGACGGAGTAAGCAGCTTAAATGGAGAAATTCAGACTCAAGATACTGACTCCGGAAGGAACAGTCATGGACAAAGATGTAGCGGGCCTTTATCTGCGCGGAGCAGAAGGAGACCTGGCAGTCTTTGCCGGACATATTCCTTTTGTCACACCTGTTAAACCCGGAAAATGTACTGTTGTTTCTTCGGACGATAAAAGCGCTGACGGATTTGACGATGTTGAAGGTATGATAAGCGAGGGCATGCTCCGTGTAACTTCTAAAGAAGTCCTTCTTATGGTCAGGTCATGGGAGTAAAACAAGATGGCTAACTTTACGAAAAAGGCTATAAAAGAAACATTTGTAGAACTTTTGGAAGAACATCCTCTGTCAGATATTACGATAAAGGATATTGTCGAAAAGTGCGGCATCAACCGTAATTCGTTCTATTATCATTATCATGATCTTCCTGACCTCATCGAAGAGATAGTTAAAGAAGATGCTGAAGGAATAATCAAAAAGTATCCATCCGTAAAATCGATCGTAGAGTGTTATGATGCGCTGATCGAGTTTGCTTCGCAGCATAAACGCGCGATCATGCATATATTTAAGTCTGTTAACAGAGAGATGTTCGAGAACTATCTTATGGAAGTCAGCGAGTATCTGGTCCGGAGCTATATTGAAATGGCAGTTTCCGGTACAAGTATCGGCGAAAGCAGCAGACAGACCTTAACAGATTACTATAAGTGTGTATGCTTTGGTCTTGTAATAGAGTGGCTCAATAAGGGTATGAAAGAAGAATATGCACAGGAATTCAGAAAGATCCTTGTAATGCGAAAAGACCTTGCACCGGAAATTGCAAAGGGACTCCAGGATTAATAATCAAATATAAAATCAACTCTTTAGGCACGGGACGTCCCGTGCCTAATTTTTATTCACGGGCGCAGGTATTGTCCGTGTTAATCATTTCCTCTCATGGGTATCCTTTGGATGAAAAGGAGGAATGATGATGCATACACGTTCAGTTACATCGATCAGGATAGCGAAATACGGATATATCTTTATGTCCGTTTTATTCTGCATTGCAGGCATCTTAATGCTGTTAAAGCCTGGTATTTCTGTCGAAGCAATCGGCCTTTTCGCAGGACTCTCAATGATCGTTTTCGGAGTTATAAAGCTTATCGGTTATTTCTCAAAAGATCTGTTCAGACTGGCTTTCCAGTATGATCTTCAGTTCGGGATCCTTCTTATCATCTTAGGAGTCATCACAATATTTAATCCCGGCGATGTCATGAACTTTGTAAGCATAACCGGCGGAGTATGCGTCATCATTAACTCTCTTTTCAAGATCGGTATCTCTCTTGAAGCAAAGAGGTTCGGCATAAGAGAGTGGTGGCTTACAGCGCTCTTTTCATGCATAGCAGGGATCATGGGGATCCTTCTCGTTGGAAGGCCCGCAGAAGCCATGAACATCATGGTAATGATAACCGGCACAGCTTTTCTTATTGAGGGGCTTCTTAACATTAGCGTTGCTCTAAGCATGGTAAAGATCGTAAAGAACCAGAGATCAGAACTTGCTGATATGGAAAACTATTGAAAGGAAGTATATAAAAATGAAGTTTTCAAGAGGAGTTGTTAAAAGCCGTATAGCAATACTGATACTGGCTTTGATCCTCATGGTGCCGTCAGTTATCGGTATGGTAAAGACCAGAGTCAATTACGACATGCTCACTTATCTGCCTTCGGACATGGAGACTGTAAAAGGGCAGAATGAACTGCTCAAAGACTTTAACAAGGGCGCTTTTACATTCCTGATTTTCGAGAATATGCCTGATAAGGATGTAGCTGCCCTTAAAGAAAAAGTTGAAAAGATCGAACATGTCGACACTGTTCTCTGGTACGATTCTGTGGCTGATCTTTCCATGCCGAAAGAGTTTCTGCCTGAAGATATTTACAAAGCGTTTAACAGCAAAAACTCAACGATGATGGCTGTATTCTTTGACACCGGCACGTCTGATGACCGCACGATGAGTGCTGTTAAGGAGATAAGAAAGGTCTGCGGAGAGCAGTGCTTTATATCCGGCATGACAGCGCTCGTTGTCGATCTTAAGGATCTGTGCGAAAAAGAAGAGCCTATTTATGTAGGTCTTGCTGTTGCACTATCATGCGTTGCAATGCTTCTTTTCCTGGACAGCTGGCTCGTGCCTTTTGTGTTCCTGGCATCTATCGGTGCGATGATATTGATGAATATGGGATCAAACTATTTCCTTGGAGAGATCTCTTATATCACAAAAGCATTGTCTGCAGTCTTGCAGCTGGCAGTTACAATGGACTACTCGATATTCCTCTGGCACAGCTATAACGAGGAGCTTGCGACTAATGACGATCACAAGGAAGCTATGGCTCTTGCTATCAGGAAAACTCTTACAAGCGTTGTAGGAAGTTCCGTCACTACTATAGCGGGCTTTGTAGCATTGTGCTTCATGACTTTCACATTGGGAAGAGACTTGGGTATTGTAATGGCTAAGGGTGTTGTCCTCGGAGTTATAGGCTGCGTAACTTTGCTGCCGTCCCTGATCCTTATTTTCGATAAGCCCCTTCAAAAGACAAGACACAGATCGCTTATTCCTGATTCGAAGTCTTTTTCGAAAAAGCTGATCAAGATCTTCCCGGTATTCCTGATAATCTTTGCGGTCCTTATCACACCTGCTTACTATGGTTATAGAAAAGCGAACAAAGAAGTCTATTACAACATAGCAGAGACACTGCCGGAAGATATGAATTACATCATATCCACGACAAAGCTCAATGAAGAATATGGTGTGGGCGCAACGCACATGATTCTCGTAAGATCCGATCTGGAAGCTGACAGTGTGCGTTCCATGACAGAACAGATAAAGAACGTTAATGGTGTTAAGTATGTGCTGAGCCTGGAGTCGCTCATAGGATCAAGAATACCGGAAGATCTGATTCCTGACAGGCTAACATCAGCGCTTAAGAGCGAGAATTGGGAGTTGATGCTGATAGGCTCCGAATACGGCGTAGCGACTGATGAGATCAACAGCCAGATCGATGTTATCAACGGAATAGTAAAGAAATACGACAGCAATGGACTGGTCATTGGCGAGGGCCCTTGCACAAAGGATATGATCGAGACGACTGACCGCGACTTCAAGATCGTAACTGCAGTCTCAGTCCTTGCAATATTCCTGATCATCCTGTTTGTCGAAAAGAGTATTTCTCTGCCTTTGATCCTGATTTCCGTCATCGAGCTCGGAATATTCATCAATCTTGGACTTCCGCATTATCTGGGACAGAGCATGGCATTTATTACCCCTATCTGCATCAGCACGATCCAGCTCGGTGCGACTGTCGACTATGCGATCTTAATGACGACAAGATATAAGACCGAAAGGATCGCAGGACATGACAAAAAGGAGTCTGTCTGGACTGCGCTTTATACATCGATACCTTCGATCATCGTATCGGGAATGGGACTTTTCGCAGCAACGTTCGGAGTAGCTTTGTATTCCGACATCGAGATGATCAGCTCGATGTGCATGCTGATGGCAAGAGGCGCGGTTATAAGCATGCTGCTCGTAATCTTTACTTTGCCTGCAATGTTCATGCTCTTTGACGGTGTCATATGCAAAACGACGGTCGGAATGACTCATATCAACAGTGTTAAAAAAGCTAAGGAGGCATTAATTCATGGATAAGTTGGCTGAAAAAGCGGTAGCTCTTGGTGTTTGTTTATCGGTATGTTTCGGTGTAGCAGGAATAAGCTATGCCAAGACAAAAGATGAGGAACCTTTATTGGAACCTGAGGTAAGTGAACCTGTTCAGGAAGATGTGAAAACACCTTCAAAGACAGCTGATGTTAACATTAAGGATGAGACTGTTTATGTTCTCGCTAATTCTGACGGAACAGTCAAAAAAGTAATCGTCAGCGATTGGATAAAGAATGCAAAAGCCGATAATGAGATCATCGACGATACAAAACTTACCGACATCAAGAATGTTAAAGGCAACGAAACGTATTCTATAAACGGAGATCACATGAAAGTGTGGGATGCCGAAGGTAACGATATCTACTATCAGGGAAGCACGACAAAAGCACTCCCTGTTGATGTCAGCGTTTCATATAAGCTTGACGGTAAGACCATGTCAGCAAAAGAGATTGCAGGAAAGAGTGGCAGGGTAACTATCAGATTCGACTATAAGAACAACCAGTATGAGATGGTCGATATCGGCGGAAAGAAAGAGAAAATATATGTGCCTTTTGCAATGCTTACCGGAATCGAACTGGATGACGATAAGTTCAGCAATGTGGAAGTCACGAACGGCAAGGTGGTAAATGACGGAACAAGGACTGTTGTAGCAGGCCTTGCATTCCCCGGCCTTCAGGATAATCTTGCTATCAGCAAAGATAAGCTCGAGATTCCTGATTATGTCGAGATCACAGCGAATGTTAAAGATTTCAGCCTTGGTATGACAGTAACCATCGCGACTAACGATCTTTTCAACGAGCTTGATGCAGATAAGCTCAATGAAGACGAAGTCAAAGATTCGATGAAAAGCCTCACAGATGCAATGGATAAGCTTTTAGACGGTTCTTCAAAGCTTTATGGCGGATTGGATACTTTGCTCAGTAAATCAAAAGAACTTGTTGACGGCATCGATAAGCTTGCTGAGGGAGCAAAAGAGTTAAGAAACGGCGCAGCATCGCTTGATGACGGTGCAGGGAAGATCAAGTCCGGTATAAGAGAGCTTTCAAATGGCCTCAATACTTTATCTTCAAAGAGCGATGATCTTACAGGCGGAGCAAAGCAGGTATTCAATTCGCTTCTTGATACTGCAACAAAGCAGATACAGGCAGCCGGAATATCAATTCCGAAGCTCACTATCTCCAATTATTCACAGGTGCTGAATAAGGTTATCGATTCTTTAGATGAGACGAATGTTTATAACCAGGCCCTTGATTCTGTAAGCAAGGCGGTCGAAGCCAACAGGGATAAGATCACTGAAAAGGTAACGGAGACTGTTGAAGACCAGGTTAAAACAAAAGTTACACAGGCAACAAAAGAGAAAGTTGCTTCAGGTGTGGAAGCCGGCATAAGAACCCAGGTTACGGCAGGCGTTATCGAAGCTTCTTTGGGAATGAGCAAGGAAGAATACGATGCTGCAGTTGAAGCAGGTAATATAACTGAAGAAGTACAATCTCAGATCGATGCTGCTATCGAAGCTAAGATGTCATCTGATGAGATCACGGCAAAGATCGACGGCATGGTCAAAGAAAAGATGTCCGCAGATGAGACCGTTTCTGCTATCGATGCTGCAGTTGAGGATCAGATGAAGTCTGACGCTGTCAAAAAGACAATCTCTGACAATGTTGAGATTCAGATCAAAAAGGCAATTGCCGATAACATGGCATCAGATGCTGTACAGAATAAGCTCAAAGAAGCTTCCGAAGGATCAAAGCAGATCATTTCAGTTAAGACCTCTCTTGACAGTTTCAATGCATTTTATCTTGGTGTTATTGCATATACTGACGGAGTAGATTCAGCAGCCAAGGGCGCATCAAAACTGTCATCAGGAGCAACGGAACTTAAAGCCGGAACTGAGAAGCTTAAGAGTGGCTCAGCCCAGCTCTACGATGGCGCGCTTAAGATAAAAGACGGTGTTCCTGCCCTGGTTGACGGTGTGTCGAAACTTAAGGACGGTTCCATGAAGCTTTCTGACGGTCTGGATAAGCTTAATAAAGAGGGCATAAGCAAGATTGTAGACCTCGTTGACGGTGATATTGGCAATACTTTAGACCGTTTGAAGGCCACTGTCGATGTATCGAAAAAGTATAAGAGTTTCTCCGGAATCAGTGATGATATGGATGGTGAAGTTAAGCTGATCTACCGTACACAGGAGATAAAGTCTGAAGCCTGATCAGAAACGGTTTTGTTCATATGAATGAAAAAGGTCCTTGGGTTTGAATAACTCAAGGACCTTGTAGTATAATCCCAATCCTTCCTCGGTCTCCTTGAAATATCTTACTTTATCAATCACATATATGATATGTTCTCCGTCATTGAATGGCAAGAAATCACATTCTTGATGTGCCTTCTAACGATGCGTTCGATTAATCGGACTGCTGAAGTGGTAGGATTATGTTCAGATAAAAAATTGCCGGAGTTTATATGATCTATTTACAAAGTTTCGGATTAAGTCCTGAGAGGATATCATGCCCTAACATCTACCCTTATAACGTGTTCAGGCGCAGGGAAGGGATGGTGTTCTTTTTCGAGCAGATAACGGTCTTATACGGGAATAACGGCTCGGGTAAATCCACGCTTCTTAATCAGATATCGAACAAGCTTAAGATCAAGGGCAAGGAATATGCTACGCCGAACAAGTTCGGCAATGAGGATTACTGCGGAAGATTTGTATCTGAATGCTCGTATTGTCTTGGCGAAGATGAACTTGGCAGGACAATTAGATCGCTGCCGCAGGACAGCCGTTACATTAAGAGCGAAGACATCCTGTATGAGATCAAGAAGATCCAGCAAAAGTCTGTGCTAGAAGAGAGCCTTGCTTACGATCAGATCTCGGACGGGAAAAGTAAAGAAGAGGCTGACGATTTCCTTGCGTCGAAGCAGGGCAAACAGCTTCAGGCATATATCATGTTCGCGCAGGAGAAGTATTCAAACGGTGAGACCGCTTTCCAGTTCTTTGAAGAATTCATAAGGCCCAACGCACTGTATCTTCTTGATGAGCCGGAAGTGTCGCTGTCGCCGTCAAATCAGGTTCGCCTTGCAGAGAAGATCAATGAGATGGCAAGGCTTCTGGGCTGCCAGTTCATTATCGCTACTCACTCACCATTTATGCTTGGAATATTGAATGCAAAGATATACGATCTCGATTCCAAGGACTTCAAAGTCTCAAGCTGGACTGAGCTCGAGAACGTGAGATATTTTTACGATTTTTTCGAAAAGCATAAGGCTGAATTTGAAGAAGAATAAAGGCTGTCTCTGCATATAGAGACAGCCCCTCGTGTTTTAAATGTAATTGCAATTACTTCGCAACGATGTTGGCGATCCTGCCCTTAACGTAGATGAACTTAACGATCGATCTGCCGTTCAGAGCACCTGCGAGTCTGTCGTCTGCGTTAACAATAGCTTCTACAGCTGCCTGGTCAGCTTCAGCAGGGATGTTTACCTTGAACTGAACCTTACCGTTGATCTGGACTGCGATCTCGATCTCATCCTTTACAAGAGCTGATTCGTCAACTTCAGGCCACTTCTGATTGTAGATGGAGTAGCCGTTGCCCAATGCTTCGCACCAGAGTTCTTCTGTGAAGTGAGGAGCGAAGGGTGCAAGTAAGAGAACGAGCTTTTCTGTAGCGTATCTCTTGAACTCAGGCTTGCCTGTTACATCCTGGCTGTACTTTGTGATAGCGTTCAAGAGCTCCATCATACGGGCGATAGGAGTATTGAACTGGAACTTCTCGATATCAGCTGTGGAACTCTTGATCGCGTAGTTAACAGCATAGTTGAGTTCCTTATCAGCAGATGTCATGTCAGCCTTAGCGGGAACTGCAGAAGAAGAGATGCCGGAGCAGTCTGCTACGCATGTTTCAATTCTTCTGAAGAACTTAACGATAGCCTGGAGTCCTGAATCAGCCCAAGGACCGCCCTCAATGTATGCGAAGCCGAATCCAAGGTATGTTCTGAATACGTCAGAACCGTACTTGCTGATATAGTCGTCAGGTGCAACTGTGTTGCCTCTGGACTTACTCATTTTCTGTCCGTCAGGTCCAAGGATCGTGCCCTGGTGAACGAGGCTTGTGAAAGGCTCGTCAAAATCGAGCATACCCATGTCACGCATAGCCTTAGTGAAGAATCTTGCGTAAAGGAGGTGCATGCATGCGTGCTCAGCGCCGCCGACGTACTTGTCGACAGGGCAGAACTTGTTGATCTTATCCTTGGAGAACATTTCCTTATCGTTCTTGTTATCAGGATATCTGAACTGATACCAGGAAGAGTCAACGAAAGTATCCATCGTATCAGGGTCACGTCTTGCATCGCCGCCGCACTTGGGGCACTTGCAGTTCATGAATGAATCGCACTTTGCAAGCGGGCTCTCACCATCCGGTGTGAACTCAACGTCGTAGGGAAGAAGAACAGGGAGTTCCTCTTCAGGTACAGGTACGACACCGCATGAAGGGCAGTGGATCATCGGGATAGGTGTTCCCCAGTATCTCTGACGGGAAATGAGCCAGTCTCTGAGTCTGTAGTTGATCTTCCATTCACCCATGCCGATCTCGGAAAGCTTTGCAACGATTGCCTTCTGTGCATCGTGCATCTCCATTCCGTCGAACTCGCCGGAATTTGTGAGGTAACCCTTCTTCTCGCAGTAAGGAAGATCGGAATCAACACCCTTCTCAGGCTGGATAACGCGGATGATATCAAGGCCGTACTTGTGAGCGAAATCATAGTCTCTCTCATCGTGTGAAGGAACTGCCATGACAACGCCTGTACCGTAACCTGCAACAACATAATCTGCTGCCCAGATCGGAACTCTTCTGCCGTTTAACGGATGAATAGCATAAGCGCCTGTGAATACGCCCGTCTTCTCACGTGTTGTGGACATACGGTCGATCTCGTTTACCTTTGCTGTAGCCTGGCGGTAAGCTTCAACAGCTTCGCGGCACTCGTCAGTAGTGAGCTTTGCGCAGAGTTCTGACTCAGGTGCGATAACTACATATGTGATACCCATGAACGTATCAACTCTTGTAGTGAATACTTCGAGCTTCATGGGAGAGCCGTCTTCATTTGTGAGACGCTCGCCGTTCTTCTCGACATAGAGGGCAACCTGTGCGCCTTCTGATCTGCCGATCCAGTTCTTCTGGAGTTTCTTGGTCTTCTCAGGCCAGTCGAGCTTCGGGAGGTCGTCTAAAAGTTCCTGAGCATACTCTGTGATCTTGAAGAACCACTGAGTCATGTTCTTTCTTACAACTTCTGTATGGCATCTCTCGCAGGCGCCGTCTACAACCTGCTCGTTAGCAAGAACGGTCTTGCATGAAGGGCACCAGTTAACAGGTGCATTCTTACGGTAAGCAAGGCCTCTCTTATAGAGCTCGATGAAGAACCACTGGTTCCATCTGTAGTAATCGGGCATGCATGTCTTAACCTCATAGTCCCAATCCACTGTTGTGCCCATTGCCTGGAGCTGTTTTTCCATCGTGTCGATGTTCTTGAGTGTGGAATCCTGAGGATGGATGCCTGTCTTGATCGCATAGTTCTCAGCAGGGAGACCGAAAGAGTCGAATCCCATGGGGTGGAAAAGGTTATAACCCTGCATGTGCTTGAATCTTGCCCAGGAGTCTGTTAGCGAGTAGTTGTACCAGTGACCTAAGTGAAGGTTAGCGCCGGACGGGTATGAGAACATTTCGAGGCAATATAGCTTCTTTCCCTCTGCATCGGGATTAAACTTGTAGAGCTCTGTTTCAGCCCATTTTGCCTGCCACTTCTTGTCTGTCTCAATTGAGTAACTCATAGATAAAGACTCCTTAATACTTATAATTGAACAACTAATTATACTCCGTGTGTTTGAGAATTTACAGTAATTATGTACGGAACTTGCCTTCGAAAAACACGGGAATTACCTACAAATCGCCACAAATTGAAATCAGAATGTCACTTAAAATAGGGCATCGCGTAATTGATTTTTATAAACCGTGATGTAATAATAAATTGAATTTTTGCGGACTAACACGTCTAAAATACGGCGTTTTCTGATATATGAGGTGAATCTATGGGTTTAGGTATGGAGATCGGTGTCGATCTTGGCACCAGCAGCGTTCTTGTGTACATCAGAGGTAAGGGTATCGTTCTTAAGGAACCCTCTGTTGTTGCTGTAAACAGTAAGACAGGTAAGGTCCTTGCAGTAGGTGAATCAGCATCCCTTATGCTCGGCCGTACACCGGGTATCGTTGAGGCTATCCGTCCTCTTCGTGAAGGCGTTATCTCTGACTTCAGAGCTACTGAAGTTATGCTCAAGGCTTTTATCGGCCGTGTCTGCACAGGCCTTCGTGCCACATATTTCAAGCCTACTATCGTAGTTTGCGTTCCTTCAGTTATCACACCCGTTGAGCAGCAGGCAGTAGAGAATGCCTGCCGTCACGCCGGTGCAAAGGACGTATTCCTCATCAGAGAGCCTATCGCAGCTGCTATCGGCGCAGGTATCGATATCACAAAGGCCTGCGGTTCAATGGTAGTAGACATCGGCGGCGGTACGACAGATATCTCCGTTATCTCACTTTGCGAGCCTGTTGTTGATGCATCATTGAAGGTTGCAGGCGACAAGTTCGACGAAGCTATCATCAAGCACGTACGTAAGAGACATAATATTCTCATCGGTGAGAAGACAGCAGAGAAGCTCAAGATCGAGATCGGCTGCGCTTATCCTAGAGACGAGGAGCTCACATTGGACGTTCAGGGAAGAAACATTATCACAGGTCTTCCTTCAACAGTTACAGTGTCTTCCACAGAAATGCTCGAAGCATTGGAAGAGCCTATCACACAGATCTTCGAAGCAGTGCACAACGTTCTCGAGAGAACACCTCCGGAACTCATGGCTGATATCTCACAGAGAGGTATCGTAATGACCGGCGGCGGTGCTATGCTCTACGGTCTTGACCACATGCTGTCCAACAGGATCGGTATCGATGTATACCTTGCACAGGACCCTGTTTCCTGCGTTGTTATCGGTACAGGTAAGGCCCTCGATATGATGGACAAATTTGCGGCACTTTCTGATAATTAAAGCTATTTGATTGACTGAAACATTAACAAATGATATATTATGCGCGTCAGGTGAACACCCTGGCGCGCATTCGTTATATTTAGATATTTTTCCTTTTCGCATTTGAAGATTGATATCCCTTTTTAAGCAGTATTGCGGATAAGTATAATAGGAATTTTGCGACTAAATTTTTTATTCGAAAGGCGTTTATGGACGATTTTGACAATTTGAATTCCAAGACGGATTCTGACTTAAGGCAGATAGCCGTTGCATTCGGAGACTTTACACCGGAAGAGGCTGAATCTAAGACCAGAGATGAACTTCTCATGGCGATCACAGGAGCCAAGGATATCGGAGACATCACAGCTGTCGATCTTTCCGAAGAACCTGTTCCCGTTAAGGCTGCCGCTATTCCGGAACCCATGAAGAGTACTGAGAACCAGAAGTCATTGGACGAGCTGATCGTTGATGTCGGAAGAACTGCAAGGTTCGAGACAAACGAACTGGCTGATGCCATGATCAAGGCAGAGAAAAAGGAGAAGAAAGTGGCTAAGAAAGTAACTGAAGAAGCTGCAAAAGAGCCCAAGGAAGAGAAGAAGGCTGAGAAGAAGCCTGCCAAGCGCACTTCCAAAAAGGCTGCCAAGGCTGAAGAAGCACCTGCTGAGGTGGTTGTAGCTGAGGCTCCTGCTGCTGAAGCGCCTGCTGAAGAGTCCAAGAAGGCTGAGAAGAAGCCTGCAGCCAAGGCTAAGAAGACAAGAACTTCCAAGAAGAAGGAAGAAGCTGCTGAAGTTAAGGCAGAAGAACCCACACCCGTTGAGGCACTTGCTGCAGCTGCAGAGGCAGAGGTTCCTGAGCAGGCGCCCGCTGCCGAAGCTCCTGCTGAAGTAAAGGCAGAAGAGAAGAAGCCTGAACAGGCTCCGGTACAGGGCCAGGGCAAGCACGGCAGATCCAAGAGAAGGAAGATCACATTCGGTCCCGGCCAGGATACAAAGACAGTTGAGACTGTTGATGAAGCACCTGCTGAGACGGAGGAAGAAGTTCCTGAAGTGGTACTTCCCGTTGAGATTGAGATTGAAGGCGTTCTTGCTATCAATAACAATGAAGGCAATAAGAATGACTTCTGCGGATTCGTTCACAGAAATAACTATCTCCCCGGCGAGGATGACGCTTATGTTCCGGGCCAGATGATCAAGAGAATGGGTCTTAGAAGAGGTGACTATATCAAGGGATTCGCTATCCCGAAGCGCGGCAAGGACAGATATGCCCCGCTCAAGCGCATTACAGAAGTTAACGGCATTCCTGTAATCGAGAATGACTATGAAAATATCAGAAGACGTCCGAAGTTCGAGAGCCTCACAGCTATCTATCCTGATGAGAGACTTGATCTCGAGACAGAGAAAGAGGACATCTCCACAAGGATCATCGACCTTTTCTCACCTATCGGTAAGGGTCAGAGAGGTATGATCGTATCCCCTCCGAAGGCAGGTAAGACGATCCTCCTCCAGAAGGTCGCAAATTCAATCACAGCTAACAATCCTGACTGCGTACTTATCGTGCTCCTCATCGACGAGCGTCCTGAGGAAGTTACGGACATGCAGAGAAATATTTCAGGCGAAGTCGTTTACTCCACATTCGACAAGCGTCCTGAGAACCACGTAAGAGTAACAGAACTCGTTCTCGAGAGAGCTATGAGGCTTGTTGAGCTCGGCAAGGACGTTGTAATCCTGTTGGACTCCATGACAAGACTTGCAAGAGCTTACAACCTTACGATCAATCCTACAGGAAGAACCTTGTCAGGAGGTCTCGATCCGGGATCACTTTACGGACCTAAGAGATTCTTCGGTGCCGCACGTAACATCGAGAACGGCGGATCCCTTACGATCCTTGCAACAGCATTGATCGAGACGGGCTCGAGAATGGACGAAGTTATTTTCGAGGAATTCAAGGGAACGGGCAACATGGAAGTCACTCTGGACAGAAAGCTCGCAGACAGAAGAGTCTTCCCGGCTATCGCAGTCGACAAGTCCGGTACGAGAAGAGAAGACCTCCTGCTCACACCCGAGGAACTCGATGCTGTATGGCTCATCAGAAGAAGGATCGCAGAAGCAGATACGATCACGGCAACCAATGCTGTTATCAGCTTTATGGAGAAGACCACGAGCAACAAGTCGTTCGTGCTTTCCGTAAAGAAATCTTTTGCTACCGATTGACAACCGGGAACGATTCAAGTAATATAGCAAGGCTAACACGAAGAATCCGGTATGACATACGTGAGTTTAGGATTACGCGTCATATCTTTGATTGAGAGGTGAAAGGACATGAAAGAAGGAATTCATCCTAAGACGCAGGTCGTAACAGTTAAGTGCGCATGCGGCAACACATTCGAGACTCTTTCCACAAAGAGTGATCTCAGAGTTGATATCTGCTCCAACTGCCACCCGTTCTATACAGGCAAGCAGAAGCTCGTTGATACAGGCGGACGTGTTGATAAGTTCAAGAAGAGAATGGAAAAAGCTTAATTCTCGTTCAACTAAAGCTAATAAGAGGTTGTCTCAGTTTGAGGCAACCTCTTTTTGTATTTCAGGATTATATTTTGGATGGACTACGGCATTGCGGCCGGTTAACATCAGGCAAAACATCAGGCTCCGCCTGGAATTCCGCCTGAAGAATGGGGCGAAAATGGGTAAACTCCAGGCAAAACTCTAGGCGTCGCCTGGAATTCCGCCTGAAGAACGGCAAAACATGCGGCGGCGCCGTTCATTCCGCCGTTCAAAAGCCCGTTTTTGTGCCAAACATGCGGCAGAACATGCGGCGGCGCCGTTCATTCCGCCGTTCAAAAGCCCGTTTTTGTGCCAAACATGCGGCAAAACATGCGGCAG
>CACZML010000018.1 GCA_902782235.1 Oscillospiraceae bacterium
TCGTCCAGATAACTCTCGATAACAGGTGTTAATCCCGTCTTGTTTATGTCGACTCCGAAAACCGTCTCGTTGGAAAGAATTCCCGTAAGTCTGCCTTTAACGCTCTCTGTCATTCCAAAGCTGATGCCCTGTGATTTAAGTTCATTCTGGAAGAATTCAGCCATGGGATCAGAGCTTATCTCAAAAGCGTTTCCGTTATCGTCAACTGCAAGAAGATAGCGGAGCCATCCTGCGATAACGAGTGGGATGAGCTTTAATGAAGCGAGCTTTTCGGGCGCATCGTTAAGATATGAATTCAAAGTAATACCAAATCTGATAGGAAGCTTTTGGCTTGTATCTGTTGCAATTCTCTGAGGCGTGTCAGGAAGGAAAGGATTGGGGAATCTCTCTTCCAGAACTTCCTTTAAGAACTCCTGAGGGTTAAGGATCTTCGGATCGCATACGACGGGGAGGCACTCGTTATAACCCATTTTTGTTACGAGAGTTTTCAGATCCTCATCGTTCATCTCATCCGAGATCTTGGTAAAGCCAAGAAGGCAGCCGTAAATTGCAAGTGATGTGTGAAGAGGATTGAGGCATGCAGTAACTTTCATTCTCTCGCACTTATCGACTGTATCCCTGTCAGTGATGATGACGCCGCCTTTCTCAAGGTCGGGTCTGCCGTTAGGGAAGAGGTCTTCGACAACCAGGTATTCAGGAACCTCAGCATTTACAAACGGTGCTGCGAAAACTCCCGTAGTCGTCTTAACGCTCTTAAGATTATCGATGCCAAGGTGGGTAAGTTTGTTCAGGATCTCGTCCGAAGGTCTTGGCGTAATCTTATCGATCATGCTCCAGGGGTATGCTATTCGGGATGGATCATCTACATAATGTCGAAAAGAATTATCCACAAACCCCTTAGCCACCCAGGCATCGACTATCTCCAATACTGATGACTTGAGCTTATCGCCGTTGTGGCTGCAGTTATCCATGCTGACCAGTGCCAGAGGATAAGCGCCGGCATTAAATCTTGTGTAAAGGAGTGAAGCGATAAAGCCCATGCAGGTGAGCGGATGTGAAGGTCCGTTCTCCATATCTTCTGCGGCATCTTTATAAAGCTTGCCGTCAGCATCTCTTAACGCGTAGCCCTTCTCGGTAATCGTGAAGGATACGATCTGAAGCGAAGGGCTTGATGCGATCTCATTGAGTCTTGCGATATTCTCTTCAATATCGTAATTTGCAGCGATCGCTTCAGTTATATTTCCGATGATCTCATAACCGGTATTGCCGTCGCTTTTAAGGTCACAGATTATCGAGAGGTTATCGAAGGGCTTATATACGCGCTCGAAATTCTCATAGTCCATCGTGCCGCAGACGATTATTCCGGTATCAGCAAGACCCTGGTTCAAAAGTCTCTGGTTGATCCTTGCGATAAAAGCTCTGAAGATATTTCCGCCGCCTACATGAAGCCATGTGGGAGCAGCCGTTGTAGCTTCTTTTACTTTATCGATATCGTACTTGGGAAGAACAACATTAATGCTGTTCCAGAATTCGGTGTTCTTAAGATTATCTTTTGACAGATCCATTGAGAAAACTTCCTTTCGCATTACTTCTCTTATCAGACAAAACCGATAACCTTATAAGCGATTATAAGATCATCGGTTTTGCGGGCAAGGGAGGAGTATTGCCAATATTCATTAATTACAAAGTTTGCTTACTGCTTCCCATAAACCGTTTATGTAAGCAGCACCTAAAGCACGGTCGTAAAGACCATATCCCGGTCTTCCGACTTCGCCCCAGATCATGCGGCCGTGGTCAGGACGGATATAACCGTCAAAGCCATTCTCATAAAGAGCCTTAACGATAGCGAACATGTCGAGATCGCCGCAGGATGAGAGGTGGGCTGATTCGTGGAAATCAGTCTCGGACTCGTGCTTTACGTTTCTTAAGTGTACGAAATGAACCTTACCTGTAGCTGTGAATGTCTTAGCGATATCTACGACATCGTTGTGGATGCCTGCGCCAAGACTTCCTGTGCAGAGGGTAAGACCATTTCTCTTGGATTCGTTGAGATTGAGATATGTATTGATCGACTCCTTGCTGTTAACGACCTTAGGGAGGTTGAACAAAGGCATCGGAGGATCATCGGGATGTACTGCAAAATTGATGTCGATCTCTTCTGCAACGGGTACGACCGCATCGAGGAAATACTTGATGTTCTTGAAGTACTGCTCGGAAGTCATGCTCTGATAGAACTTGATGTCCTCAGCCATCTGGCCGAATCTCTCAGGCTCCCATCCCGGAAGACTGAAATTACGTGATCCGTCGATCATGGAAGAAGTGATCTTCTCAAGTGTGAGCTGGACTGCTTCCTTGTGGCTGTATGCCATAGCGGTACTGCCGTCGGCGAGCTCTTTTGCAAGATTGCTCCTGTACCAGTCCATAACAGGCATGAAGTTGTAGCAGATGCACTTAACACCGGCCTTGGCAAGATTCCTCATTGAAACGATGTAGTTATCAATGAGCATATCTCTTGAAGGGAGGCCCTTCTTGATGTCTTCGTGGATATTGAGGCTCTCGATGACTTCCATCTCCAGACCATAAGAGTTGATCTCATCCTTAACAAGATTGATCTCATCCATAGTCCAGATATCGCCGACAGGGATCCTGGTAAGATGTGTAGCTACGCCGCTGACGCCCGGAATCTGTTTTATCTGCTTCAGTGAGACGCTGTCATCACCGTACGGAAACCACCGTAAAACCAATTTCATAAGATATTTCACCCCGAATTTTCTTGAAAGAGAATCATGTGACAATACTCAAGTCTCATTCTGCTTACTAGCATACTAGTAGTCTTGATGTTTGTCAATAGAACATGATATATCAAAATACTACCCCAACACGGGTGTCAGTAATACCCTTCAAACTCTTGCAAAATAGGGGATAAGTTATGGTTTTATCAGGATAAAGAAGGCTCTTTTGAGCATACCTTTTTCGAAATGCGGAAAAGGGTCGTATCAGCTCTCTGATTCTTCGTCGGAAAACTCTTCTTCGGCGGGTTTTTCTTTACGTGACCTCGGCTTGAATAATCTGAAGAGCACCGGAACGAATACGATAAAGCCGAAGAGCTTTATTACTTCACCCAAAGATGCGAGATAAAGCGCCCAGAGATCATAATGCTCTTCGGTGACGACGGTCATGTTGGTGCATGTTTTCATGACTGCATACGATAAAAGTCCCAATATGATCAGAAGCGTTGAGATCACAGTAGTCTTAACGGGAATTACTTCATATTTTTCAGGATTGAGTTTTTTTACGCTCATGAGTATTCCGGCAAAGATTAAGACAACAGCAAAGATGCCGGAAATGATCTGGATGAGATTAAGATATTCAGCCATCTACAGCCACCTCAGATCCGTCAGCCTTTTCCTCACGGGCTTTCTCAACTTCAATAGCTTTCTCAAAAGCCTTCTCGGTGATCATCTGGGTAAGATACATAGCTACCGCAGGTGTTACGAGAGCTGCGGGCGGGAAGCAGATGCTTACTGCGAGCGCAACGATAAAGATAAGCCATATAAGCAGAAACTTAGGAAAGTTGATCATGCAGAGAGTGTAGCTGTTGGTGAGGGTGCCCTTGATGCCGTTGCTGAACCTGGCAAGGAGCGGATATACAAATGGAAGCGTAAAGATGACAGGGAGGAGCGGGACTAAAGATACTATAGTGTACCAGTCAGGAAGCTTAGTTCCTCCGAATCCGAAGAAAGCGAAATAGATATTAAAGCCTGCTATTGCGCAGAAGATCATATAGATAAGATTAATGATGATACCGTTCTTAAGATTCTCCTTAAGTGACCTCATAAAATCTTTGGAAGGCTCATCACTATGCTTTTTGTATTTGCGGTAAACTGTGTAATATAAAGCCGTGACGGAAGCACCTATAGTTACTACCGGAAGACAAAACAGCAGGAACAGGCAGGAGATAATTACTACATCTCCTATTACTTTACTTAATCTGTAAAGCCAGCTGTTCTGAATGTGATCGAAAGATTTCTTCATCTGTTTACCTTCCTTATGGAGTCAGTATAAAAGTGAATCCGGTAAAAATCAATGACTTGCAGACTAGAATGGTAGACAAGAAAACGCACTGACGATACAATACCTTCAAAGGATGGTGAATAATATGGGCTCAACAAAACTTTCCGGTATTTACTCAAACGGAATGGTTCTTCAAAGAAATAAAGAAATAGTAATAGAAGGCTTCGAGAGCACGGCATCTGAAGTAACAGTAACTCTTGCAGGACACGTCGTGACCGCTCCGGTAACTGACGGTAAGTTCAAAGCAGTCTTTCCGCCCATGGATGTTATTTTCGATACCGAACTCAAGGTCGAAGGCACGGATACTATAGAGATCAAAGATGTCTGCGTCGGCGATGTGTTCATGCTCGCAGGGCAGTCCAATATGGAGCTTCCCGTTGGAAGGACCATGGAACTCAATAAAGAAGAGGTCGAAGCGAAAGATTATCCTTACGTAAGGCAGTACCTCTTAACACCTGATCTGGAGATCCCTGATATCGGTGAGGAGAGCACATGTGCTTTGCCCGAGTTCGACTGGATAAAGGCTGTTGGGGACTCGAAAACCGCATTCAGTGCAATCGGCTTTTATGCAGCAAAGAGGATCTTCGAAGAAAAGAATGTTCCGATCGGCCTGATCCTTAACGCACAGGGCGGATCCACGATCGAAGCCTGGATGTGCGATGAGGACCTTTATGCATCGGGCATCAGTGAAGATGAGCTCTCACAATTAAGAGGCAAGGGTACTCTCAAGAAATATGTTGAGCACTGGCAGCAGCTTACAATCGACTGGCGCGCAAAAGCTGACGACAATGATTTCAAGATCGAAGAAGGTATCAAGGATGCAAAGCCTGTAACACTTCCAGGAATCGTAGTAAAGGATTTCTCAGGAATCGTATGGTTCATCAAAGAATTCGATTATGACGGAGTTTGCGAAGGCGACTGCCTCTTAAGATTGGGCGACCTTATCGACGCAGATGTTACTTATATCAATGGTATAGAAGTAGGCAGGACCGAATATCAGTATCCGCCGAGGATCTATCATTTCGACGGTTCAATCCTGAAGCAGGGTAAGAACACTCTCATGACAAGGCTCATCGTTGAACAGGAGTTCGGCGGTTTTGTCGAAGGGCACCCTTATTATCTGAAGACTCCTTCCGGCATGACTGACATAATGGGCGAATGGAAAATGGTAGTCGAGAATACGATGCCGAAGTTCAATCCGATTCCGATGGCCCAGATGCTGCCGGCAGCTTTGTACTACGCTAGTGTCTTACCTGTTAAGAATATCGCGATCTCCCAGATCTGGTGGTACCAGGGCGAATCAAACGCCGGTGATCCTGACGGACTTTCCATGGAATATTCGGAAGTAGCTAAGAAATTCATCGAGCAGGGCGGAAGCAGTATCGACAATCCCTGTGGTTATGCTCAGAAGATGATCAGGACATTTAAGAAGATGAGAGAATTCTTCGGCGAGGTTCCCGTGGTTATGGTGAAGATGGCTGACTACATCAATCCTCTGACATTCGAGACCGAAGTTCCGGAAGGCTGGAGAAAGATCCAGGAGCTTCAGGAGAGAGCACCCGAATTTATCAGCAACGTAAAAGTAGTTGTCGCTCCAACTCCTGATCCGATCTACGAGCTCCACCCTCAGAACAAGAGCGGACTTGGCGCAGATGTGGCGAAAGCATCCATAGAATTAAGTAAATAAGGCACTTTGAAGCCTTTTTGAGACGCCCGGGAGCCGATCCCGGGCGTTATTCGTGTTGCACAAATCCTAGTATTCTACTCGATTAGAGTATTGACATATCGCCAATACGGTGATAATCTCATACCAAGCTAACCAACTTCCATACAAGCATACAAGAAGGCAAACAAGTTAGCATTTTAACATTAGACCGGACCTAGGGGTTTAACGAAGATGAGTAAGAAAGACCAGATACAGCAGGATCAGCCGATAGAGTGGACACCGACGCAGTTATCTCTCCGCAAAAGGATGGGAAAGGACTTCCGTATCAATTGGCAGCTCTATGTCATGTTCTTTTTCCCTGTTATCTATTACATTATCTTCAGATATATCCCTATGTTCGGTAACATCCTCGCGTTCCGTAAGTACTATGCCGGCGGCAATATCTTCGGTGAGGGTCCCTTAACACTTAGGTATTTCCAACAGTTCATTACAGCAAAGCCTTTCTGGGATGCGTTCAAGAATACGCTTATCCTTAACGGTCTTTATCTGCTTTTCAGATTCCCGTTAACTCTTATTTTCGCTTTGCTCTTAAACGAGATCAGAAATCTTAACTGGAAGAAATTCGTTCAGACAGTATCTTATCTGCCGCACTTCATATCAATGGTTATCGTATGCGGCATGATCAAGGAATTGCTTTCTACAAGCGGCCCTATCAATGATGTAATCGCACAGCTCGGCGGAGAGAAGATCAACTTCATCGCACTCGCTGAATGGTTCAGAACTATTTTCGTAGCATCCGGCGTATGGCAGAGCTTAGGATGGGGAACGATACTTTATCTCGCAGCGATGTCAGGAATCAATCCTTCACTTTACGAAGCTGCAACTGTTGACGGCGCAAACCATTTCCAGCAGGTACTGCACGTAACTATCCCTTGCATCCTTCCCACGATCGCAACACTCCTTATCCTTGATATCGGCGGACTTGTCGGATCAGGCGGAGCTTTCGAAAAGGTATATCTCCTTTACAGCCCTCTCACATATGAGACATCTGATATCGTATCAACTTACGTATTCCGTATGGGTATCGAATCCGGAAGCATCAACTTCGCAACTGCGGTTGGTCTTTTCGAGGGTCTCATCAACTTAGTGCTTCTTACATGCGCCAACTTTGTATCACGCAAAGTTGCAAATACGAGTTTGTGGTAAGGGGGTAGAAATATGAGTGATATAACAAACGCTGCTCCTGAAGTAAAGAAAGAGATCCATATCCATAACCCTAAGAATAAGATCAAGGAATCAGTAGGTTATAAGACATTTACAGTCTGCAACACGATATTGATGGCCATTATCTCTATCGTAACTTTATTCCCGTTCCTCTATCTCATCTTGCAGTCGTTTACGGCTGACCAGGCGATCATAGCAGGTGATCTCAGCATCCAGGCATTCCTAGACGGAAAACTTAATTTCGATGACTTCAGTATCAAGACATATATTTATGTAATCACTCGTAATGATTTTGAGTTCTTGAAGTACTACGGAAATACGATCCTCTATACGTTCATCGGAACTGTATTATCGCTTTTCTTCTCATCGATCCTTGCGTATCCGTTATCCAAACCGAAGCTCAGAGTTAATAAGATCCTTTCACCGTTCATCATCTTCACGATGTATTTCGGCGGCGGACTTATGGCGAACTACGTTTTGATGTTGAAGCTCGGGCTTAAGAACTCGATGTGGGGATTCATTCTCCCGATGCTCATCAGTACATATTATGTAATCCTCATGAGATCGTTCTTCATGAGCATTCCGAAAGATCTCGAAGAAGCAGGTGAGATCGACGGTCTTAACAAGTGGGGTGTTTTCTGGCACATTGCAAGACCGCTGTCTACACCGATCATCGCAACAATGACTTTGTTCTACGCGGTTATGTATTGGAACAACTGGTTCAATGCAAAACTCTACCTTCAGGATAAGACAAAGTGGCCTGTTGCATACTTCCTCCAGACGATCATCAGAGGTGCCGGAGCATCTGAGCCTGATGCCCAGAACATGTCTGCGAACATCAAGTCTTGCGCGATGGTTCTTACGGTACTTCCGGTTATCTGCATCTATCCGTTCATTCAGAAATATTACGTTCAGGGCATGATGCTCGGCGGCGTAAAAGAGTAATCAATTTGTGCTAAATGGGACTATCCCAAGGCAATAGAAAAATGCAAAGAAAGGAAACAGTTATGAAGACAACAAAACTTGCAAAAGTAATGTCTGTAGGTCTTGCAGTTTCAATGCTCTCAAGCTTAGCTGCTTGCACAGGCGCTAATGAGACTTCCGAAATGACAACAATTCCCAGTCAGATCGCAACTGAGCCTACTGAGACAGAAGAGAATGTTCCCTATACTTATGGTTTAGGAAAGACATTCCACGCAGACCAGCCCGTAACTTATACGATGTTCTTCAGTGATGCATCATGGTATCCGATGGTTGAGACTTGGGAGACGGAGGGTATTTTCAAGGACATCCAAGACCGTACCAATGTAAAGCTTGAACTCAAGTCTTACGACAGTGGCGACTACATGGATCAGGTTACTCTTGATATTCAGGCAGGTAACGCTGCATACATCATCCCTAAGATCTATGACGATTCAAAGTTCGTAGACGGTGGTGCTATCGTTCCTATTTCTGACTATGTTAAGTACATGCCTTACTACACAGAGTTCTACAACAAGTATGATCTCTCTAAGGATATCCAGACGATCACAAGATCTAACGGTAAGTACTACAAGCTTCCCGGTATGAAGGAAAACAACCTCATCAACTACACTCTCATGATCAGAAAAGATATCTGGGACAAGGCAGGCGTTGACGTTGTTGCTCTCCAGAAGGATTGGACATGGGCAGACTTCCTCGAAGCATTGAAGAAGGTTAAGTCCTACATGGTAGCTCAGGGTATGTGCAAAGAATCCGACTACATCTGGTCTGACCTCTGGTGCGGAAGTGAATCCGGTAAGGGTTCCGGCGGAAACCTCCTCGGCATCATGGCTTCCACATACGATTGTAATGCTGGTTGGAATATCGGTAACGGTATGAGATATAACAAGGAACAGGATAAGTTCATTTTCTCACCTACAACTGATAACTATAAGCAGTTCCTTAAGACAGCTAACAGCTTCGTAGCAGCAGGCATCCTCGATCCCGAAACATTCACACAGGATGACTCCACAGCTACAGCTAAGTACTACAACGGCAAGACAGCCATCATGTCTGTAAACCAGGGCCAGTGGGCTTCATTTGAGCAGAACATGATCGCTCAGCTTGGTGCTGGCAACTTCGAAAACTACGCACTCACAATCCCGATCGGTTCTACAAGAAATTCCACAGTTGATCCTGCAAGACTCGAGAATGGTGTCATGATCTCCAAGAAGGCTCTTGATGATCTCGGTGAAGACGGATTCATCGAAATGCTCAGATTCGTTGACTGGCTCTTCTATTCTCACGAGGCTTATGATCTCACAAAGTGGGGTGTTGAAGGCGTTCACTACGAAGTAGTTGATGGCAAGAAGAAGCTTAAGGATGGTTTCTGCTGCTCCGGCTTAGGCTATGGTAACGGCGGTGACGAGTCATTAGTTGACATCAGACTTAAGTGGGGTTACGCAGGTGGTAACTTCTGGTACGGCGGTACAGTTGAAGAGATGAAGGATAACCTTGTTGGTCCTGTTGCTGATTACATTGAGCGTGATCTCAAGGACAGAGATGTACCTCCGCTCGCTCCCGGTATTGCACCTACACCTGAGCAGAACGAGCAGATCAACCTCATCGCTACACCTCTTATCAGTAACGTAAATGCTTGGACATTGAAGTTCGTAACAGGTCAGGCAGACGTTGATAAGCAGTGGGATGAGTACGTTAAGTCCTGTGAAGCTCTTAACTACCAGGGCCTCGTAGATATCTACTCACAGCTCTACAAATAAGTTTTTTCTTCAAAAACACACATAATAAGAAGGAGTTGTCTCGTATGAGGCAACTCCTTTTTTGTGCTACACTGACGGAGTTTTGTGCAATTGTTGGCCTGAAAATTGCTCAACAATTGCACAAAAACGGCTTTTTATGCAATTGTTACCCTTTTTTTTACCCAACAATTGCACAGGGGTAATGAATGCAATAAAAAACAGGCCCCGGAGGGCCTGTGTAACAATGTTACAAAAGTGGCTTTTACTCAAACATATTCCTTGAATTCTTATAGCAGACTTTCTCAACAATATCTTTTAAGATCCTCTTGTCATTAGGGAACCTGCCGCGCTCGACTTCAGTTCCAAGATAGTTGCAGAAGATCCTTCTGAAGTATTCATGTCTGGTGTAGGACAGGAAACATCTGGAATCAGTGAGCATTCCGACGAATGCAGACAGAGGACTCTGGTTGCAAAGAGACCTTAAGTGATCTTCCATGCCGGAGAGATTGTCGTTAAACCACCATGCAGCGCCGTGAGAGATCTTGCCCGGAATGGAGCCGTCGTTATATGCGCCGCAGAGCGTATCGATCACCGTATTGTCAACAGGGTTAAGCGAGTAGATGATCATCCTCGGCAGGAGCCCGTCGCTGTTAAGCTCATCCATAAATCCTGTGAGAGGAGTTACGAAATCAAATGAGCCTGTGATGATGTCACATCCGCAGTTGATTCCAGCCTTTGCAAGCATTACGGAATTAACGTTTCTCTTGCATCCGAAATGAAGCTGCATGGTCCATCTGCGCTTAGCGTATTCGCGTGCGAAGAAGAGCATGAGATCGGTCTTATATGCCGTGAGTTCTTCTGTTGTTAATTTGGCGTCAGGTGCGGATAACTTTTTCGCGAGCACATCATCAGAAGTGATGCTCAGATCTTTGCCGTACCAGATGTATTCCGTGCCGTGATCTGAGAGTTTGCATCCGTGTGCTTCGAAATGATCGAGCCTTGAGATCAACGCTTCCTTAAGGTCATTTATTGAAGTGATCTTTATACCGGATACAGACTCGAGTTTAGCGAGGTAACCGTTGAAGCTGTCTTTCTCGATATCAACGATATTGTCAGGCCTGAAAGCAGGGAGGACCTTTGTCTCAAAGCCGGACTCCTTGATCTGCTCGTGATAGATAAGTGAATCGCAGGGATCGTCGGTTGTGCAGATGAGTTCGACTTTGGACTTTCTCATTATGCTCTTTGCAGATAATTCACCTGAAGCGAGCATCTCATTTGCCTTGTTCCATACGTTCTCTGCGTTGAGGATCGTGAGCGGTTCTTCAATGCCGAAATACCTTGCAAGCTCAAGATTAGTCCAGTGGTATAAGGGATTGCCGAATGCGGATTCGACGGCCTTTGCCCACATCATGAACTTCTCTTTGTCAGAGGCGTCGCCGGTTATGAAGCGCTCATCGATGCCTGAAGCTCTCATGAGGCGCCACTTGTAATGGTCACCGCCGAGCCAGAGCTTTGTGATGTTCTCATAGTTAATATCTTCAGCGATCTCCTTCGATTCGATGTGACAATGGTAGTCGACTATAGGGAGATCTTTTGCGTATTCGTTATAAAGTGTGAGGGCGGTATTGTTTTCCAGAAGGAAGTTGTCGCCTGTTAAGCTTTTCATGGTTCACCTCGTTTTGTTGTATAACTCTTATAAAATAACTTATTTTTGCTGTAATCGCAAACGAAAATATGCTAGAATACCAGTTGATTTGAGAGGTGATAATAATGACTTTTTCAGAAAAAGTTTTCAGCACCGGAATAGTACCGGTTGTAGTCTTAAATAACGTTGAAGACGCAGTGCCGCTCGCAAAGGCTTTGCTCAAGGGCGGAATAGATTTTATGGAGATCACATTCAGAACGGCATGCGCTGCTGAAGCTATCTCTGTTATTGCAAATGAGGTTCCCGAGATGACGGTTGGTGCAGGCACGGTTATCAGTGTCGAGCAGGCAGCTCTGGCTGTAAAGAACGGTGCGAAGTTCATCGTATCACCGGGTCTTGATGACGGCGTTGTTATCTGGGCAAAGGGAAATAATATCCCTGTTATTCCCGGATGCGTCACTCCGACAGAGATCATGAAGGCAATAAGCCTGGGACTTAATGTTATCAAGTTCTTCCCGGCTGATGTTTTCGGAGGCATAAAAGCAATCAAGGCATTGTCAGCTCCTTTCGGACAGGTAAAGTTCCTTCCGACGGGAGGCGTCTCAGAAGCAAATCTCAAGGACTTCATCAGCTGCAGTTCCGTTGCAGCCATCGGCGGCAGCTGGGTTTGCAAAAAGGACGACATAGCTAATCACGATTGGGATAAAATAACTGCATTATCGGCTAACGCAGTGAAGATCATTAAGGAGACAAGAGCATGAGCAAATATCTTACTTTCGGAGAATTGATGTTAAGACTTAAGAGCCCGGGAAAAGAGCGCTTCCTCCAGTCTCCTTCGCTCGAAGCAACGTTCGGCGGCGGTGAAGCAAACGTTGCAGTATCTCTTGCAAATTACGGGCTTGATGCAGAGTTCTTATCTGTTATTCCGGATAATGCGATCGGTGATGCTGCCATTGGTGAACTAAGAAGATTCAATGTTGATACTTCCAAGGTCATCCGCACTGCAGGCAGAATGGGAATCTACTATCTTGAGACAGGTGCAAACCAGCGTGCGAGCAAGGTAATTTACGACAGGGCGTATTCTGCGATCTCGCTTTTCGATCCTGCAGGATACGACTGGGATTCTATTTATGAAGGTGTAAAGTGGCTTCACATCTCAGGTATTACTCCTGCTATTTCTGAAGAGACAAAAGATGCTTCTATCCTTGCTGTTAAGGAAGCGAAAAAGAGAGGCGTTACTGTCTCCATCGATCTTAACTACCGCAAGAACCTATGGAAGTATGGTGTTGATGCTAAAGAAGTTATGACTGAAATGACTAAGTATGCTGACATCATCATCGCTAACGAAGAGGATTGCCAGAAGTCTTTGGGACTTAAGTGTGAGAGCAATGTCGAAGGCGGAAAGCTCGATCAGGAAGACTATAAGAAACTGAGTGATTCACTCCTTGAGAAGTTCCCTAATGTTAAGAAGGTTGCGATCACTTTAAGAGAGAGCAAGAGTGCAGATATTAACTTCTGGGCAGCTGCTCTTAATAATGGTTCTGAATTTATCGTAAGCCGCAAATATGAGATGTACGACATCGTCGACAGAGTAGGCGGCGGAGACTCTTTTGCAGGCGGACTCATCTATGGCCTTAACGAACTGGAAGGTGACAGGGAAGCATTGGAATTCGCTGTTGCCGCAAGCTGTCTTAAGCACACGATAGACGGCGATTTTAACCGCGTAACGATCGATGAAGTCATGAAGCTCGCAAAAGGTGACGGATCAGGAAGAGTCCAGCGATAATCCCGCGAAAAAGTAAACCTTAAAAAGGTGTGGCAAAATTGTTGTAAAGAATTACTTTGACTATCAAAGCTATTTACAACAAACCATTGTGAATGCTAATATCGCGGTATCAAGACTTCTTAACATAAGGAGGCTGTGACTATGGATACTTTGGATAAATTGCTTGATTTTTTTAAGATTTTAAGCTCGGCACCATTTGCTGTGTTGTTCGTTATTTTCCTTGTAAAATACATTAAACGCGGAAATCAGATAACGGAATTAGAAAAACTCATCAAAGAACGTGCTCCTGAGTTGTATCGCGAAATGCATCCATATGAAGATCTTCGCAATGAGGTTGAATCATATCTGCAAAGAACTTCAAGTCCGGAACCGGTACAACAGCCGGTTCAGCGTCCAGTTCAGCAGCCGGTACAACAAACGGTACCGCAACCTGTTCAGCAGCCTGTTCAACCGCCTGTACCGCAGCCAGTTCAGCAGCCTGTGGTTACGACTCCTGTCGCATCAGCACCTGCTCCTGTTTCTGTTGCCGCACCTGCGCCCGCACCCGTTGTAACACCCGTTGCAGCACCTGCACCTGTATCCGCGCCTGCTCCGGTTGCAGCGCCTGTGCCTTCAACTGTATCCGCGCCTGCGCCTGTAGTAAACAGACCTGCTCAGGCACCTGTTGTTAATACAGAGGTGAAGCCTAAGCGCGAGAAGTTCTTCAGCAGCATCAATATCACTTTTGGTATTGGCGTTCTGCTCCTTACAATGGTCGGTGCAACGTTCATGACTGGTTCATGGTCATGGATGTCTGATGCTGTAAGAGTAATCGGACTTATTGCAATTGTAGTCATGATATATGGAATGGCATTATTTGCCGGTAAGGGATTGAAGCTCGAACAGACGGGATTTGCTATGTATTCGCTGGCGAGTCTTCTTGGACCTATAGTTGTTGTCGGTATTGGAATATACGAGCTGTTCGGATCAGGATTCTCATTTAAACAGGGATCAGGATGGCTTGTTGCCACAGTTGCATCGGCCGTGCTTCTGGCAACGTCGGTTCTTGGCAGATTCATCTTCAAGGACAAGGTAAAAAGCAATATCTACCGCACGACTACCTATGTTGCGCTTACGTGGCTTGTGATATTCCTGTCAGCCCAGATCGGTGATGCAAGTGATGCTAATGTCTGGGGCATGATCTGCCTGGGTCTTGCAACGCTTGCGCTTATGCTGAGGATCGTAGCTCTGACACCTGTCGTAAAGGGCGATACATTCTACAAAGTTTATTCAGAGATCATCACATATATTCCTGCGGTATTGGTTCTTTTCTCAATTGGAATTCCCGACGGTACGATTTTCGCAACAACGATCGTTGTATTTGCAACGTTGGTATTGCACGCAAAGTTTACGGCGAACAGGGGCTTTGTCAAATACATCACACCCGCTGCAGGAATGCTGATCGCTATATCATGGAATGTTCTGGAATTGTCAGACAGCACGGTTGTTATGGCAATCGTTACGATGGCGATAATATTCGGACTTTATGTGTTCCACAAGATCATGGGCATGGCAAACGGCGTATCAGAGTTAGGTCTGCCTTTATCTCTTTGCGTCGTAACTTCGTTCATAGCGTTCGCAGCGTCACCATTACTTGCTGCAGTCTCATTCTTTGTAACTCTTGCGATCTTCCTTTTCCAGCTGCTTGTAGAGCCGTTGTTCTCCAAGAAAGAAAATGTCAGGGAAGGAGTCTTCAAGGGTGCCGTGTCGCTTGGTATGACGATTACTTTATCGATCCTTACGGCGATAATCTATTACATTGGAATGAGCTTGCTGTACTTCGAATTCGAAGAGCTTCCTTTCCAGGGACACCTGTACTTCACACTGGCAGCTTTGGTCCCTGCCATAGCAGCTGTTGTCATAAGATTCTTCAAGGAAGATGTAAGGATCTTTATTGCAGGCATGATAATGCTCGTCATCGCGCCTATATCGGCTTTGATCTCGTGCTTCTCGCTGTCTTATGGAACAGCAATGTATTACCGCGACGATGTCTGCGCCGGATTAACCACATTATCCGTCATGGTAATGTGCATATTCTTTATGCTTAAGTCATTTAAGGAAAAGAGATTCAATTACGGCACAGCTTTCTGGTCAACGGTATTTATCAATTCGCCTGCTCTGGCTGTATATGTTCTGGTCGAGTATATGGAAGGATATCAGATCCTGGAACAGTTCGATACAGTTCTTACGTATACACTTATAAGGCAGATCGTACCGGTATTCTTCCTGGTACTTAACATAGCATTCCTTGCTGTGGCATTCATCGTTAAGCGCGGAAAAGAAGGCTTTGCTAAAGATCTTGCCTCGGGAATCCACTATTTCCTTATTTCCATGGCTTGTATCTGGTTCTTGTTCTCATGGAGCATGATAGGAACCAATTGGCAACTGGCCGTTATCGCTGTGATCTTCGCAGTTCTGCTTGCCGTATTTAAGGCCGAGTTCTTCTCGATCCTTCCCGTGCTCGCGGCAGAGGCGTCCATCATCGCCGAGATCGGAAATATCGAAAATACAGACATTAGAAACATCGTGGCAGCCGCAGCCTGCATCGCTGTGGCAGGTCTTGGAAGAATTATATTCCGCAAATCCATCTTCTCAACAAAGGCAATCGACTATCTGTCGCTTACATCTGTAATACTCCTCTTCGGACTTGCAGAGGCAGATTATGTGCCAATGCTGGTATGCATTGTCCTTGCAATCCTGATCCTGAATCTTGCAGGCAGGGTAAAGATACCTTTAAGGGTCATCTTCAGTATCGATGCAGCTCTCTTATGCCTGGCTGTATTAGTACAGCCGTTTATCGAGCTGCCGAGCCTGTTCGTTCTTGAGATATATCTGGTTCTTATCCTTGGAACACTTCTCCTGATATGCAAGGTCATAAAGCCTTTCCCGGAAAATGCTGCGAAATACATCTGGTTTACGGGTGTTGCCATAGCGCTTGTAGCTGAAGGAATATCTGCAGCGCATACCGGCGAGGCTCTTGATCTCATTATTGTCGGAACGGCTTCTATCGGCATATTCATTTTCGCTTTTATCAGAAGGACAAGGCTGTGGTTCATACTGGGAATCGTTGCGATGATCTCCATTGCGATCTACCTGTCCCTGGAATTCTGGTCAACCCTCGTATGGCTTGTTTATCTCCTCGTTTCAGGAAGCATCCTTATCGTCATGGCATCCATCAACGAATGGGGCAAGAGACACAATAAGGACGGGAAGAAAAAGAGATTTTTCGAGGAATGGAAATGGTAATTGTCAAAGATTTTCGTTATTGCTTTGTCACAAAACGGACTTACTTGATACCATAAACTTGATTTACTTGTCACTTTTGCCTTGCTAAAATGTGTCCACGGGGAAAAGCGAGGCTAAATGGGTGTAAAAGACATTAAAAGAATTGCTGTAAAAGCAATTGCTATGCTGGCTATGACCGCCGTTGTTGCGGGCATTGGCAGCGCATATGTTGATCCGGTCGATGTCGAGGCGGATACCAAGTATGATACCCTTTACGATGTCTTCAAGGCTAGAAGCGGAAAAGGTGATGACTTTACGTCGCAGGAGGATTTCCGCAAGCAGGTCCTGAACAACTGCAAGAGGCTCGACAAGATAGCTTATACATCAGGCAACCAGGAGAACTGCCTTGCCTGTGACGGTTATGTAAGCCTTGTGTTCAGGCTTACATTCGGCACTGTTCACGAATTCAAGAAATACTACGAGTACAAGACCAAGAAGTTCAAGTACCGCTGCAAGTTCTACAACAAGGAAGAGCATAAGAAATGCGACAGCTATGTCGACAAATATGAGATCTACAGACCCGGCGGCACTTCCGTTACATGGCTTTACAATAATTACGTTGATAAGCTCGTAAAGCCCAGAGGTTCCAAGAGGAAAAATGTCGAGGGCTTTACCAATAAGCAGTGGGTCTCTTATCTCGAGAGCATAAATGCACAGCCGGGTGACATCATCATCTGGGATAACGACTACAATTACACATACTGGACCCATATCGGTATTTTCGCCGGCATCGAAAACGGCGTTGCAAAAATGTGGCATTCCTCCTCCGTCAAGAAGAAGGTGTGCAAGCAGAGCATGTCGGAGATAACGGAAGAGGTTAAGTTCCTGAAATTTGCATGTGTGGTTCCTCTTACAGACGTTCCTGCGAAGGCCGGCCTTTGTGTTGACGGTGAAGGAATCGAAAAGGATTTCTCTTACTCGATCTACTCGGATGCAAACTGCAAGAACAAGATCGGAAGGATCGCAAGCAGCTGTGTTCTGAAGGATCAGTCCAATCTCGATAATATCCTGATCTATCCCAATTCCGATAAGAGCGCTTTTGAGAAGACACTCTATGTCAGAAGGGATCTGGCGCCGTACCAGACGGCTACCTCCAATCTTACCGAAGCCGACCAGACCGTATATAAGCTCGTAATCAGGATCGAGCCGGGTGAAGACCACAAAGGCGTCCTGAAGTATTCGATCTATGGAGCAAAGGACACGAAATACTATGCCGGCAAGACCATAGACGATTACGATTACCGGTCCGGCGGACAGGTGATATCGATCAAGGATTTCAGATAACATGCCAAAGCACTTGGGAAACCCTTTTCCTGAGTGCTTTCTTAATTTAATTGTTAATTTGCGCTCGGGAGTTTTTATAATATAATAGTCTAGTGTTTAGCTGAATATTAAAGTCGAGATTTGTGCGCGGCTTTATGGAAGGGGTGCTCTATGGATTTTCTCGCTAAGACTACTGATGCGATGACGGATTTGGAGATCAGGCATGCAAATACCGTAAGAGAACTTGCGGGCGAGTGCCTCGTTTTGCTCGAGAATGACGGCACTTTACCTTTGAGCAGTATTGGCAGGATCGCTGTTTACGGAAACGGCGCCAGACACACTGTAAGAGGCGGCGGCGGTTCCGGCGAGGTTAACACAAGATATGAAGTATCGATCTGCGACGGTCTTGCCGAAGCAGGTTTTGAGATAGCATCCACAGGCTGGCTCGACAGATACGATGAGATCTACGATTCGACCATTAAGGCTTATATGGATAAGGTCGAGACCACCGCAAAAGAGCGCGGCGTTCCCGCTACAAGCGTTTATTTCGAGATGGCATTGGAAGCACCCGTTATGCCTCTCATCACAGAAGAAGATGTTGCTGAGGCTTCATGCGATACGGCAGTCTTCGTAATCTCAAGAGATTCCACAGAAGGAAGAGACAGAAAGCCTGAGAAGGGTGACTATTATCTGACTGACGAAGAGGAATACAATCTTAATTTCATCACGGACAATTTCAGCAAGGTAATCGTTCTCCTTAACATCGGAGGCGTTATCGACATGAACCGCCTTAAGCACCGTCCGGGCGTAAGCGCGATCCTGTTCGTGGGTCAGGTAGGCAACCAGACAGGCTACATTGTGGCAGATGCTCTTACAGGCGTTACGAATCCTTCAGGCAAGCTCGTCGATACATGGGCAAGATCTTATGAGGATTACCCCTGTGCTAATGAATTCTCCAGCCTCGACGGCGATACTGATGATGAATTCTACAAGGAAGGCATCTATGTAGGCTACAGATATTTCGATTCATTCGGAATCACACCTGCATACTGCTTCGGATTCGGCAGATCTTATACGACATTTACCACTGAGGTATTGAGCGTAACCCAGGAAGGAACCGATATTAAGATCTGGGTAAAGGTCAAGAACACCGGAAACTTCCCCGGAAAGGAAGTCGTACAGGTTTATTTCTCCGCACCTGAAGGTTATATCGACAGACCTTATCAGGAACTCGCAGGATTTGCCAAGACAGATCTTATCTATCCCGGCGAGAGCATGAATGTCGAGATCTCTTTCCCGATCGATTATTTCGCATGCTTCGATAACAACTATCCGGCAAGAGTAATTCCTGACGGAGACTACATCATCAGAGTAGGTACAAGCTCACGCGATACAAACATCGAAGCTGTTCTTAACGTTCCTGACTTCGTCGTAAAAGAGAAGTACGACAGGATCTTAGAAGACGATGCAAGATATGTTTTCGAGGACATGACAAATCCCGGAACAGGCAAGGAACTCCATCAGGCTATAGATAACGCTCAGCTCGCTTCTTGCGAGAGAGTATTCACTCTTGATCTTTCACGCGTCAGAAGAAGCATTATCAGATACAGAGGCGTCTGCGAGACTCACATGGACGAGAGAAGAGACGAGACTCTCACATTGGGATCCGTCATCGGACGCAACGCAGGCGTCGGTGAATTCGTAGCACAGTTCTCTTTGGAAGAGCTCTCAGAGCTTATCGTAGGCAACTACATCAAGGATGGCTTCGAAGATATCGTTTTCTCTTCTGCGATGCACGTACCCGGAGCTGCTGCGGAGACAACGGCAAGATTTGAAGGCAAGAGAAGATTCCCGCCTCTTGTTATGGCTGACGGCCCTGCGGGATTAAGACTCCAGCCCCACTTCAAGGCAACAAAGAGCGGTGACCTCTTAAGAGGCGGTGAGACATTTGGTCTCATCAACAACCCGTTCCCGGAAGATACACCCGCTGATGCTATAGATTACTACCAGTACTGCACCATGATCCCGGTTGCAACATCACTTGCTTCAACATGGAATCTGGACCTCATCGGAACGCTCGGCCGTCTGGTCGGCGAAGAGATGGAGGAATTCGGTGTAAATCTCTGGCTCGCACCCGGAATGAATATTCACAGAAATCCTTTGTGCGGAAGAAACTTTGAATACTATTCCGAAGACCCGCTGGTTACAGGCCTTTGCGCTGCTTACGACACACTTGGCGTCCAGTCAGTAGACGGCAAGGGCGTAACGATCAAGCACTTTGCCTGCAATAACCAGGAAGATAACAGAATGTTCAGCAACTCTCACGTTTCAGTAAGAGCTCTGCGTGACATATACCTGAGAGGATTTGAGCTCGCTGTCAAGATCGCGCAGCCTTTCTGCGTAATGACTTCGTACAATCTCCTCAACGGAATCCATACAGCAAACAATTACGAGCTGATCCAGAACGTACTCAGAGATGAGTGGGACTATGAAGGCGCTGTCATGACAGACTGGTTCTCTTCATTCGAAGATGTTGAGTTCTTAGGCTATGACGAGAGCAAACTCAAGTATCCGCCGGCATTCTCAAGACTTTGCGTATACGCCGGATGCGACATGCAGATGCCCGGCTGCGCCAAGAATGCCGAGGACATCGTAACAGCAGTTAACCACGGCAGACTTACATTAGCCGATGTCCAGTCCGCTGCGATGAATGTAGTGCGTCTTGCGATCAAATGCTTGTAAAACAGGAGTTAAATGAACGAAGTATTTGATTCGGAACAGATTAATGTAGAGTACAGGAAGGACGATAACATCGTCCTTGTTGTATTGAAGGGCAAAGTTACAAGAGACAATTACAGAACGCCCATGATGCATGCCGCTGACATGGCTATGAGACACTCTTGTAAGGTAATGGCAGTAGACTTCAGAGAGGATCCTGAGCTTAACGAGAAGGACATCCTCTGGAGCAAGAAAGTGCTTTTCAACAATCTTAAGAAGAGCGGACTTGAGACGATCGCCCTGATCGACAACAACAGCTTAAAGCTTGTCCAGGGCATAAGAGTCTTCTGCGGCGACAAGTTCAGGACAGTGGTCTGCAAAGACTACGACGAAGCAGTATCCAAGACAAAAGGTTCTTCTGATGAGGCAGCTGAGAAGTTTAAGGACATGACCCGTGAGGAAGCCCTGAAGTACATGGGCCTTAATGAGAATGCTGACATAAAGGAGATCGATGACCGTTTCTGGCAGATGTCTAAAAAGTACAGGGGTAAGGACGATCCGGAGTCCCTTAAAATGGAAGACGAGATCTCCGCTGTCTACGATGTTGCTTCCGGCAGACGTGAAGTCAAAGCCCAGGAAGATTATGTCAGAAATAATGAACCCAAGTATTTCGGCAGATATAAGAGCGACTGGCAGAACATAATCCACTACAACTGGAAGAGCTGGCTTCTTGCAGCAGTGGTTATCATCTCAGGATTAGCGGTCATTATCAGCTATCTGTCCACGATGAAATCTGACTGTTCGGTACTTGTCTTCGGACATATGTATCTTGATAATTCACAGATGCGTGAAGCTCTGGAAGC
>CACZML010000019.1 GCA_902782235.1 Oscillospiraceae bacterium
GGTGCGATGGACTTTATCAGAAAGCCTTTCGTTCCTGAAGTGCTGCGCCTCAGAGTAAACAATCTCATCGAACTCGTTACGCTGCAGAACCAGCTCTATTTCGAAGTTGAACAGAAGACAAGAGAGAACAAGGACCTCTTCTTACAGGTCGTAAGTTCCCTTGCGGCTGCTATCGATACAAAAGACGAATATACAAAAGGACACTCATCCCGCGTCGCAGAGTATGCCAGAATGATCGCGAAAAGAAGCGGCTTCTCTGATGCCAGGCAGGATGAGATCTATATGCTCGGCCTTCTCCATGACGTAGGCAAGATCGGTATCCCCAACGGACTCCTTAATAAGCCCGGCACGCTTACCGATGACGAATTCGCTCAGATCAGGAAGCACTCTGCTATGGGTGCCTCCATCCTGAAGAACATAGAAAACGATCCGAAGTTTGAGCAATGCGCCATGTACCATCACGAGAGGTACGACGGCACCGGTTATCCCACAGGCATCAAGGGCACAGAGATACCTGAAGAAGCCAGGATAATCGCTGTTGCCGATGCCTACGATGCTATGTCGAGTGACAGAAGTTACAGATCCCATCTTACGCAGGATGAGATCAAAAACGAGCTCGAACTGGGAATGGGAACACAGTTCGATCCGAAGTTCGCCGGGATAATGCTCGCGATCGTCGAGGAGGACAAAGAATACAGATATAGAGGGTGATCCGTATGAGCACAATTAAAGAAGACGATCTGTTCCAGTCATCGCATCTGACACTGCTTGTAAGCTATACGATCTTCGCTACCATACTTGTCGTAGAATCCTTCCTTATGGGATGGGAGTTATGGGCACTTCTGCTCGTAGCCGGCGGTATAGCTACTGCGTGGGTCCTGCACATCAGGCACAACACCCCTGCAAATGTCCGCATATGGGTTTATGCGGTCCTCATCATGGGGTGTTTTTTCTTCTACGGAATTCACGATACGAGCACATTTGACTTAGCTCTCGTTATGGGCGCGATCATAATGCTCAACACGATGTCCGGCAAGAAATCGCTCATCACGCTCTGCCAGTTCACCTTCTACATTACGATGGGTTACTCTCTCATCAACATGATCAGGAACGGCACGGAGTTTGATGTTCTTCTTATCACCCGCACGTTGCTGCATTTCGCTATGGTCTACTTCATCGGAAGATTCGCAAAGGTCATCATCGACAAGTGGATGGAAGTCCTCAACACCCATCATCGGTCTTACGACTCTCTGCATCGACAAATCAAGACACAGGGAAGTCGAAGGCGATCTTATCGCCGTAAGAGACGCAGGCCGTAAGGTTGCAGAGCAGATCGGAGACATCCTCGATTACTCCGAGATCGACCGTAAAAAGGCTGTCTGCAACAACGAAGACTATATGCTCTCTTCCGTTCTCCACGACCTGGTCAACGATGTAAAGCAGTATAAGTCCAAGAACGTCGAGCTCATCATCGACGTTGATCCTTCGATCCCTGCCGTCATGAATTCAGACGTCGCAAAGATCAAGAAGGTCTTAAAAGCACTTATTACAAACGGTCTCAAATATACCCAGAAGGGCGGCGTTTACGTAAGAATTACGACCGTCAGCCACGAGTATGGCGTTAACCTCTGCATTGAAGTTACCGATACCGGCAAGGGCATGACCGAATATGAACTTGAGAAAGTATACGACAGCTTCTATCAGGCTGACTCCAGCCGTACCCGTCAGGGCGGCGGTTTAGGCTTGGGTCTTGCAATAGCATCAGGCTTCGTCGCTCTTTTAGGCGGTTTCATGACTATCGACAGCAAGCCTGATGTAGGTACAACAGTAAACGTAAGTATCCCTCAAAGAGTTGTGGATCCTCTGAGCTGCATGTCTGTTGCAGCACCCGACAAGCTCTGCCTCGGTGCATTCCTGCATTTCGAGAAGTACGACCATCCGGCAGTCAGAGACTACTACAATTCAATGGTACTCAATATCGTTAAGGGCCTCGGCATCCAGATGCACCGCGTTAATAATGCTGAGAACTTAAAGCTCCTTAACAGCAACGTTCATCTGACGCACCTCTTCATCGCTGAAGGTGAATATCTCGATAACATCGACTATATCGAAGAACTTGCGAAAGATATGGTAGTTGCAGTTGTAGCCAACGATGACATCGTTCTTCCGAGGAATTCACGCGTTAAAGTCCTGGAGAAGCCCTTCTACTGCTTCCCTGTCGTATCGATCCTGAACTCCAGCGTCAACAGCAAGGAAGAGAGCGTCAAGAAGCTCCGCTGCGACGGCGTAAGAGCACTCGTTGTCGATGACGAATCCATGAACCTCGTAGTTGCAAAGAGTATCTTCAGCAGGTATGGAATGAAGGTAACCACCGTCAACTCAGGTCAGGAATCGATCGATATCTGCAGGCAGAAAGTTTTCGACATTATCTTCATGGACCACATGATGAGCGGCATGGACGGCGTCGAAGCAATGAAGCGCATCAGAACGGACGTATCCGGACTGAACGGCTCGATCCCGATCGTCGCACTTACCGCAAACGCAATGAGTTCTGCCAAGCAGATGTTCCTTGCTGAAGGCTTTGACGGATTCGTCAGCAAACCCGTCGAGGTCGTTGAACTTGAGCGCGTATTGAAGCAGGTACTGCCTAAATCCGTCATAACATTCGTAGACGCCGACGGTGTTGAGGAAACGGTCTTTGAACCTGAAGAGCCTGAGATAAAACCTGCTGAAGAAAAGAACTTTATTTCAGAGCTTAGGAAGAGCGGCATCGATACTGATGCAGGCCTTAAATACTGCGTCGGCGACAAGGAATTCTACAAGTCTCTCCTTGTACAGTTCGCGTCGGAAGCTCCTGATAAGATCGCTTCAATGAAGAATTACTATCAGGTCCGCGACTGGCACAATTACGAGATCTTAGTTCATGCATTAAAGAGCACATCCAAGATGATCGGCGTATCAGAGCTTTCCGATAAGGCTAAGGCTTTAGAGAAAGCTGCCAAGGAGAACGAGGAAGGATATATCCTCTCTAATCACGAGACGATGATCAGGGATTACAGCAAGATAACTTCAGATGTCAGGGACATGCTCATGACGGAGGAAAGCAGCGATCCGGACGATGAAGTCCTCGAATTCAATCCCGAGGGAAACGGAGGTGATGAAGTATGAAAGACATGCTCAGATATCTTTTCAAGCCTTCGAAAAACGACCGCGAAGCTATAAGATCCGCCTACTATGAATCCGTACAGCCGACGCACGTTACGATGCTCATCACGCTCACTGCAGCGCTCACCTTTATGATCCTGACCTTTGTATGGCCTGCATATTTCGGCGGAACGACAGTGCTGTACCATCAGATATGCTACGCATGGGCCATCTCGATCGCTGTGATCTGGCTTTTCGGAGCTCATTATGCGATGAAGGATTACTCCTCAAGATACCGCACCATCTTTGTTCTCAACCACTTCATGGGCGTATCTTTATACATCTGGGTAATAGCGCTCATGATCGTCAACTTCATGGCAAGAAACACCGTTGATACAACGCTCTTCATGACGGTTGCCCTGGTTGTCCCTCTCTGCGTATATTTCAATCCGCTGGTATATTTCACCGTTGCGCTGACATCCAATATCGCGGTAGTCTCGTTCCTTTACTATGCAGTCACCGTAGGCGCCATAGAACCTAACCTTATGGCCAACTTCCTGATCTTCGCAGTTTTCCAGCTCGTCATGGGAGTCATAATGTCCTATACGAAGTTCAGACTTAACGAGCAGCTCGTAACCTCCGAGAAGCAGCGTCAGGAGATCTACATGCTCAACAAGTCCCAGAACAGCTTCTTCTCCAACATGAGCCATGAGATCAGAACACCTATCAATACGATCATCGGCTTAAACGAGATGATCCTCCGTGAGGACGTCAGCGAAGAAGTTATCGAAGATGCAGTAAACATCAAGGCTGCAGGTAAGCTCCTTCTTAACCTCATCAACGATATCCTCGATATGAGTAAGTTCCAGTCAGGTTCCATGCAGCTCCTTATAGAGCCCTACCACACAGGCGACATGCTCTCTGATATCGTCGGCATGCTCTGGATCAGAGCTAAGGATAAGAAGCTCGACTTCAATATCGACGTCTCACCTGAGATCCCTGCTGAGCTCATCGGTGACGAGGTAAGAATCAAGCAGATCCTGATCAACATTATCAACAACGCTATCAAGTACACCAAGGAAGGTTCTGTCTCCCTCACCGTTCAGTGCGAGCGCAAGGACGACAAGACCTGCAACATGATCTACATGATCTCCGACACAGGTATCGGCATCAAGTCAGAAGACATCCCTTACCTCTTCTCTGCATTTAAGAGAGTTGATGAGACATCCACCAAACACATCGAAGGAACAGGCCTGGGCCTCTCGATCGTAAAGCAGCTCGTTGACATCATGGGCGGTAAGATCACCGTAAACAGCGTCTATAAGAAGGGCTCGACATTCATCGTTGAGATCCCGCAGCGCATCGAGAGTGAAGGCTCCGTCGGCAAATACGACTTCTCCAAGGCTGGAAGCTCCGGCAGAAAGAAGGAATATCTTCCCAAGTTCGAGGCTCCTGAAGCGCGCATTCTCGTCGTTGACGACAACGAGGCAAACCTCATGGTCGTAAGTAAGCTCTTAAGAGATACGAAGGTCCGTATCGACACGGCTACGAGCGGCGCTGAAGCACTCAGAAAGACTCTTAACATCAAGTACAACGTCATCTTCATGGACCATCTCATGCCCGAGATGGACGGTGTCGAGTGCAGAAGAAGGATCAAGGAGCAGACAGGCGGCAGATGCCGTGAAGCAGCCATCGTTATCCTCACCGCAAACGCCGATGAAGAGAACCGCGCACTCTATGCACGCGAAGGCTTCGACGGTTATCTCGCAAAGCCTGTAAGCGGCGATGCGCTCGAAAATGAGCTCTACAATTTCCTCCCTAAGGAGATTGTCCACATCACAGGCAACAGAAGCGAGATCGCCCAGGAATCAATCTCCTGGATGAGCAGCTCACAGAAGCGTAAGAGCATCGTCATCACCACAGAGTCCGTCGCAGACCTCGCTCCCGAGATCATCGAGAAATACGGTATCGCGATCCTTCCTCACAAGGTGCGTACCGAAGAAGGTCTTTTCAAGGACGGCAAAGAGATCGAGACTCTTGGTGTCCTCAAATATATGGAAGATCCTAACCGCGTCGTTCTCCCTCACGGTCCTACCGTAAGAGAGGCCGAAGAGTTCTTCTCTATGCAGCTCGCTCATGCAAACAACGTTATCCATATCTCGATCTCTTCCAAGATCGAGCACAGCGGATACCAGCCGGCACTCGACGCTTCGAAGTCCTTCGATAATGTATTCGTAATTGATTCAGGACACTTGTCCAGCGGTCAGGGGCTCATGGCCGTCGTCGCCGCAAGAATGGCCGAGGAAGGCCTTACAGCTGAGCAGATCGTAAGTGAGCTTGAGGTATACAAGAAGAAGATCCATACGAGCTTCATCGTTGATAACCTCGACTTCCTTGCAAGATCAGGCCAGGTCGGAAACGGCACAGCCAATGTCGTTAAGTCCATAATGGGCCGTCCGGTACTGAAGCTCCGCAAAGGCAAGATGGGTCTTGGCATGACATATTTCGGAACGAGAGAAAAAGCCTGGAAGGCCTACATCAATTCCGTTCTGGCACATGCAGCAAACATCGATACAAGAATGCTCTTCATAACGTATGTAGGTCTTACAAAGCGTGAGACAGACTGGATCGCAGAGCAGGTCGATAAATACGTTCATTTCGACGAGATCTACTTCAAACAGGCATCCCCTGCCGTATCCGTTAACTGCGGTGCCGGCACATTCGGACTGCTTTATATGGAGAAGTAATTAATGTCAGTAGTCGAGATAAAATCGTTTGCCATTGACGTGGATGTGAAGAGGCTTAAGAGATTTCAGATCCGCAATATTCTTCTCGGATTCTTGCTGGCAGCAGCATTGATGGGACCGGTATTTGTTTTTCCTGACAATCCGGTTCTCTTCGTGCTTGTCCCGTTCGGGATATTAGTGCTGTCGCTTTGGCTCTGGTCCATTCCTTCAGTATTTGTATTGCGGAATCCGTTAAAAAGAATCGAGATCTTCGCAGGCGAAGGAAAGGTAATGATAAATGATGACTGCTACGACCTCAAAGAGAAAACTGTCTTTTTTGAAGTGGACAACGGTCTGTTCAAATGCCTTCCTTTTAGCTGCACAAAGCTCAAAGCAATGAACGATGAAAGGAAAACAATAAAGACTTACTATACAGGTTCAGGTACGAACAAATATGCAGTTGATCTCAGAAAAACCATCGCTGACAGTCTGATGGGGTTTGATCAGTTCTATAAGAACCGCCTTTCCGTAGAAAAAGTCAGTGATGAATATGCTGACGGATTCGGTGTTGTAAAGATCGAATTCCCTGCTGCAAGCATCAGAAAAGAGTTTTACAAGATTGGATCGCTCGTGACAGGTACCGGCGCAGTAGCCTTTGTGTATTCCTGTCTCCCGGAGAAGTTCCACGAAAATGAACCGGGCATACCGATTATGCTTGGTTACCTGCGTATCCTTTCATATCCGATAATGATTATGGGCGTGATCCTGTCTCTGGTCTTCTTGGCGAGTTACAGAAAACTGGCGCGCAAAATAGAGATCCGCGAGGGTTCGATCAAGATCAATGACGAGCACTTCTTAAAAGAGGACATCGCAAGTATCGCCATGATTGGCGATAATAATAACCCGGATTACACCGGCGAAGGCGAAGCCTGGCTCATTCTCAGAACACGTAAGGAGAACCGCCGTTTTTATCTTGGTCAGGCGCGGAACACCAAGTGTTTTGAACCCAGAGTAAAGCTTCACAACGCGCTTAACCGCTTTTTCAGACAAAACAATTAATGGGGATATAAAATGTCAGAGATCAACTACACATTAGCTCACAGATTCAGCAACAACCACATGGAGGCCTTAAAGAAAGATAAGGTCTGCGGTTGTTTCTATTGCTTAAAGATCTACTCTCCTTCCAAGATCAAAAGGTGGATAATTTCCGATAATGCCTGCGACGAACACGGGACCGCGATCTGTCCCTATTGCGACATCGATTCAGTAATCGGTGAGAGCTCAGGATTTCCGATCACAAAGGAATTCCTGACAGAGATGAATAAAAGGTGGTTCTGAACTATTTGTATCTGAAGAAGTGTATTTTTCGAGATTTCAGATACAACTGAGTTTTTGATGCATGGGCATAACTCCGCGTGTGCAATTGTTGGCCCCAAAAAAGTCCGAGGATTGCACAAAATCGGATTTTTATGCAATTGTTGCCCCTTTTTTAAGGCGACAATTGCACGGCTGTCTTTTGAGGCTGAAGTGGTGTGTAATTTTCCTTATAAAAAACGTCGAAAATTACACAAAATTGCATTTTTGTGTAATTTTTGAAGATTTTTAAGCCAAAAATTACACACCGGGCTTAAAGGGCCGGCGCGAAAAAAACCGCCTCTCATTGAGGCGGCCTTTGATTTTAGAAATTGAACAGAATTATCAGTAATTCTCTGCGTTTACTTCGAAGTAGCTCTGGGGATGAGCGCATACAGGGCACATTTCAGGTGCCTTTGTGCCGACTACGATATGACCGCAGTTTCTGCACTCCCAAACCTTAACTTCGCTCTTAGCGAATACTTCCTGAGCCTCAACGTTCTTAAGAAGAGCTCTGTATCTTTCTTCGTGATGCTTCTCGATAGCGCCGACCATTCTGAACTTAGCTGCGAGTGCCGGGAAGCCCTCTGCTTCAGCTGTCTTAGCGAAATCCTCGTACATATCTGTCCACTCGTAGTTCTCACCGTCAGCTGCTGCTGCAAGATTCTCAGCTGTTGTGCCGATGCCCTCAAGCTCCTTGAACCACATCTTAGCGTGCTCTTTCTCGTTGTCAGCAGTCTTGAGGAAGAGTGCTGCGATCTGCTCGTAGCCTTCCTTCTTAGCCTTGGATGCGAAATAGGTGTACTTATTTCTAGCCTGTGATTCGCCTGCGAAAGCAGCCTGAAGATTCTTCTCTGTCTGTGTACCTGCGTACTTGTTTGCCATTTTTGATTCCTCCTGTTTATTGGTTATTGTTATTTCTTTTGTCTCTTCTTTTACCGGAGCGCCGTTATCCAGGGGGATAAAGTAGCTCGCGTCATGCTTGCACCACGGGCAGATAAAGTCTGAAGGAAGAGTATCGCCTTCGTAGATATATCCGCAGACAGTGCAGATAAAGCCCTTTTTGGGTGTCTCGTCAGCCTTGGGTGCGCCAGGCTTCTGCTTGATATTCTTCTGGTAGAAAGCATATGTGACTGAAGGGTCGTCTGATAAGACTTCGCCGTCAGTAACGTCTGCCAGGAATAATGTGTGCGTGCCTAAATCAGTCTCGCTTACGACCTTTGCGGAAAGATAAGCATTAGTTTCTTTTGCAATGTAAGCTATGCCGTTTGCCGCGCGCAGGAATTCGACCGATTCGAACTTATCGATGTCTTTGCCGCTCTGGAAACCAAAATGCTTATAGGTATCGAACTTCGAACCCTCAGTTAAGACCGACACGTTGAATTCTCCGGTCTTATGGATCATGTCATGCGTGAAGTTAAGCTTGTTTACTGCAACACAGATCCTGTTGGGTTCGGTCGTAACCTGAATAACGGTGTTGACGATGCAGCCGTTATCCTTCGCGCCGTCTTTGGCAGTCAGGACAAAGAGACCGTATGACAGGTTGTACATGGCTTTACTGTTCATGCTTTTCCCCTTTCTCTTTTTGTAGCGCCTCTTGCCAAAAAGGCATAGTCATATTATAGGGGATTACACACCGTTTTTGTGTGATTAATTAATGAATTTTTGACACTTTTCGGTGATAGTGCGAAAAACCTTATTCAGTCCTCAAAGCGGTTACAGGATCCTGTCTGGACGCAGTCTTTGACGGGATGAGACCTCCGATGAGAGTCAGCACGACGCTCAAGAGAACAAGAATGACCGCAGCTGCCCACGGCATGGCGGCGCTGACCTCGTTGGACTCTGCAAGCTTATGGATCAGTGAGTTGATCGGGATAAGCGAGAACAATGAGATTCCGACGCCGAAAAGACCTGCCAGGAAACCGGTGATCATGGTCTCTGCGTTGAAAACATCCGCAACATTGCGCTTTGAAGCGCCCATGGCACGGAGTATACCGATCTCCTTGCGGCGCTCTAACACGCTGATATATGTGATGACGCCGATCATGATGGATGATACGACGAGTGATATTGCAACGAATGCGATGAGAACGTAAGAGATCGTGTTGATGATCTTCGTTACGGACTTCATGAGAGCGCCGACGATGTCGGTATAAGTGATGCTCTTGTCATCTTCTCCCTTGTCTTCGACCATCTTGTTATAGTCCTTGATGATCGTCGTGATCTGGTCCTTGGATTCAAAATCCTTGGGGAAGATCGTGATCGACTGGAGATCTTCGGCGTCGCAGTAACCGAATGCGGAGAGATTGCCTTCTGCCGAGGCAATGCTGCCGCCCATAAGTTCGCTCATGAAGGACTTCATTTCATCCTCGCCCATGTTGAACTGGAATGCCTTTGCAAATGCATCCTGGTCAACGGACAAAGCGCTTCCGAAGTCTGAGAACGTATCCTTCAATGCTTTCGTCATGTTGGATGCAAGGCGCTCGACTACCATCTTGATAGCCTTTTCGATGCCCTTTGCGAGCTGGCTTGCCATCTTGGATGTCATGCCGTTAACGTTCTTAGCAACGGTCTTTGTGATCTCGTCGATATTAACGGAACCTGTGATGGTCTCTGTAATGATCTTCTTGGCCCTGTCAGAGCCCAGATACTTCTTAAGAGAGCCCTCAAGAGCTTTCGGATCAGGAAGATTATTCTCTGACGCGTGCTTGCTGTAAGCATCAAGAAGGGCCTGGGCAACGCCCTGTGCCTGCTTGGGAGTGATCTTCACCTTGTCGGTGATCTCCTTGGAGATCATGGCTGACTGCTCATCCAGGATCTTCTTGCCCTCAGCGCTCGCAAGATATGTACGGTAGTATTCCGGGTAGCGGCTCTGGTCTGAAAGATCCATGCCGTTCGCAAGTGCGTATTCGGCAAAGCCGTCGGTAATCGCGGTCAGCGCCTTGTTGGCGAGCTGGGGATCGATATCTGCGATGCCGCTGTCGTTGATCAGCTTTATGAGCTGCTGTCTTAAGACTGCACTTCCTTCGGATGAAGAGATGAATGCTGCCATCGCATCAGGAAGCTTCGCATAATCCGTGGACGGATCGTCCTTTGCATAATCCATATAATCGTTAAAGATATCGCCCATGCCCTTTAAGAGCTTCTCGGTATTTACCTTGAAATCAACACCTTTGAGAATGCTCTTTAACTGGTCTTCGGAAAGACTCGGCATGGAGCCCTTTAATGCGCCTGCAAAATCGATGCCGCTCATGTCGCCGAAAGCGTCCTTATCGAACTTGAGCTTGTCCTCATCGAACTTAAATGCATCTCTTATTGCATCTTCGTCGATAGAGAAAAGATCATCCATCTTAAAATTGGATTCCTGCTCGTCGAATCTCTCACCTGTGAGGACGTTTACTTCGCGGTCAGCAAGCTGCTTTTTAACGATATCGGCATCTTCAGCCTTCGCTCTTAATTCTTCTTTAAGATCCTTACCATAGTAGATGCCTGAATTGAGCATCAGGATATCCTGGTTTTCCTTTGGCTGGATAATGCCGACGATCTTGAGGTCCTGGCTCTTCTTGAGGAGGCTCCGCATATAGTCGTTGCTGTTCCTCATGTCGGTGTAGACCTTCTGCTTTTCGTCGTATTTATAGAATTCATAGGCAGGGACGACTTTAAAAGTCTTGCCCATGAAGTCCTCATAATGCCATGTGTAATGTTCCTGGTCGGATACGACTTCGATTCCGTTCGAGAAGTCCCTGACCATCTTGTCGAGCTCTGCCGTATCTCTTAAGCCAAAGGCATAGATAATGTAGTCGGACACAGCACCGTTGGAAGTAAGTACGAGGACTGCCTCGTTCGAATTCTGGGGCCATCTGCCTGCTTTGACATTGTACTGGTTGATGTAGAGTGACTCATTCTCGGGCATCTCGAAAAAGACGTTCATGCTGTATGCCGAAGTGAATACGGATGAGGAACTGAGTCCCATCGAGGCAAAATCGTTGTTCGGGTTGATCTGTCTGAACTCACCGTTTTTCTCAAAGCGGAAGATCTGCGGTTCGATGCTGTAGGAGTACTCGATACCGTTTGTAAGGTCGTAGATCTCCTTTTTCTCGTTGTCGAAATAAGTTCTTAAAGAGATAAGGTCATTGGTCCTTACAGTCGACAGGATCTGGCTGACGGAAGGAACTTCTGTGACTTCGCCCTCCTTCGCGGGCTCCCATGTCTCCGTGGATACCATCATCATGGACATGAAGGATATGGAAGATCTCTCGATAGACAGCGGATACTGGGACAGTGTCTGCGCCTCGATCTTATCAATATATGTGTTGATGCCGTTGGAAAGCGATAATATCAGCGCGATGCCGATGATTCCTATTGAACCTGCGAAAGCAACGAGGATCGTCCTCGTCTTCTTGGTCCAGAGGTTATTAAAGCTCAGTGCGAGAGCCGTAAAAAAGCTCATTGACGCCTTGCCCAGGTTCTTGTGAACAGGTGTTAAAGCGTCTTCTTTGAGCTCAGGTTCGAACGGATCGCTGTCAGCAGTGATCTTACCGTCTTTGAGCTTAACGATTCTTGTAGCGTATTCTTCGGCGAGCTCAGGGTTATGCGTGACCATGACGACCAGACGGTCTTTTGCGACCTCTTTAAGAAGATCCATGACCTGGATACTGGTCTCTGTATCAAGAGCGCCCGTAGGCTCGTCCGCAAGAAGGATATCAGGGTCGTTAACGAGAGCTCTCGCAATAGCGACTCTCTGCATCTGTCCGCCTGACATCTGGTTAGGCTTCTTGTGTGCCTGCTCCCTGAGACCGACCTTGTCCAGAGCGTCAAGCGCCTTCTGCCTTCTCTCCTTGCCGGAGATTCCGGAGATCGTAAGTGCGAGCTCGACGTTCGAGAGAACAGTCTGGTGAGGGATCAGGTTATAGCTCTGGAATACGAAGCCGATCGTGTGGTTTCTGTATGAATCCCAGTCCCTGTCCTTATAACGCTTGGTCGAAACGCCGTTGATGATGAGGTCACCGTTATCGTAACGGTCAAGGCCTCCGATGATGTTAAGAAGTGTCGTCTTGCCTGAACCTGAAGGTCCTAAGATAGCAACGAATTCGTTGTCCCTGAGATTCAGAGACACTCCGTCCAAAGCCTTCTGAACGAGGCTTCCTGTCTTATATTCCTTGTGTATATCCCTTATTTGTAGCATGCCGAAATTCTAACACGCGCATAGTGAACTTTCTTTACAAAATCTGTGAATTATTAGGAAAATCCTGGTTAATTCATCAGAATCTGCAATATTTCCACGCAGCGCGAAAACCCCTTATTCCTTTATTTTCGTGTTGCTTTATATGTTAACAAAACGCCCTTACTGGGGGAGTTTTGAGTATAACCACTGTACCTTTTCCGGGAATCCGTCCTTGCTCATCTTGGAGAACTGCTGGAACTGGATCTTCTTGATGCCCTTGAGATAAGGCTTGATCGCATTCGCGAGTCCCTGGCACTCTGCCTGGAACGGTCCGTCGGGACAATCCATGATGCAGAGATATGACTTGTCGTTCTTGTTTTCGACAGGTGTGATGATAAGGATAAGAACCTTTGCGATTGCTGCATGAGCACCGCAGTATTTCTTTACCGCATTCTCGATAGCTATGAACTCAGGCGTGTTCGTAGGATTGTTGATCATGATCTTCTGCATGCCCGGGATCTCAGGACCGCCGTTTGCGATGAAGTTATCAAGTGAACGGTTGCCTGTTCCGCCAAGAGCAAAAGATGCATTATCTCCTGCGCCTGCGCCGAATCTCTCGCGGAAGATCTCCGTTGTGACCATCTTGTCGATAAGATCCTTCGGGATGGTGATCGTAACAGGTCCGCCCGGATTAACGAGGAAGCCGTCGTGATGATCGTCTCTTGCTACTGCTGCGACCTGTGCAAAGCTCAAAGTAATGCGCTGGTCAGGACCGCCCTGTCTTGCAAAGCCGTTCTTGATAGCCTTGATGCAGAGTCTGTTATCCGTGAAAACAGGAAGGAAAGACTTATTCGGAGCATTCCTGGGGCTTACGCCGATAAAGCCGACAGAACTCTTGCCGTTCCTGGCAGGGCTGATCTTTGCGGGAGTTACGAACTCTGATGTCATGAGTGAATCCATAACATAAGAGAAATACATATCTTCCTCGCTGAACTTGCCGTATTCGCAGAGCAGTGCGATTGTTCTCGGGTTGCCTACGCTTGCCAGGCCCTTGCAGGCAGGATCATTCGTATCTTCGATGCCGATGGCATTTGTAAGTACCGCAAATCTGTCGACGGGTCTTGATGCATCGGCATCAGGATCTGTCGGAAGCGGGATATCGCCTCTTGTGATCTCGATCTCGGCTCTGGCGTTAGTGATCTCATCAACAAACTCTCTGTTGTCGCTCCTGATCTTCTCGATCCTTACCTTGAACCTGCCGCCGGCGCCCTGATAAAGGAAAACGTCGCTGTCATTCTTAACGGTACCTCTGACATTACCTCTGATGATGATATTGCCTTCCTTCTCCGGAATGGAACCGTAAGGAATCTCGTCGCAGATCATGTAGAAGGTCATGCCCTTGGGGATAACGTCACCGTTGACGATCCTCTCGGCTGCCTGGCTGGCCTGCTCTTCCTTGAAGAGTTCCTCTTTGGAGGCTGCTTCCTGAGCCTGCTGTCTTTCTTCGGCCCTGGCGATCTTCTCCTGTTTATCCTCCTCGCGTGCGGCAAGGATTATCTTCATCTCATCAGAGACGCTGTTATTTGTCTTGTTCTCAGCAGGTACGTTGTTCTGCTCTTTTTTCTTTCCGAAAAGTCCCATAATCACTGGAGCTCCCTTTTAATGTTTTTAACTAAAGGATTATAACACATCCCATATACCGTCGGGAGTTTGCTTCATGCTATAATGAAAAAGATTTTCTTAAAGGGGGTACATTTTATGGCTTTTTGCATTAGCTGCGGACGTGAACTCAAGGATGACGACTTATTCTGCCCCAAGTGTGGAGCCAAAAATGAGACTGTCACCGTGGAAGAACCCATGGCAGCCCCTGAATCAAAGGAAGAGAGCATAGCGCTTGCCGATAAGCTCTTTTCGGAATATAAATCGCTCGAAAGGGTCACAAGGGAGATCGAGGACGTCAAGTCCCGCCTGTGTTTGCAGGTTGGGAACACCCCGAAGCAGCATGCTGCATTTAAATTCTTCTGGCCCTTCCTCATATATGCAGCAATAGCTTTTACCATTGGTTACGTTATCGCTTCGATCTGTGCTTATTCATCACCTGAAGCGGCTTTGTTTTTCCTGGCCTTAGGTCTTATTGCGATTCCCATTCTCCTCATTATCGGAGGTGTAAGGGCAGTACGTTTAAGAGAAGAATATAACAGGACTGAATACGATTCCGTGATCCGCAGAAATCAACAGCAGGAGCTCGACAGGAGAAACCACGACGCACTTTTAAGGAAGAGACAGAACATCCTGGACAAACTTAAGGAATATAATCCCATCGTTCCCGTCACTTTAAGGGACAGTGCATCTATGTCCAAGATAAAGATCCTTCTCCAGACAGATAAGGCTGAAAGCTTCGGCGATGCCGTAAAAATGCTTAAAAGATAAAAGGAAACAATATGGTTGAATTCGACAGACAGGACATTCTGGATAAGGCAGCTGAGGCATACGATCACGCTGAAGCCACGATAAGAGCGATGGACAGCGTTTTCCAAAGCGTCACAGGAAGCAATTACGACGCAGAGCTGACTTTGGCCCAGTTCGACATGATCTTACAGGGTGTCCTTCTGTCTGTTGCACTTGCAGACGGCGTTTTCTCGCCCCTTGAACAGGACTTCGTAAGACAGTTTGCGATGCACGGCGACCTTCTGGAATACATCAAAAACGATTCTAACAGTTCCGTGGAGCTTACCTGGGACCTCATTGCAGGACTCCCTGAAGACGTGGCAGCGGGACTTGTATCGATCCTGCCAAAGGTTCTGGATGACCAGTGTGAGAGCTTCATATACCCTCTTGCCGCAGTCGATTTCACATACAGCCAGGTCGGCAACGTAATCACAACACCCGGTGAATTCCTGCAGTCGATCGAAGCCGACATGATAAGGATCGCAGGACTTCTTGCTTTTGTTGATTCCGACGGAACAGATGAAGAGATAAATGCCGCTGTCGCAATGATCTACGAACTTGAGGGCAAACACTGGAGAGAGATCCTGTCAGGAAGATCTTTGGGGCCCGGAACACCGGCCGGCCTTGAATCAGGCGAGGAATCAGACGGGGAAATCAACCTCTGATCAGCTGCTCCCAGGGCTGTGCATACTGGGCAAACGGTCCGTAGAACAAGATCACCAGCAGAACGAATATAACGGTCAGAACCTTAAGGCAGCATGATGCTGCCTTTGCTTTTTTGCCGTCTTCCTGCATTATGCTTCCGCCCGCAAAAGCAGCCGGGACAAGCACCGGAGCGATATATCTGAACGCCTCTGTGCATACCACAGGATGCTTGAAGCAGAATACTGTCTCGGAAATTATGAGAACTGCAGTAAGTATCCAAAGAGAGATGCCTTCCGTGTTATCAAGGACCTTCTTCCCTGACCTCTTAAATCTTCCGGCAGCGCCAGCCAAGGCAACGGCCAGGATTGCGATTATCAGTACCGCTGAAACTGCCACCATGGCAAAAGCAATTCCTGTAAGGTAACTGTTTTCGAATGCTCTGTTATCGAAAAGACCTGACTTGATAAGACCCAGGAAAATATTGAAATCATTATGTTCCACGCCCTGCCGGATATATGGCGTACTTAATATCTCCTTCGAAGGGACAAAGAGCCTTTGAACAGGCGAGTACATCCAGACATCCATGTTGGCCGAGGAATCTATCTCATAAACATAAGTTAACGGTACGTTGTAGCAGATGAGATTTCTTAACGGGAACCACATGCCCAGAGGGAATACGACAAGCGCAAAAGCCGCAAACTGCTTAATCAGCTCACCGGCCTTTTTCTTTCCGTTTTTGATGAGTCTTGCAATGAAGATCCATGCAACGGGAAATGCTACAAAACCCATGGAGAGCTTGGTCATCATGGCGCATCCGATGCTGACTGCAAGGAGCAGGACCGTCGTAAGTTCGGGCTTGTTATACCACTTAAAAGCAAGGAATATCGAGCTTACAAACAGCATTAGCGCGAGTGCGTCATTATTGACCTGGATCGCCAGGAAGATCATCTGCGGACAGAAAACTATGAGCATAAGTGAGAAGGCCAGCGCCTTTCCCTGAATCTTCAGCTGTTCGAGTATCTTTTTGGAGAACAGGACAAGATAAGACGTCCAGAGCATCGGAAGCATCTTCAGGCCGTTGATGTTAGAAGCAAACTTCACCGGCAGAACGTTCTGGAGCCTGAAAAACAGCGCTGACACAAGGTAATGAAGCGGCGGATGGTAGAACTGTCCGTAGTTTCTGACATCGACGTCGGGAATGGTGAAATTGTTGTAGATATAAAGGATATACGTGTCGTGGAATCCTGCCTGGTCAGGCGAGAAGCTCGATACGTCATGCTGCCAGAAATTAAGCGGCGTGAACAGAACCATAACAGACCTCAGGATAAAGCCTGCAGCAAGCACTGCGGTAATGAGGTCTTTTGAAGTGAATTTGCGGCCAAATGCAAGGATCAATGCCGATACAACGACCGTGCCGGTGCCCGCCCAGAAGAGCACGCTTTCCATGATCTCAATGCAAGGCAGTGTCTTGCGTCCCACAGCGCCGAAAGAGAGCTTGAAAACGAGCATGTATACAGCAAATGCGGGAATTGCTGATATCAGTGAGAGAAAGCGCTTATTCGTGCCAATAAAAGCAGAAGCAACATAGAATGCACAAGCTGCAGTAAGTATTGCCATGAGCGCGGACAGATGCGCTTCTCTCATGTTTACGGCATGCATTCCGGTTATCAGATAAAGGATCAGGACTGCTAAGGTGCACACGCCGAAGCCCTGCGCCACTTCGCGGAAATCAGTTTTCGCCTTGCTTCCCGTCACCATGTTATATCAACCACAGTAACTTCGCCTTTGACATAGGTCCAAAGGATCGTATAGAAGAGTATTGCCAGGATGAAGAACGCCGCGGCGATCACTCCCGTGATCTTCGTAATGAGATCTTTGTTGCTGCCCTTAAGCTTGATCCCGCTTATCCTCGCGAAAAATACCGCGCCGCAGAGAGCCAGAGGCATCGCGAACCTGAAATTGATCGAGCAGATATGCGGATATTTAAGTGCAAACGAAATAATCGAGACGATCTGTGATACGGCCATTATCACCATCGAGATGTCTTCCCAGAACGAATCCCTCTTCTTAAGCGTCAGGATCGTATAGATCATGCCTGCGACGGTAACTGCAATTACCACAAGGAAAACCAGCAGAAGGATATATCCCGTAATGCTCATAGTGAAGTCATCCCTGCAGTTCTCCTCACCGAACAGACCAGTCTTGATAAGGGTGATGAAGATGTTGTAATCCTGCTGGCCGTCAGAGCCGAGATTGATGTAATAATCCTCGATCGGGAACCCGTAAAAACCGAATATCCTCTGCATGGGAGTAAACCTGCTGACATCCTGATAGACATTGTCAGAAAGCAGCACGTAAGTGATCGGAACCTTGTAGTTAAGGTAGTTCCTGATCTCAAACCAGAGACCCAAAGGAACGCTGATCACGCCGAAAACAACAAGATTTAAGAAGGTCTTAAGCCCCTCTTTCCTGCCCTTCAGATCCTTTATGAGCTTAACGATAAAAAGGAAACCCAGGGAGAACGCGATAAGGCCGACCGCAAGCTTGGTCATCATGCCAAAACCCGTTGCCAGCGCCGATAATATGATGTTCTTAAAGCCGCCTTCCTTATACCACTTAAGACCGAAATAGATAGCCGTGAACATCAGCAAAACTGACAGGTTATCGTTGTTAATAGAGCCTGATAAGAGCGTGTAGACCGGCGCAGCAGCGATCAAAGCCGCAACAATCGGGCAACTCTCCTGCTTAATGCCGATAAGCCTGATGTCCTTAAAGAGCACGATCGCAGATAGGTTCGCCCAGAGCAGAGATAATGCCTGGAGTGACTCATAGTTATGCGTTCCCTTCGGCAGGAAAAGCTCGTAGATCTTAAGGAATACCGCGCAAACAAAGTGATGGAACGGCGGGTGGTAATACTCGCCCATCTGCCTGACATCGCCCGCCGGCAGAGCCAGGTGATCTCTTATGTAAAGGATATATCCCGAGTGGAAATAGTTGTAATTGCCCTCTTCGAAAATGCCGGCATCGTTCTGCCTCGTCGCAATATCCGTATAGAGCACATATCCGAGCCTTAAGACAAAGCCCATCGCAAAGATCAGGACGATCAATGCTTCAGGCGTCAGCTTCTTCGTCTGCTTAAGGTAAATACCGTAGCCGGTAATGAGCAGATATCCGCAGACTGAAACCGTGCAGGCAGCAGCTCCGCTTGTAAGCTGCATCCCGGTCGCAATAAGCACGACCAGAACGAGAAGCGCCGTTATTACAAACGGGTGTTCATACAAAACCTTGGTGATCTTATCCTGCTTGTGAATCGGACTATTCGGCATAAGCGGACTTAGGCGTTAAATAACTGAGGACATAATACTCTGCATTCATATAGTCGATCTTGTACCAGTTGCCGCCCACCGCAAGAACCTTCACGGTCTCGCCCTCTTTGAGGTTGACCTTATTTCCGCTGCTCTGGACATCGGGAAGACTGAACGCCACAGTATTCATCGTTGCAACATAAACGTCTTCACCTTCAACCGGCTTAAAGAATCTAATTGCCTGCGTATCCTTCGCGGGACTGTAATCCAGCCCGTTCTGAGGCGCCTTCGCCTGCTCTATATCAGAACTCTTAACGTAATATCTCGTGCCGCCAAATTCTATCGCAGCCCATCCGTCTCTCGAAAAGCCCAGCACGCGGAAAGACACGGAATCCATAAGCGCCGGTCTGTCCTCGTCAGTCTCCTTGGGCTCAGCATAGAGCTTGAGGCTTCCCTCTTTGGACTTAAAGAAATCCTCGCCCTGCTTGGTGATAATGAATACCGTGATATCGTCATGGATGCTGATCGTAGGCACCGGTTCGTCGTTCTCTGAAGCTGAAGGGTCAGTCGGATCGCCTGTCGCATCCGGATCAGTCTCCTTGATCTCAACTTCGATAAGCACCGTTCCGTCGCTCACATCAGCAGAGACTCCGGTATTGTCCGTCGACTGCGCATTATTCATATAGCTTGTGATCTTGAAAGTCGCAAAAGCGATAATACAAAGTAGCACGACAACAATTCCTGCGATCAGGAATTCATATCGGGTCTTAATATCGGGACCGTTCCCGTTGTTTAATTCTTCTCTATTCTCAGTCATAACAACCCATATCGTGGAGCTTCCCCCCAAGTCCATTCGGACCTGCCCTTCCGAAGAAAGCCCTCATTACTATTTAATAATAATATCGAAAACAAAGGTTTTCAAGTTACGAACTCTTGACAAAACAGCGTTTGAGCCTTTTCAAATGCCCGTCTTTCCCTTGCATTTCGGGCGTTTTGCTCCCCACCGGGCCACCCGGGTGCTAACCGAAATTGCCTTAATTTCGTGCAGGTTTCTTGCCGATTTCCCCTTTGCAAGCAAGCTGCTCGATATCGTGTTATAAGCTCCTCGCTTCGCTCGGATATAATACTCATCTCGCAACCCTTGCTTATGAGGAAGCTCGTTCTTGGCACTCCCGGCGCAAGCGCCGTTTTGCCAATCTCTTGCTCCCTCAAGCAAGCTGCTCGATATCGTGTTATAATTTTTTTACATTTGGATGAGTGGAGGGGTTTTCCATGGAAAAGAATAAGAAAGTCCTGATCATCGGCGGTTCTGTAGGAGCTGCTGCGGTTCTCGCGTTGATCATTGTTTCCGTTGTTATCTCGAACACACCTAAGGCATTGATCGTTAGGGCTGCTGCGAACACGATAGCAGATGCCAAGAGGATCGAGGCTGTTGCGGTTGCTGATGACGTTGCAAACGGCGGTTCGATCGCGGTTTCGGCTAATCTCGACAAGTTTGCAAAAGAAGACATCACGGTTCAGGCAAAGCTCTATACCGATGCCAAGAAGCTCAAGGGCGCTTTCGAGATGACTGCTTCTGAGGATAAGGACAAGGTGCTTCAGGCAAGAGTCCTTTACAACCAGGATAAATTTGCATTTAATGCTCCCCAGCTCGTTGACGGCACTTACGGCGTAAATCTTAAGAAGCTCGCCAAGAACCTCCCGGGTTCTATTTTCGATCCTGATGAGGATTCAGATTTTTCGCTCACAGAAGACCAGTACGACTACTTCATGAACATGAAGGACACCGTTAAGAACGATAAGAACCTTCAGCGTGATATAGAGAATATGTCCGCAAGATACAGACAGATCTTCATTGAGAAGCTCATCAAGTATTCAGAGGTCAAGAGGTCCAGCAAGACTATTACAGTCGGCGGAGACAAGATCCCCTGCACGGTAATTACAGCTTCTGTAGATGAGGATTCTCTCGCTCAGATCGTAGAGGACATCGTCGAATATGCTAACGGCGACGAATCACTCGAGAAGCTCCTGCTCCGCGTTGCTTCCAACGGCGCTTACAGGGACGATCCCGATGAGTATGTAGACAAGTTTTTCGATGAACTGGAAGACCTTGAGGACTCCATTGAAAAGCTCGAAGATGCAGGAATTGAGATCAATTTCGACTTCTACATCACCAAGTCCGGCAGAAGACTCGCGCAGCTCAATGTAGAGGCTGAGTTCGGCAGGAAGGAATACGAAGCTTCCCTCGTTCTCGGCAAGAATGTCGCAAAGTCCAAGGAGATCAGCTTCGAATACGAGGAAAAGAACGGCGCAGCCTACTCCATCGAATATAAGGTCAAGGAAGACAGCTCCAAGCTCTATCAGGCTGAGATCGAGATCGAGGAGACGACTGTAAGAAGATCCAAGACAACAACCAAGGAGTCCAAGCTCAAGATCGAGTGGGACAAGAGAGGCGGAGACTTCGAACTCAAGCTCAGAGACCAGAAGGACAGGGAGTCAGGCGTTAAGGGTACTCTCCATAAGAAGGGCGACAGATACATCTTCGTGCTCGAAAAGCTCATCTCAAGGGGCGAATCAGTTCCTTCCGTCAAGTCACTCGAACTGACTGTTACAATCGACAGACACGACCCGACACCTAATGTTCCCGGCAATTTCACAGAGATCACAAAGATGGATGAGCGTGATTTCAAGCGCCTCACAAAGGATCTCAAGGACGGAACTAAAGACCTTTACAAAGAGTATTTCAAGTAAGGCTCAAGCCCAAAAAGTCAGAAAAATGAAATTTTAATTAACTAAAAGCCCCGCTCTTTAAATCAGCGGGGCTTTGTTTTATACTTTGAAAGTTAGAGTGTTTTTATCTCAACAATCCTAGTCATTAAGAGGTATGCAAATGAAGAAAGTTCTGGTATGCAAGGAAAGTCTGCCTGCCGAGACCCGAGTTGCCGTTATCCCCGATGACATCAAGAAGCTCACCGGGATGGGCTTTGAGTTCACGGTCGTAAGCGGAGCAGGTCTTAAGAGCGGCTTTAAAGATGCGGATTACGAACAAGCCGGCGCCAAGATCATCACAGATGAGAAAGATGGTCTGAAGGATGCCGAGATTGTTGTCAGGATCCTCAAGCCCGATTCTGCTGACGGAATGAACCCTGATACGGTTCACATCAGCTTCCTGGATCCTTTCAATGAGAAAGATCTTCTCAATGGTTTTGCCAAGAACAACATTCAGGCAGTATCTCTCGAGATGATCCCCAGAACGACCCTCGCACAGAAGATGGACGTTCAGTCATCACAGACATCACTCGCAGGCTACGTTGCAGTTCTTAACGCTGCAGCACGTATGCCCAAGATCCTTCCGATGATGGTTACGCCTGCAGGAACTATCAATCCTGCAAGAGTATTCGTTATCGGCGTTGGCGTTGCAGGTCTCCAGGCTATCGCTACTGCAAAGAGACTCGGTGC
>CACZML010000020.1:0-20987 GCA_902782235.1 Oscillospiraceae bacterium
GCGTTCCTTTATTGAGAAGATGACTTCAAATACCGGTAAATGCCTGTTTACCGGTTTTTTGGTGACCGTCCTGGTACAGTCATCGACCGCAACGACACTTATGCTGGTAAGTTTCGTGAATGCGGGACTTATGACACTCAAGAGCGCCATCGGTGTGATTATGGGTGCCAACATCGGCACTACGGTAACGGCATGGCTGTTTGCAGTCAGCATGGACGGCTCGTTCAGTCTGGGAGCCATCGCCATACCGCTTATTTTCGTGGGATTCGTATTGTCTTCTTTCTTCAAAAAGCAGAAGACTAAGGATTTCGGCTTGTTTCTGATAGGATTCGCATTCCTGTTCCTGGGTCTGAGCATGCTTAAGGATACCTCTTATCCTTTGCTCTCCAGTGAGCCGGTACGCAACTTCCTGGCTCCTATTACCGATATGGGCCTTAGTACTGTACTCTTTATAATAATAGGTGCAGTAATGACATTCTGCCTGCAGTCATCGGCTGCCGCTACCAGTATCACCATGTTGCTGTTGGCATCGGGCGCCATTACATTCCCTAATGCCGTGGCATTCATCCTGGGTGAGAATATCGGTACCACAATCACATCAAACCTGGCCGCCACATCGACAAATGTCAGTTCCAAGCGTACTGCACGTGCACACCTGGTATTCAACCTGTTCGGTTCAATACTGGTGATTGCGTTGTTCCGCCCATATATGATGCTCAACGCACAGATTGTGGAGTGGCTGGGATTCCCCAATCCGCTGACTGCCGACTTCAGCATACTGTCACAGACAGGTTTGGAGGGTGAAGCCCTTAAAAGCCAGACTGTTCTGGCCAGCAGCCTGCCGTACAGTGTTGCAATAGTACACTCCCTTTTCAATATTATTACAACCCTGATACTTGTATGGTTCATCCCGCAGCTTGAGAAACTTGTCATGAAGATGGTTCCCAACAAGGAAGAGGAGAAAGAGGTATTCCATCTGGTATATATCGGTAAGGGCAATGCCAACCTGGCAGAGTTGTCCATCACCGAGGCCCGTAAGGAAATCAATCACTACGCCGAGATATGCACAAAGGGGTTCGGTTATGTACGACAGGCCATAAAGGAGTCCGAGTCTGACGGATTTGAGGAGTTCAGGCAAAAACTTGTCAAGTATGAGGAGATTACTGACCGTATTGAGTTTGAGATAGCCACATATCTTAATCAGGTAAGCCAGAATGACATATCGGATGAGTCCCGCATGCAGGTCAAGGCATATTTCAAGATAATAGGTGAGCTGGAGTCGTTAGGGGATTCGGGTGAGGCTATTTCCCGTCTTCTGCAGCGCAAGCGTGACCACGGCAAGGTATTTGACAAACTGATGCTGGAGCGTATCAACGAGATGCTTGACATAATGCAGAAGGCATACGATGTGATGAACGAGAACCTGAATATGCCTAAGGTAAGTGATATATCCAATGCTTATCAGGCCGAGGACGCCATTAACGATATGCGTGACCGTCTGCGTGAGGAACACCTCAAGAACATGGAGGTAAAATCATATGACTACACTGCCGGTGTTTATTACTTTGACCTCATACAGGAACTGGAGACTATGGGAGATTTCATGATAAACATATCCCAAGCTCTTGCAGGACTTAAATAATCCCTGATAATCAAGGAAATAAGAAAGGCTTGCGGTTCCGATCACAAGCCTTTCTTAAGTTTATTATCTTACGTTGCTCCTCAGGACATCCTGAATATTGTTCTTGAGTTCCATTATAATCTCATCGGTTCTGGACTGTTTGTCCGGTATGTACAACTTGTTGTATTGCGGCCTTACAAGACGGATGTGCTTAATGGGGCTCTCGGCTATATCATTGATAGAACCGCTTATGCTGACTCCCAGGGAGATGGGGAGCGGTGAGTCAATGAGTGAGACTGTATACTTGCAGTCAAGGTCCTTGTTGATGAAGTGACGACCGTCTATGATGGCGGTATACCTGTCCATATGTACCCTGGACGGATATAGAGTAACCCTGTTGCGAATTACCTGCATCTGTACGTCAATGCTGTCAATTACGTTCTGGGCATTCTTGCTCATCAGCAGTTTGCGCTTGATGCCGTCAAATACCTCATTGTCAAGAAGCACCAGGTTCTTGCCGTCGATAGCCGCTGCACCAAGCAGGGTGGACATGATAGGAGTATTGTCTTTGAGGAATGTTTCGGCTGCCAGATGGAAATTGGCCTGACCGCTGAATGCCTTCAACATAGGAACGATTGAGTCAACAGATGGTATGAGGTCAATCAACTCATCAATCTCAATGTCAAGCAGATGGAAATCAAGTTCAATGAACGGATCATCCTGGGGTGAGGGGGTCCGGTATATGGCTGTCAGCTGCATCTCGGCCGCATCGGATGAGAATCCCAACTCCTGGAGTATTGCAACTCCGTCCTTGATAGTGACATCTCCGCCTACATTATTGAAAAGATGATCATTGAAATTGATTTCAGACAGATTGGTATACATTGTCAGGTCTATGCCTTTGGGTACAATGAACGGCATGGCTGACAATGTATCCTTACCGGCCTCAATCTCCTCTATGGCCTCTTCCGTGTTCTGAACTGTCTCGTCATCCTTGCTTCCTACTGCATTTGCGATGACGACGTTTGTTCCGAGCGAGATACCGAGAAAACCGTTGATTATGAAATTAATAATAGGTGTGTTCGCGCCAACCGCAGCCATGCAGGCCTCACCGAGTTCGCCCGTGAAGTTTCCGACGACTGCAATATCAGCCGCGTTGAAAGCCTGTTGCAGGATTCCTGTCATTGCCAAAGGAAAAGCAAACCCAAGGATCTTATTCCAAAGGCTTCCCTCAGTCATGGATTCTTTCTTGATCAATGCTGCGCTCATGAATTCCCAATCTAAGTCTTTTTCAAAACCACAAAAGCAAACTAGAAGGTTATATCACCTTTTGGGGAATTCTTATAATAGAAAAATAACTAAATTTATCTTACAGACGTCCAATCTTTACAAGTCTTACTACACAAGACTCAATAAACTTCTGCACTTCGCGCTCGTACATAGCCTGAGATTTCTCATAGCATTCCATGTGCTTGGCGTTGTTTACGATGACCATTCTCTTTCTCGATCTTAAGTTATCGTACAGCTCACGCGAGCCTGAAGGCGGCGTAATATCGTCCTCACCGCCCTGGAATATCAGGACAGGAACCTTGATAGAGCTTGCGTGTACGGCGCAGTCACAGCGGTTGATGTCGAATCCGAACTTGTGCTGTGCTTCTCTTCTGATCTGTCCGATTATCCAGTCAGGATTAAGCTTTGTGCTCTGGGGCAGCGTGGCTCTCAGAAAGCCCGAGAGCGAAGCCATCGGCGAATCTGCGATAATGCCGCAGACGCACTCGTCAAAGCCCTTCTGCTGTGCAGCAAGAAGGCATGCGGTAGCACCCGCACCCCTCGCGACCAGATAGATGCGGCAGTTATTGCCCAGACGTCTCTTTGTAAATGAAAACCAGTTGTCGAGATCGACGCTCTCCATAAGACCCCACGTGAAGTTCTTGCCGCCGCTCATGCCGTGCGCCCTCATATGGGTGATAAGGCAGTGGCACTGTACCTTGCGCATCATGAGACGCGCATATGCGGCCATCTCCGCAGGGGATTCGTCGTATCCGTGGACCAGGATGACCATATTGCGGCATGTCCTGTCTGAAGAAGGCCTGTAATAGCCTGAGAGCTGGCATCCGTCGAAGGTCGTTGTCCTTACGCCGAGCCACTCGTTATGGAACGTATAGAACCAGTTCTTGCCGCGTCCGATGATGGTGCTTCTGTCGATCTTCTTAGGGGATCTGTCGACCTGCGGAAGCGGCTTCGGTCTCTTGAACAGCTTCTTAAAAACCTTGTCGGAGAAAGAAAGGAACAGCGCGAAAAGCACTCCCCCCACGAGGATCAATACAAGAACTATAAGAACCGCAATGAGAATAGCGGTAACACCAGATCCATTATCCGACAATTATGCCCTCCGGGCTGTCACACCCGGAACTCAGGAGCTGACAGCCATTTTCCGTAACAAGGCAATCATCCTCGATCCTGAAGCCGATGTCCCATTCAGGTATATAAACACCGGGCTCGACAGCAAGACAATTACCCGCCTCAAATTCCTTGTCTCTCGGACCGACGTCATGAACGTCCATTCCAAGATAATGGGACGTATTGTGCCAGTAGTAGCATTTTACATCCTCATTTGTAAAATTATCGGGTATTAAGCCTTGTCCTGCAAGCCATTTGCCGGTTATGTCATACATTTGTGAATTAAGCCCGGCAAAAGTTTTTCCCGGTGCTATAAAGCCAAAAGCAGCTTTCCTTAATTCCTGAATCAGTCCCAAAAGCAGGACTCTCTTATCATTCTCGCCTTCAGGTTTTCCGACGAAGAACACTCTCGAGATATCCGCGCAGCACCCGTTCATCCTGGCACCGCAGTCGATCTGGATAATAGAGCCTTCCTTAGCGATTCCGTCGCCGTCACGCTCGGGATCTGAATGGTGCAGGTAGAAAGCATTCTTTCCGCATGAGACGATGGTCTCAAAGGCAAATGCCATAGAGCTTCTCTTAGCCATCTCATATTCAAGCTTTAAGTAGAGCTCATACTCGGAAACGCCCGGCTTTATGAGCTTTTTCATCTCTTCTATTGCTTCTTCAGTGATCTTTGCCGCTTCCTTTATCGAATCGATCTCGTGCTGTGACTTGATCATTCTAAGAGGCGTTGTGATCTCAGAGAGATCTGATGCCTTACGGCCGTCCTTTTCGATCTGCTTCTTAAGCTCCTTGGGCTTATTCATAACGGACGTACTGTCAAGGAAGATATTAATGTCCGTATTTCTGATGAGCTCGTACTCTTTCTCCTCGTACTTCTCAAGATCGAGAACATCTTCTATGGAAAGCCCTGCAATCTCTGCAATATCGGCAAAATCCATGCGTTTGCCGTGCCAGCGCTCCTTCATGGAATCGTGTGCGGGGGCATAAAGCTTGGAGGATATGTTGCCGTCCTGCTTTTCGATCACGAGGACAAAGCCCGGACGCTCTAATCCTGTCAGGTAGTAAAAGTTGCGGTCCGGGAAAAATCTGTAGTCAGAATCCAGAGACATATGCTTTTCTTCGCCTGAGAAAAGTAAAGCCGCGGTGCAATCCGGCAGCGCGGCGGCAAAACGTTCTCTGTTGTTTACATAGAATGAAGGATTTACCACTGTTTGACTCCGTCAGAACGAACATTATATTCGTCGAAGAGGATCGTATTGTTGATATAGTTGAGCGTAGCGCCGGGTGACCTTCTGATGAGACCGGGATTGCCGATTACGATAGAACCGTCCGGTACGTCGAAGTTAACATACGCGCCGGGCGCGATAAGGACGTTGTTGCCGATTCTGATATTACCAACGATAACCGCATTTGCACCGATCCAGACATAGTTGCCGATATGAGGAGAACCCTTCCTCTTACCTCTGAACTGGGTACCGATAACTACACCTGTCGAGACATTAACGTTATGTCCGATAACGCTCTTCGGGTGAATGATGACACGTCCGAAATGGGCAAGATAAAAACCCTTGCCGATATCAGTGTCATAAGGGATCTGGAAATGATACTTGCGGCTCAGTCTGTCGAGTCTGTAATTGCTGACTCCGAACTTGATCTGGTAGATCTTCTTCCTTATTCCGTCATACTTCTTGACCTGGTCAGCATAGTAACGGGTACGTCTCATAACGCTTATGTAGCTGAACTCCGGAGAAGATCTTCTCTCTTCGAGATAGCATGCGTAGATGTTCTTGTAGCGACGTGCATTACCGGTGTATCTGAACAAATCGGCATAGATTATGTCTTTAAGTTCATCAGTCATAAATGCACACACCTCCACTTTTACTATCTTAAAAATTTTATTACTTTTCAGGAAATAACTCAATAAGATTTTCGCTCTAAACGCCTTATTCTGCGACTTTGTAACAATTATCTATTTCCTGTCAAATGTATATGCTTTACACGGCCTGAAAAGAAATATACAATTTTTATGATAGATTTGACATTTTGAATTCTTATTGACAATTACGAGGTTTTTATATGAATATCGATAAGGAATTGGCCAAAAGACTGATGGACGAAGGCGAATCCGGCAACCGCCAGGAAGCTTATAATCACGAGATCAGTTTCTATGAATTAGTAGCAAGCGGCAACATGGCCCGCCTCGACGAAGCCCTTAAGACCATTGGCTCCACCCAGACTCTCGGCGTATTAAGCTCCGACAAGCTCAGAAACGTCAAGTATCACACGGTCATCCTCACAGCCCTCGTCAGCCGTTTCTGCATCGAGGCAGGCCTTGAGATCTCCGTTGCCTATAACTTAAGCGACATCTATATCGAGTTAATCGACTCCGCAGCCAGCATCGATGAAGTCTACGGCTACCAGAACGACATGCTCCGCTCATACTGCAGGAAGATGAGCGACCTTTCCAAGAACCGCGTCGTTTCACGCCACATCGTCGTTGCCATCGACTACATCAGGTCCCACATCCAGGAGAACCTGACAGTCGAATCCATCGCCGACTCCCTCTCGCTTAATTCCAGCTACCTTTCCAAGCTCTTCAAGCAGGAAATGGGCATCACATTAAGCCGCTACATCAGAGACCAGAAGATCAACGTCGCCTGCAACATGCTTCGCCACCTGGATGAGTCCTCATTGACGATCGCAAACTACCTGGGATTCTCCTCACAGTCCCACTTCATCCAGGTCTTCAAGAAGTCCACGGGGCTTACACCTGAGGAATACAGAAGACGCAACTACCACCAGAGCTGGATGAACGGCGAAAACGAAGAATAATTGCCTTATTGATTCGTTGCTTACAGGCTGCCCCAAGGGCAGCTTTTTTATTGGGAATTCTATGTATGAATGCTGTATGAACACTCGTTTACGGACTAATTTTCGAAAACACTCATTTGGTCCGTAAATCTATCTGGCGAGCGCCGTTAAATCCATGCAAATTACGTACTAATTTTCGAAAACACTCATTTAGTCCGTAAATCTAACTGGTGAGCGCTGTTAAACCCATGCAAATTACGTACTAATTTTCGAAAACACTCGTTTAGTCCGTAAATCTAATCGGCGAGCGCTGTTAAACCCATGCAAATTACGTACTAATTTTCGAAAACACTCGTTTAGACCGTAAATCCTTCAGACAACCTCACTTACTCCGCGCTCTTCAGCGACTCGGCCATGTCGATCTTCTCGATCTTGGCGCGCATGATGAGGTTTACGATCGTGGAGAACAGCAGGACGAACGCAAGTGAGTATAGATAGCTCAACGGCACGATCCTTACCTGGTAAGTGACCATGTCCATTGCGATCTGGGCCATTACATAGCGGTGTAAAAGGAAGCCCAGCGGGAGTCCGACGATAAAGCCGAGCAGGACGAGGATCACGTTCTCACGCGTGACGTAGGCACCGGTCTCGACTTTGTTGAAGCCCATGACTTTCAGTGTAGCAATCTCTCTTATACGTTCGGTGATGTTGATGTTGTTGAGGTTGAACAGCACGATGAATGCAAGAGCTGCCGCACAGGCGATAACAAGAACGATTACGTAATTCATTCGTTCCATGGTCTTGGCGAAGCTCTCTCTGGAGTCGTTCGTGGAAGACCAGGTCTTGATGTTGTAGTTGTCAGTGAGGTATGAAGCGACCTTGTAGGAATCGGCGGAGGTCTTGGTCTCCGTCTTTACGAGGATCGTCTCAGGTGTGTAAGGCTTGCCGAAGGCCTCCCTATAGGTCGCGGGAGTCATCATGACATAGTGGAATGTGTAGTTCGTGAAGACTGAACCGACCTTGAGCTTTACTTCGTGCTCGTCGTCGCCGTAGAGCAGGGTTATGGTGTCGCCGGCCTTTACATTGTTTTTCTCAGCGAGCTTGCCTGATACAGCGACTTCGCCGTCAGCGGGCCACGGCAGGGCCTCACCTGTCTTCAGGTCGGTAAGACCGAAGATCAACGAGGTGTTCGGGTCGTCGGAGATGAACATTTCGAGATCGCGGACGTAGCCTGAGCCGTTGTTCTTAGCCTGATCGTCTTTGACGATGGCATATTCGTAGTTGATACCGGAGCCGGCAAGCGCTGCATTTGCGGCATCTTCCAGTTCATACTGTCTGTACTTGTCGTCAAACATGACCTGGAGGTCGTATTTCATGATGTCGTCGTACTGGATGTTGACGACGTTGCAGATCGAATCGTAGAGGCCGAAAGCGGTAAGGAGCAGCGCGGTGCAGCCGGCGATGCCGATGATCATCATCCACATTCTCTTCTTGAAGCGGAAGACGTTGCGCGCGGAAACCTTGTGGAGGAACTTCATCCTGGTCCAGATAAAGCCGATGCGCTCGAGCAGAATGCGCTTGCCCGGGAGCGGTGCCTTAGGTCTTATGAGTTCAGCAGGCATGCCTGTCAGCGCGGACATTGCGGTTACGACAGATACGCCAACCGTGCAGATAAGGGCAACGCCCAGAGACAATATAAACAAAGGCACGCTGGTGGCAAACTCTAATGTCGTAAAGCCGTACATCATCGCATAGACTTCCCAGATGACCGCCGGGAAGAGCTTGGTGCCGCCCAGGAATCCGAGCACGCCTCCGAGCACGGAAGCAGAGCCCGCGTAGATGGCATATTTCATTACGATCGCGGTGTCAGTAAAGCCCAAAGCTCTCATAGTTCCGATGATGCCACGTTCGTCGCTGACCATTCTGCTCATCGTTGTGGAGCATACGAGTGCGGCGATCGCGAAAAAGAATATCGGGAATACCGCAGCGATGCCGTCAACGATCTTGGAATCGTTGTCGAAGCATACATATCCGGTGTTCTTGTCACGGCCTAACGTATATGTGTCCGGCGGATCAACGGCGTCGAGCAGGACGTAACCGTAGACGAGCTCTGATCTGAATGTCGTATCGGCAGCGTATGAGAATTCCGAATAACCTCTCCAGAGCTCGAAAACACCGTCGTGGTATTCTTTCCAGCCGTCGTCGACTTCCTTCTGCGCGTCATCTAATTTCTTAACGCCGTCCTTGTATTTTTTGAGGCCGTCGTTGTATTTTTTCATGCCGTCGTCGTACTCGGCCTTGCCCTTGTTGTATTGTTCAAGACTCTTGTCGTACTTGGCTTTCTCAGTCTGATACTTGGCCAGGCTGTCGTTATAGGCAGAGACCTGCGCATTTAACTGTTCCTGCTGCGCATCGATCTGTGCTTCCTGGCCGTCAAATGTGCCCTGGAGCTGCTCCAGTTCAGAGAGTTTTGATCTGGCTTCAGAGAGTTTTTTCTCCAGATCGGCTTTTTTCTTTTTCTGTTCCTCAATGAGTTCTTCTAATCTTGCGATCTCATCAGGATCAGTCTCATTAGCAAGGCTCTCCTCATAATTAGTGATTCCTGCCTGGACAGAAGATATCGAAGACTCAAGTTGGGGGATATTGTTCCTGAGATCTCTTATTCCATCCGCGGTCTGCGTTCTTGCAGTGGCAAGTTGTGATCTTGCATCGTCAATTGCCTTCTGGCCTGCGTCTAACTGGGACTTGTAGCCGTCAAGCTCCTTCTTGCCCTTGTCGAGCTGGGATTTGCCGGCATTGAGCAACACCTTTGCAGATGTTAGTTCTTTGTTTGCGTCCTTCAGCTTTTTCGAGGAACTGTCCAGAGTCTTCTTGGCATCGGCAAGCTTTTTGCGGTTGTCGTTGATCTCTTTCTGGGCATCTTCGAGTTCCTTCTTACCGTCGTCCAGTTCCTTCTGACCGTCAGCGATCTCGTCCCATGCATCGCCGATCTCCTCGTTGAATTCATCGAAGCCGTCATAAAGCTTCTGGTATTCGTCCTTGAGGAGCTTTTCGAACCTTTTGCCAATAACGTCATCAACGATATCGCCGTACCGGGATTCGGCTCCTTTTGCCCATTCCTTATACTCATCAGAGTAGATGTAAAGGCCTGTGTTCGCGTAAAGATATGCCTCAGTGTAATACTCGGAGTCAAAGGCTTCGGGGAGCGCGCAGACAAAATATGAGACGGTGCCTGAACCCTCGTCGGATGTGCCCCTCTGGAAGTTCATGTATACGGGCGTTCTTGCAGTTCCGACGACCGTGTACTCTTTGTACTTGAACATATTGCGGGCACTCTCGCTCGTCTCATCCGCGATGATAAGCTTGTCACCTATACGCGCAGAAGAGACCTTGTAGCCGTCAATGACGATCTCGTCGGGCTTTTCGGGCATACGGCCGCTCTCGAGCTTGAGCTTGTTTACGTTTTTGGTGATAGATAAGAAACGCACTGTGTCGGCGCTCACGGTATCGCCCAGGAATGCCGCGCAGTCAGCAGTATACGAGCCTTCAACGATGCAGTTCGTGCGCTTGGCGATCTCGTCGATGTCTTCCTGTTCAAAGCCTATGGTCGACAGGAATTTGAAGTCGAACATCGCATACTCATTTGTGTAGACATCAGCCGTATGGACGAATGACGGAGTAGTTACTTTGAGGCCTGCGAAAAAGCCCACGCCCAATGCGATTATCGCGAAAATCGCGATAAATCTGGGAAGCGTCATTCTGATCGATCTTAAGATCGTTTTCGCGTAAGGCTTCATTACCATTCGATCTTTTCTACGTTTACGGGATTCTCGTTAACGATATTGCTCGTGATCTTGCCGTTCTTGACCTTGATGACCCTGTCAGCCATCGCGGTAAGTGCGGAGTTGTGCGTGATGATTACCACAGTCATGCCCTTCTCGGTGCTGAGTGACTGAAGAAGCTTTAAGATTGCTTTACCTGTCTGATAGTCCAGAGCGCCCGTCGGCTCATCGCACAGAAGCAGCTTCGGGTTCTTCGCAATAGCTCTTGCGATAGCGACTCTCTGCTGTTCGCCGCCCGAGAGCTGCGCAGGGAAGTTATTCTTACGTTCAGAAAGACCCACTTCGTTCATGAGAAGATCGCAGCTTATGGGGTCTTTTACGAGCTGCGCTGCCATCTCGACATTCTCATATGCAGTGAGGTTCGGGATCAGGTTATAGAACTGGAAAACGAATCCGACGTTCTGTCTTCTGAACAACGCAAGTTCGTTGGAATTGAGCCTGGATATCTCATTGCCGTCAAGGAAAACCTCACCGGACGTGAGTCTGTCCATTCCGCCAAGGATATTGAGGAGTGTGGTCTTGCCGGCGCCGGACTGGCCGACGATTACGCAGAGCTCGCCCTTCTCGATAAAGAAGTCACAGCCGTCAAGCGCGGTAACATTTACCGAGCCTGTCTTGTAGATCTTCTTAACGTCCCTGAATTCAATATAAGCCATAAATCTCTCCCTTATTCTTTACGCTATATCATGTTCTGTATTCGACATGCATCGGCTGCTGCTTGTATTTATCGCAGAAGCCCGACTTAAAATGCGGGACTACGATATAAAGCCTTGGACACGCTTCAAAAGCTTCATCACCTATTTCCTTGCACATGTGGGGAATACTGATATAGCTAAGCTCGTCACACCCGTAAAATGCCATCGTTCCGATGTTTTCGACGTTTTTAGGAATATAAACATACTGCAGGTCTTCGCATGTTGCGAAAGCATAATCACCGATCCTGGTCACGGTATCAGGAAGCACGACAGTTGTAAGAAGGTCGTTGTCGCGGAAGCAGTTTTTCGCGATCGCGGTAATCTCACTTCCCTCTTCGAAAACAACCTTGCTGAATCCCGTAACGCCTGCAGGCATCTTGATCGTTCCGTAACCCGTGATATGGCAGACGCCGTCTCTGGTGATCTCGAACTGGGCATTCTTCGTACCATAGCCGCAGTAGCCTGCCGTCGGAACCCCGTGCCTCGTGTCCGCATCGTATATCCTGTGATCGTTCGAAAATGCTTCGAGCGACAGAAGATAGAACTTCGTCGACTCATCGTAAACCCTTATGTCGTTGGGACCATAGTAATATCTCGACATGTCATAAGTGGGATCGACAAAGAGCCACTTGCCTCCGAGAAAGACTGCAGCCCACGCGTGGTCCGCATAATCAAATTCAGTAGGGACTCTTTCTGTTATCTCCTTATATTCCGAGAAGCCAATACCAAACTCTACGACTGCAGGAATTCCCTGTGCCCTGCAAAGCGCAACAAAAGCATTGGAAAAGCCTTCGCATATGGCCTTGCCGCTTCTTATAACATCCACTGCGCTGTCCTGATAACCGGAAGCATAATCGTCTGCGGATTTCTTGTCATAAGCCATCTCGCTCGAAATGAACTTGTAAATGCGGAATACCTTCTCCCAGTCATCCTTTGCACCTTCACATATGCGGTTCGAATAACCGATAAGAACAGGGTCGTCGCATTCGATATCATTCTGGGGCTCCAGGCACTCCTTCAAGGACTGCTCGTCTGTCCAGAGTTCCTTAGAGGTCTCAAGGTTATATTCATAATTGGCAGACTTCCAGAAATAGATATTGTTTCCGCGCCTGAAGATCAGGTTGTCGCCGTTGTCGACACTCATTCCGTACGCTTCGTAAGCGATAGTGACATTATAGAGAACGTTCTCATCCATGAGGTTTGCAACATCGACATCGAATGTTCCGCCGCTTACCGTGAAAGTCTTTACAAGCCTTTTATTCTTTGCCTTTGAGAGCGTGACATAGTATTTCTGATTCTCGCTTGAATCAAAAACAATGCGCCCGCTGAGCAGGCGCATTTTTAATAGTCCACCATCAACCAGTGTTATCTCGTAAGAATCATAAGATGCAGGCGCAAAAGTCTCCTGCTTTCCCGCAACGGGAAAAGATCCAAGGGTAATTGCAGTGCAGAGCACTAAGGATAAGATTACCCTGGAGATCATGATCAGATCTCCTTAGCGAGATTGATTGCTTCGTCAACTGTGATCTCTGCTGTATCAGCAGAATCTCTTCTCTTTACTTCAACGATGCCCTCGCCGGCTCTTCTGCCGACAGTAATTCTGAGCGGGATGCCGAGGAGGTCTGCGTCCTTGAACTTAACGCCCGGACGCTCATTTCGATCGTCGATAAGAACTTCACAGCCGGAAGCTGTAAGATCGTCGTAGATCTTGTTAGCAACGTTCATGATCTCTTCGTCGTTAGCCTTTGTAGGAACAACGATGATCTTGTAAGGTGCAACGATAGAAGGCCAGATGATTCCGTCGTCATCGTGATACTGCTCAATGATCGCAGCAAGAACTCTCGAAACGCCGATGCCGTAGCATCCCATTACCATGCTGTGTTCCTTGCCGTTGTTATCAAGATAGATGCAGCCCAATGCATCGGAATACTTTGTGCCGAGCTTGAAGATGTGTCCAACCTCAACGCCACGGGCCATTCCGAGCTTGCCCTTGCCGCACTTCGGGCAGATATCGCCTTCCTTTGCGTTAGTAATATCTGCAACCTTATCAGCTTCAAAATCTCTGCCGATATTAACGTTCTTGAAGTGGTAGTCAGATTCGCAAGCGCCGACTACGAAGTTCTTCATGCCTGTAACTTCGGGGTCAACAACGATGTCGATCTTCTGCTTAAGTCCTACAGGACCTGCGAAGCCGACCTTGGCACCTGTGATCATCTCAACGTCAGCAAATGCTGCAAGCTCCATCTCTGTTGCATCGTAGAGGTTGCCGAGCTTTGTCTCATTGATATCTCTGTCGCCCCTGCACATAGCAGCAACGAACTTACCATCAATGTTATAAAGGATCGTCTTAACGAAAGCATCAGGTCCGCAGTTAAGATAGCCGCAGAGCTCTTCGATAGTCTTTACGTCAGGTGTGTGGATCTTCTCAATAGCGAGCTCTTCAGCTGTATCAGCAGCGCCTCTTGTCCAGCCTGCCTTCTCTTCGTTAGCTGCATATCCGCACTCGTCGCAGAAGCAGATAGCGTCCTCGCCTACTTCACTCTTGACCATGAACTCCTGTGAACCGGAACCGCCCATTGCGCCTGAGTCAGCGTCAACGATCGTGTAGTCCAGACCGAGTCTGTCGAAGATAGCACGGTAAGCGTCATACATCTTCTTATAGGAGATGTCGAGGCCTGCCTCGTCAACGTCAAAGGAATAAGCATCCTTCATGACGAACTCACGTGCACGGATAACGCCGAATCTCGGGCGCTTCTCATCTCTGTACTTGTGCTGGATCTGATAAAGAGTTACAGGGAGCTGCTTGTAAGATCTGATCGAATCTCTTACAGCCTCTGTGAAAGGCTCCTCGTGTGTGGGGCCTAAGCAGAAAGATCTGCCGCCTCTGTCTGTAAGTCTGAACATCTCGGGGCCGAACTTCTCCCATCTGCCTGAACCCTGGTATGCCTCAGCAGGAAGAAGTGCCGGCATGATGAGCTCCTGTGCTCCTGCCTTGTCCATCTCTTCCCTGATGACTGCCTCAACCTTTCTGTAAGTGCGGTAGCCCATGGGCATGAAGGAATAAACGCCGGATGCCATCTTGCGGATAAGTCCCGCTCTGAGCATCAGTCTGTGTGAAGGAATCTCTGCATCTGCAGGTATTTCTCTCTGTGTAGCCAAAAAAAGTTCGGAAACTCTCATATTATGCTCCCTATATTATTAATAATATTACGGGTGTAAGTATATACGAGAGGGGTGCTTTTTGCAATTTTCTTCGGGTAAATGTCCTTTTTGGTTTGTAATTGGCTGCGTGAGGGCAAATGGGCGGCAAATTTGGCGGCAGCGCCGTTCATTTTGCCGTTCAAAAGGCCGTTTTCGGGCCAAACATGCGGCAAAACATGCGGCGGCGCCGTTCATTCTGCCGTTCAAAACACCGTTTTCGGGCCAAACATGCGGCAAAACATACGGCGGCGCCGTTCATTCTGCCGTTCAAAATGCCGTTTTCGGACCAAACATGCGGCAAAACATACGGCGGCGCCGTTCATTCTGCCGTTCAAAACAGACTTATTACAAATTCCAGGCGAAATTCCAGGCGGCGCCGAGAGTTTTGCCTGGATTTTCGAGGACATGGTACACAACACAAAAAATGAGCTGCCTCAGTTCAGAGACAGCTCGAAAAGGCTTATAAATCAAGTATTCCGATGAGGAAGATTACGTCTAAGATGCCGCACGCAATGAGGATCAGAGCACATATCAGAAGGGTCTTCGTACGCTTCTTTTCAACATCGTGCTCGGTCGTACCGTAGCTTGCTTTTCTGGCCGGTTTGCGGACACGTCCGTACGACATTTGCTCTTCCCCCCCTCTAACGTTCTCCCCTTGCAGGTGTCTAGATTATAGTCGCTTCAAATATGTCTTGCTTTGCATAGTTGTGACAATCAATTGACAAATTTCGAAAAACGCTTTACTCAAAATCACTTTTGCGGTAAAGGCGTTTTAAGAGGTTTGCGAAAAATATCCCTCAAAAATGCCCATTTTTTGCCTCGGGATGACCAACTTTATCGATATGATATAATAATGTTGTAATTATGCCCTCATGTAATGGTGGCAAAACAAGGAGAATCTTTAGTTTTGAAGCTGGTAGGAGTAAAAGAATTCTATAACATAACACGTGCCAAGATGATCTCGGCCGTTAACTGCTGCATAGTTGTTTCTCTCTGTGCAACGGCTACTTTTGCTGTGGATTCCGCTATTGATGCCTCTTCCGTCCAGGCACAGCCCATCGAGACTGAAGTAACGATCACTATCGTTTCCTATCCTGAAGGCTACGATCCTACAGACAGCTCCTCTTCCGAGCCTGCGGATACATCTGAGACATCTTCCGAGCCTGCTGACACATCGGCAACAACTTCCACGGAAGCTTCCGCATCCGAAGGATCCACTGAGACCTCCGGTTCATCATCAGATACTTCCGGCTCCACAACAACTTCGGAGACCACGAAGGAATCCACAACGGCTACCACTACAACCAAGGAAACAAAAGAGACCACCAAGCCTACAACTAAGGAAACAAAGCAGGAGATCACAGAATCCGAGCTTTATATAACCGTATATGCAACAACTACCGTTAACGTCAGAAAGGGCCCCGGCACAGATTACGCCAAGGTCAAGAACGTCTTTAAGGGCGATGCCATAGACGTTGTCGCTGTCACATCCAACGGCTGGTACAAGACATATAACGGCAATTACGTAAAGAAGTCTCTTACAAGCGAGACAAAGCCCAAGAACACAAATACACCTTCGCCTAAGCCCAAGCCGAAGGCAACAAATACAACAGCACCCAAGCCGAAGGCTACAAATACAACTGCACCTAAGCCTAAGGCTACAGCCACAACGGCACCTAAGCCCTCCGGCGAGTCCGTAAAGTGCAAGATCACTTTCTACGGTCCGCAGAAGCTCAAGGACGGCACCTACAGCAAGAGCACCGCTTCCGGCACGACCTGCACAGAAGGCCGTACTGTTGCAGCAGATTGGTCCATCTTCCCTAAGGGAACAAAGATCTACATCGAGAACGATCCTCTGGGCGGCGACGGATATTACACAGTCGAAGACAAGGGCGGCGCTGTAAAGGGCTACATTATCGATATCTACGCAGAAGACGGCGAGTCAGGCAACCACAAGACCTGCTACCGCAACGTTTCCGTGGTAAAAAAGTAAAGCTATCTCCAAATACTTTTCGCGAACCCCAAGCGGAAAGTATTTGTATTTTTATAAAGGAACAAGTATGAGCAGTAATTCGAAAAGACACAGCTACAAAGACCCTAAGTACAAGAACGTAAATCCTGTAAAGATCATTCCGTTAGGCGGCATTGGCGAGATCGGCAAGAACATGACCGCCTTCGAATACAACAACGACATCATCATCGTCGACTGCGGCATGAGCTTCCCTGAAGAGAACATGCCGGGCGTCGACTGCGTTATTCCTGATTTTACATACATCAGAAGAAATCACGAGAAGCTTAAGGGCATCATCATCACTCACGGCCACGAGGACCACATCGGCGCACTCCCCTATTTCTTAAGGGAATTCAAGTGCCCTGTTTTCGGCGGCACGATGGCGATCGAACTCATCAAGCTAAAGCTCCAGGACAAGAACGTTCCGATGGAAGGCTTAAAGCTCACGACATGCAAGAACGGCGACATAATCCGCTTCGGCAATGCTTTCTCCGTTGAATTCATCAGAGTCAACCACTCCATCGCCGACTCCTATGCGCTCTGCATCAACACGCCCGTCGGCCGCATCGTTCATTCCGGCGACTTTAAGATCGACTACACGCCGATCAACGGCAAGACAATTAACCTTCAGCGCTTGGGCGAGCTCGGCAAGGAAGGCGTCCTCATGTTCATGTGCGAATCCACGAACGTCGAGATCGACGGCTTCTCGCCCTCCGAAAAGCACGTCGGCGAAGCGTTCTCCTCATTATTCCGTAAAGCGGAAGGCCGCATTATCGTTGCCACGTTCTCATCGCACGTCCACCGCATGCAGCAGATCATAACAGCCGCCGAGAAATACGGACGCCACGTCTGCTTATCCGGCCGTTCAATGGTCCAGGTATTCAACATCGCAAACGCTTTGGGCTACATTGACATCAAGCCCGACACTCTTATAGACATCGACTCTATCGACAACTACCCTGACACCAGGATCGTTGTCCTGACGACCGGCTCCCAGGCTGAGCCAATGAGCGCGCTCACACGTATGGCTTACTCCTCACACCGCTCCGTTGATATCACAAAGGGCGATACGGTAATCATCTCCGCAGACCCTATCCCGGGCAACGAGAAGCCTATCTACAGAGTCATCAACGAGCTCTACAAGAAGGGCGCACACGTTATCTACCAGTCTCTTGCAGACGTCCACGTCTCCGGCCACGCATACAGGGACGAGCTCATGATGCTCCACACCCTGATAAAGCCTCAGTTCTTCATCCCCGTTCACGGTGAATACCGCATGCTTTGCCTCCACAAGGAAATGGCTGAGAGCCTCGGTATGAATGAAGACCGCATCTGCATTCTCGAGAACGGTGCAGTATTGGAGCTCACCGAAGACTCTGCAAAGATAGCAGATCACGTTCCTGCCGCACCAGTCCTTATCGACGGCACCGGCACGGTCGACGCTGACGACAGAGTGCTTTCCGACAGAATTCACTTGAGTGAAGACGGATGCCTTGCGATCGCCATCACGGTCGACGAAGAGACTGGCGACCTTGCCTGCTCCCCTGCCGTTAATTCGATCGGCTGCTTCGATGAAGACGAGAACCAGGATGTCCTCTATGAACTCATCTCCGACAAGGTCGATGATCTCCTGAAGCAGGCCAGCACAAAGGCCGGCAGCATCGAAGCGTTCCTTCAGAAGCGCAATTTCAGGGAACAGATCAAGAACTTCGTTTACTCCAAGTCCGGCCGCCGCCCGATGATAATCTTCAACATCAGCTACGTTGGCGGCTATAGTGACGATGAGTATTACGGGGATAAGTAAATTATTCCGGTTGCAATTTTGCCCCTGACACCCGTGTTTACGCACCCTCAGGGGCATTATTTTCTCCTCAGGGGCGAGCCTACCGACAAAAATGGGAAAATCTTGAAAATTGTCTGCAGGTTAAGCATTTCGAAGCTCCCAACAGTGAAGAACCTACCGACAAAAATGAGAAAATCCTGAAAATTGTCTGTAGGTTAAGCATTTTGAAGCTCCCAATAGTGAAGAGCCTACCGACAAAAATGAGAAAATCCTGAAAATTGTCTGCAGGTTAAGCGTTTTGAAGCCCTAAATAAGGGCGAGCCTACCGACAAAAATGAGAAAAAACTGAAAATTGTCTGTAGGGGAAGCATTTCGAAGCTCAAAACAATAAAAAACCTACCGACAAAAACCGGCAGGCTAAGCTTTTACAGTTATATTCAGATCAGTTCCTGATTACGTCAACAACATCCTTAACACGCAGGATCCTGTCGCATGTCCTGTCGAGCTGCTCGCGGCCTGATACATTAATAGTAACGAAGATGCGTGCTTCAGGACCGTCTACAACGGTGTTGAGCTTAACGATGTTGATCTTTTCTTCAGAGATCTTATCAAGGACGTCGATAAGAAGGCCGTTTCTGTCCATGGCAACAACGACGAGCTGAACGTCGTAGCTTGAGAATTTGGCCTTGGAGAGCCACCTTACGGCAACAAGACGCTGGTACTTCTCCTCGTCCTTCTGCGAATTCTCGCGGTTCTTGATGATATTCAAAATATTCTTGCAGTTGACCTTGTGGATGCCTACGCCCTTCTCCTGCGTTACATAGCCGATAATCTCGTCACCATAGACAGGGTGACAGCACTTGGAGATGTGTGTTGCGATCGATTCGAGGCCGTTAACGACAACGGCGTCGTTGCTCTGGGCGCGTCTTGCAGCGTCACTGCGTGCGCCTCTGGTAGGCTTTGCGGCAGCTGCGGCAGCGAGAGCCTCATTGCCCTTGGGCGTGCCGGGAGCACTGGTCTGGTGAGGATCAGTAGTGTTAAGAGCGTTGATCTTTGCGACATCATAATCGACTACCTGCTTGGAAGTCTCCGGAGCCTTTGTTTTCGGGCTCTTGGAATTACGGGTCTGGTCAGCCTTGCCGAGCTCGATAGGAAGTTCGTTCGGGCTGTATGCAACGTTGCCGTCTGCAGTTACACGGTAGCCTAATGCGCGGCGCTCCTCTTCGGAGATGTTTCTGATGTAGTCGTCACGGAGACGTGAGAAAACCTTGCTTACGCTGATGGAGCCGTAGCCCAGAGCAGCAAACATGTCGTCGAGATTCTGGAAGTTGTTGCGCTTTAAGATGATCTCAATGGACTTGTGCATAAGGAGCTTCGCGGGATCGAAGCCGTTACGGGTGATCTCGTTTGTGAGAAGCTCACGGCCTGTCGTGATATTGTCGGCACGTGCTTCACGCTTGAACCAGGAATTGATCTTGGACTTGGCGTTTGCGGTGCGCGCTATGGATACCCAGTCACGTGAAGGGCCCTTAACGAGCTTGGACGAAGACTGGATCTCAACGATGTCGCTGTTCTTAAGTTCATATGACAACGGAACGATACGGCCGTTAACCTTTGCGCCGTGCATGTGGTTGCCGATGCCGGAGTGGATCGCATACGCGAAATCGATCGGGCATGAACCCTTGGGAAGCTTGATTACTTCGTGCTTAGGCGTATATACGAAGATCTCGTCCGGAGCGATATTCATCTTGAAGGATTCAAGGAACTCGCCTGAGTCTGTGAGCTCGTTCTGCGAGTCTATGATCTGCCTCATCTCGTTGATCTTCGTGTCGTATCTGTCAGCCTTGAATTCCTGTGAATTGCCGGCTTCCTTGTAATGCCAGTGTGCTGCGATACCGAACTCTGCGATCTGGTGCATCGCGAACGTTCTTATCTGCACTTCAAAAGGTGTGCCCGTATGGCTTACAACAGTCGTATGGATGGACTGGTACTTGTTCTCCTTGGGCATCGCGATATAGTCCTTGAAACGGCCAGGAACGTGCTGGTACATCTCGTGGATGATACCGAGTACCTGATAGCACTCGATGACCTCATCTACAATGATCCTGCATGCGAAAAGATCGTAGATCTCATCGATCGTCTTGCCCTTCTCGTGCATCTTCTTGTAGATGCTGTAGAAGTGCTTCGGACGGCCTTCAATATCGTAATGAACGATGCCGTTCTCTTCGAGCTTGGCGCGGATCTCAGAGACAACGTCCTCCATGAAGTTCTCTCTCTGGGTGCGGTTGCCGTTAACGAGCTTTACGAGCTCATAGTAATCGTCGGGATGGAGATATCTTAAGCAGAGGTCCTCTAATTCCCACTTGATCTTGTAGATACCGAACCTGCCTGCGAAAGGAACGTAGATATCAAGCGTCTCCTGAGCCTTTTCGATCTGCTTCTCAGGGCTCATGGACTTTAAGGTTCTCATATTGTGCAGACGGTCAGCGAGCTTAATAAAGATGACTCTGATATCGTCTGTCAGGGCGATGAACATCTTACGGACGTTAGACGCCTGGATGTCCTGCTTAGAATTGTAGATAACGTTGTCGAGGCTCAAGTTGAGCTTTGTAACGCC
>CACZML010000020.1:21029-23561 GCA_902782235.1 Oscillospiraceae bacterium
GTGTCGTGAAGGAGTGCAGCAATGATGGTATTAACGTCGACCTTGAGGTCAGCCAGGATCATGGCGACTGCAACAGGGTGCGTGATATAAGGCTCGCCCGTCTTACGCTTCTGGTGACGGTGTGCCTTGAATGCGAATACAAAAGCTTTCTCGAGCTTCTCATTATCCTTCTCGATATCTTTCTCATCGAGATTCGCGGCCTTGGCATAATCGTCGTAAAGCTTCGTTATCTCGTGGAATTTCTCTTCGAGATCCTGCGGGATTTCAGGCCTGATACTGTCGTCCTGAAGATACGCGCGCTCGGCTTCCGCCTGCACTACCTCTTCAGTTACGGCATCAAATGTCTTGTCATTCTTGGCCTTACTCACCTTGTATTCTCCTATAGACCTCAGAATCACTGAGTTTTACTTTGTCACCCGTCGCCAGCAGATTGAAGCAGACCCTCATCGGCTTCATGGTCCTGAGCCTTATCAGTCTGCAGTCAGCGAAAACCTCTAGGCATCGCTTCAGCTGGAACGGAGTCACCGATACATCATAATTGTTAGATACTAATCTTGCAAGAAGGTCTAAGTCAGCCGTGGACATGGCCGTGCCTCCGAAACGCTCGATAGCCTTGTAACAAGCGCCATATTGCTCAGGTGTCGGCTTCATCTGGCAACAGATATCCTCGCCGGGTGCCATTTTCGCGATCTGGTCCATCGCAAGCCCGCTCGTATAGAGCTTTTCTGCGATATCAGCCTTCTTCCACATAAAGCCGTCACCCATGTAAGGCCTTATATCCTCCAGATGAAGGCTCAGAGACGTCTCGCCCCTGTAACAGTACTCGTTCAGCGTATATGCGATGTCGACCTTGTCGCCCGCCTTCAAAACATTGAAATAGTCGCCCATGCCAAAGCCCACTGCTGAAAGGTTTGCCTTGCCGTCAGCATCAGTCAGGTCGAGCCTGATGTGCGCGCCCTGGCTCATCTGTGCAATGCCGGTTATCACAAGATTTCTGGTAACAAACACCGGCTTCGGATTGCCGATACCGAAAGGCCTCAGCTTGCTGACTTCGTTATATGAATCAAAGTCCAGTCCTTCGGGCAGTATCTCGCACTCAGCGTTGATCGCATCCTCTTCAGACTCCTCGCCTGACTGGCCCTTTTCTTCGTAGATCTTTGCCGACTCAGCTTCGAGCGCTTCCATAAACGCGCCCATCTCGGTCTTCCTTACAAGAAGGCCTGCCGCCTTTTTATGTCCGCCAAAGTTTACGAGCTTGTCCGAGATCCTCTCAAGGCACTCGTAAAGGTCAAAATCTCCAAAAGCTCTGCCCGAACCCTTCGCGCATCCCGGCTCAGTCGAATCGTCAGTAAACACGAGCGCTGATCTGCCGTAGAACTGCGAGAGCTTGCCCGCTACGATTCCCAGCACGCCCTGGTGCCAGTCCTTGCCATATACAACGATCGGGCCACATGTATTAGTAAGCGACCATCTGTCAGGTCTTGTGGGGCTCTCCAATTGCGCTCTTGCCTCATCGAAAACCTTGGCCTCGATCTCCTTGCGCTCATCGTTCTGCCTCGTAAGATCCTGCGCGGCAGTCTTCGCCTCAGTCGGGTTATTCTCGAGGAAGAGCTTCAAAGCATCAGCCGAATCGTAAAGCCTTCCCGCCGCATTGATCCTCGGAACGAAATTGAACGAGATAAAAGTCTCATCCAAAGTCTTGCCCGGAGCCAGGAGCATCTCGTTCATCACGCCCACACCGACATTGGAAGGATTTTTCATGCTCTTAAAAGCACGCTTGATAATTGTTCTGTTCTCATTGGTAACCGATACAAGGTCAGCGATCGTTGCAAGTCCCGCAAGCTCGATTGCCTGACGCCAGATATTGCCCGTGACCTTATACTTCCCGTCCTTGCCCAAAGCCTCAACAAGCTTCAACGCAACGCCCGCGCCGCAAAGATCGATGAAAGGATATGTGTTGTCAGGCCTCTTCGCGCAGATAACGCAGTCAGCCGGCGGCAGCTCATCCTTAACATTGTGGTGGTCAGTAACGATCACCTTAATGCCGCGGCTCTTAAGCTCCTGCACCGTATCAACATTCGTAACGCCGCAGTCTACGGTAATAACGAGATCCGGCTTCTTCTCAATGACCTTGTCCATGATCTTCTCGGTCAAGCCATAGCCGTGTTCAGACCTGTGCGGCACGATGTAATAAACATTTACCGAGTGGCTCCTGAAATAACGTACAAGGATCGATGTCGCAGTAACGCCGTCGCAGTCGTAATCGCCGTAAACAAGGATCTTTCCATGGCGGTCGATCGTCTCATTAATAATGTCGACAGCCTTGCGCATGTCATTATAAAGGAACGGATCGTACCAGATACCGTCATCCTCAGACAAAAACTGCTCTACTGATTGCCCTTCGGTTATACCGCGATTCTTAAGCAAAACATTAAGGAGCGTATCAGCATCCCCCACTTTTTGGGATGCCGATAAGCGCCAGTTCTTACCGGTCAACAACATAAAACTAAATTCTCAACTTTATCTTTATTG
>CACZML010000021.1 GCA_902782235.1 Oscillospiraceae bacterium
TTCAGCTGTTAAGCATCCGCCGGAAGGACCACCTGTCTGGATAGCCTTGAACTGCTTGCCATCCGGGATACCGCCGCCGATATCATAGATGAGCTCTCTAAGTGTTGTACCCATAGGAACTTCTACGAGACCAACGTTATTAACTTTTCCGCCGAGAGCGAATACCTTTGTACCCTTGGACTTCTCTGTACCAACGGAAGCAAAGTTCTCAGCGCCTTCTCTTAAGATGTAAGGAACGCAAGCGAGTGTCTCTACGTTGTTAACGCATGTCGGCTTGCCCCAGAGACCCTTGATTGCCGGGAACGGCGGCCTCGGACGGGGCATACCACGCTTACCTTCGATGGAGTTGAGGAGAGCTGTTTCCTCACCGCAAACGAATGCGCCTGCACCAAGTCTGATCTGGCAGTCGAAGCTGAAGTCTGAACCAAGGATGTTCTTTCCGAGGAGACCTTCTGCTCTAGCCTGCTCAATAGCGATCTTAAGTCTCTTAACTGCGATCGGGTACTCAGCACGTACATAGAAGTAACCTTCTGAAGCGCCGAAAGCGTAACCTGCGATCATCATACCTTCGATAACTGCAAGAGGGTTACCTTCGAGGATGGAACGATCCATGAATGCACCCGGGTCGCCCTCGTCGCCGTTACATACAACGTACTTCTGATCAGCTTCAACGTTGAGAGCGAACTGCCACTTTCTGCCTGTGGGGAATCCGCCGCCGCCACGGCCACGGAGACCGGAAGCGAGAACTTCGTCAACTACTTCCTGCTGTGTCATTGTGAGTGCTCTCTTGATACCCTGGAAAGCGCCCATGCCGATAGCTTCGTTGATATCTTCAGGATTGATAACGCCGCAGCCGTTGAGAGCTACACGTCTCTGCTTCTTATAGAAGAGGATATCTTCCTGCTTTGTAACCTTCTCACCTGTCTTAGGATCTACATAAAGAAGACGCTCAACGATCTCGCCACCAATAAGGTCCTTTTCAACGATCTCGTCAACGTCTTCAATCTTAACCATCTTATAAAGTGTATCTTCAGGATAGATCTTAACGAAAGGTCCCTGGGAGCAGAAACCAAAGCAGCCTACCTGATTAACAGTAGCCTTATCCTCAATTCCCTTCTCCTTAAGAAGTTCCTTAAATCTTTCCATGATCTCTGTGGAGTGTGCAGAAAGACATCCTGTACCACCGCAGAGTACGATGTGACGCTTGCCGTCACCACCCTTGATCTTGTCGTCAAGGCTCTTGGAGAGAGCTTCAAATCTCTCATTAAGGTCAGTAACAGAACTTATCATGCCTTAGCTGCCTCCTCTTTCAATTCTTTAATGATCACGGGAACCTGATCAACCTTAACCTTAGGGTAAACTTTGCCGTTGATGCTTACAGCGGGTGCGATACCGCATGCGCCGATGCAGCGGAGAGCGTCCAAAGTGAAAAGACCATCTTCAGATGTCTCACCGGGCTTAATGCCTAAGAGCTCCTGGAACTTATCGATAACGTTCTGAGCGCCCTTAACGTAGCAAGCTGTACCAAGGCAGCAGCCTACAACGTACTTTCCCTTCGGAGTAAGAGAAAAGAATGAGTAGAATGTAACAACTCCATAGATCTCTGCTACCGAAATACCTGTCTTCTTGGAAACTAATTCCTGAACCTCGAGCGGAATGTATCCGTACTCATTCTGAATGTCACTCAGGATCATCATCAAAGGAGTCTTGTCGTTTGCGTGACGATCACAGATCTCCGTAATCTGAGCGACAGCAGCTTCTTGTAATTTTGCCATAAAAACCTCCTGCCTCTTTTGGGAATATTCCAACCTGTCAATTTTACTTTGCAAGGTGGCAGTTAGTCCATACTAACTGCCACCCATTATCAACGTTTTATGTATCAAAAGTGTAAAATCCTTAACGCTTTTGAATAACCTTATTCTTCCTCGACGTTGCTTGCTGCGATAACCTTGTCAGCAACTTCCGGAGGAGCAGCCTCATAACGCTCGTGGGACATAGCAAACCAGCCTCTGCCCTGAGTCATGGACTTGAGGTCTGTAGCATACTCGAGCATCTCAGCTGTAGGAACCTCTGCGTTAACAACGGAACCAAGCTCGTCTGCATCGATACCCATGATGCGTCCGCGTCTCTTGTTGAGGTCGCCCATGATATCGCCCTGCTTATCCTCAGGAATGTGAACCTCAACCTTGGAGATGGGTTCGAGGAGTACAGGATTGCCCTGTGTCATACCTGCCTTGAATGCGAGGTTAGCAGCGATCTTGAATGCCATTTCGGAAGAGTCTACGTCGTGGTAAGAACCGTCAACCAGTGTAGCCTTGAGGTTAACTACAGGATAGCCTGCAAGAACTCCCTTCTTGATAGACTCCTGCAATCCCTTTTCGACTGCGGGGAAGAAGTTCTTAGGTACGGCACCGCCGAATACCTTCTCTTCGAATACGAGATCTTCTGTCTCAGGATTGGGTTCGAATTCGATCCAGACGTCACCATACTGGCCGTGACCGCCGGACTGCTTCTTGTGCTTACCCTGAACCTTAACCTTCTTGCGGATAGCTTCACGGTAAGGAACCTTGGGTTCGCCTAATTCACAATCAACATTGTATTTATTCTTGAGCTGGCTTACGAGAACCTTGAGCTGCATATCACCGATACCGGAAAGCACCATCTGCTTTGTCTCAGGGTTTGTCTCGACTGTGAAGCAATGGTCTTCGTCAGCGAGCTTTGTAAGGCCGGAGATGATCTTATCTTCGTCGCCCTTCTTTGCAGGAATGATGGACTTTGAAAGACAAGGCTGAGGGAACTTGATCTTAGGCATCTCAAGGATACGTGCGCGGTCGCAGATCGTATCATTGGTGTCTGTATTAGCGAGCTTGGAAGCTGCGCCGATATCGCCTGCTGTGATGCAGTCTGTGGAGATCTGTTCCTTACCCTTAAGGAAGAACAGACCGCCGATTCTCTCATCCTTACCCTTTGTTGCGTTATAAACCGTGGAGTTAGCGCGGAGAGTGCCTGCGTTAACCTTGAAAATACTGATCTTACCAACGAACGGGTCAGAGATCGTCTTGAAGCAGAATGCTGCAAGCGGATCATCGATGGAGCAGCTTACCATCTGTGTGCTGCCGTCAGGAAGTGTAGCTTCCAGAGCGGGCTTCTTGCCTGCCGGAGGTGTGTCCTTGGAAATGCAGTTCAAGAGGAAGTCAACGCCCCAGTTCATGTAAGCGGAACCGCAGTAGATCGGGTGGAGCTTACCTTCACGGAAGCCTGCATGTACGCCGTGACGGAACTCGTCTTCAGTGAACTTCTCACCTGCGAAGAACTTCTCCATCAATTCGTCGTCTGCTTCTGCAACTACTTCGTTAACCTTCTCCTGGAGCTCGTCAACTCTTGCGTTGTACTGTTCAGGAAGAGGATATTCAATAAACTTACCTGTTGCTTTATCTATAGAGAAAGCCTTGCGGTTCATAACGTCAACGATACCTGTCATCTTGCCGTCTTCCATGATAGGGAATGAAAGCGGGATAACAGAAGAACCGTAGCGCTCCATCATACGTGCTGCTACAGCTTCGAAATCCGCATTAGGCTCGTCCATTCTATTCATAAAGAATAAGAAAGGAACCTTCTTACCATTCAAAAGTCTGATTGCCTTCTCGGAACCAACGGATGTACCGCCCTTTGCCGAGATCATGATAACGCCGGAATCGGCGATCCTTATTCCGCTCATCTCTTCGCCTAAGAAGTCGAAGTCACCTGGAGTGTCGATGATATTGATCTTGCTACCCTTGTATTCGCAGCAGGCAACTGAAAGGCCTACTGACATCTGTCTCTTGATCTCCTCAGGATCATAGTCAAGCGTAGTATTTCCGTCGCTAATACGGCCCTGACGATTAATTGCCTTGGTGTAGTAGAGAATAGCCTCAGCTAAGGTCGTCTTGCCGGAACCTACGTGGCCGAACAACGCTATGTTGCGAATCTTATCTGCGGAATAATTTTCCATCAGTCTTGTCCTCCTTCGAAGTCAAAAATAAATACTTTCCTATTATATAGGATTCGATATGCCAATTCCACAAAAAATATGTGGCAAGTCATAGTTTTTTTGTGCATAGTTTTGACGACCTACACAAAACGGAGGAGGCGCGCTTTTCGAGCTTGTTGTATACCAAAACGCCTGAAAAATAAGCTTTTGGTATATAAATCCTGCGATTTATAGTCCAAACTGCCCGAAAAACACGGTTTTGGTATATTGCTTCACAACAAAATAAAAAGGGTGCCCTGCGGACACCCTTCATAAATGCTTTGTATCAGGCTCTTATGCCTTCGGCTTGCCGAAGATAAGTACCAGTCTGTCTTCCTTCTGTGCGAAAGGACTTCCTGAGAGTGATGACAAGCCTGCGTCGGATCCGCCGCCCATCTGGGAGATGAGCTTACCGCCATCATCGTCTACTACGTGGATCAATGTCCAGCCTTCGGAAGACTTCTTCTTAAGGAGCTTTGTAAGTGCTTCAACGTTTACTTCAGAAGACTTATTGTGCTCAACTACCTCAACGGAATAATCCATCGGTGCACCGGCTCCGCCGCCACCTGATCTTACTCTCTTTTCCAATTCTGCAACTGCTGCGTCGAGTGATGCAAGCTTCTTCTCAAGCTCAGCCTTCTCCATCTCTTTCTCCTTAACCTGTTCTTTTAATTCTTCGATCTGATCGAGCATCTTGCCCTTCTCGCTCTCGCTTAAAGCGGCCTGCTTAAGGAATACTGACTGCTTCTCGGCATTGAGTACGATCTCCTGGGCTGCAGCCTCAGCAAGAACTGTAGCGTTCTTGGAGTCAGCAATGATCTCCTTGGCTTCCTTGAGTTCAGCCTGGAGGCCCTTGATCTGATCCTGGATCTCAGCGGATTCCTTCTTGTATTCGCTGTATTCCTTCTCTGCCTTAGCCTTCTTGTCTTCAGCCTCTTCGAGTTCTTTCCTGGATGCTTCCATTGTCTCGTCGAGGTCTTTGCGCTGCTGGGCAGTCTCTTTCTCGAATATTGCGATCTCAGCGGAGAGTTCGTCACGCTTAGCCATTGCAGTTTCAGCTTCTACCATTACGGCCTTTGCCTTCTCGGTCATGTCGTCGAGCTCGGCCTGAGCCTGCTTATTGCGCTCTTCGAGGTGGGCAATGATCTTATCTCTCTCTGCCTGTGCTTCAGCGATAAGCTTCTCCTTCTCGGCATTTGCAATATCCCTGTCGCGCTCAGCTTCCTGCTTCATCTTGAGAACTTCTGCAGCCTGCTTCTCAGCGATCTTCTTGTTCTCTTCAGCGATCTTGATCTTCTCTTTCTCGAAGTCTTCGCCGAGCTTAACGATCCTGTCTTCAGCTGCCTTGATCTCTTTTTCTTTCTCAGCCTTTATCTTGTCGGCATTGTCCATCATGTTCTGGACTTCTTTTGCCTGAGCGATGAGTTCATCTCTCTGGGCAAGAGCTGCCGCATATTCTTTCTCTACCTGTGCTGCGAGCTGTTCGGTCTGCTTCTGTGTCTCTTCGTAGATCTTCTGCTGCTCTATTCTGGCTGCTTCGATCATCTCATCGTGTTCTTTCTGAGACTTCTTCTTGGCCAGATCCATCATCTCGTTGCATTCCTTGCGGAGAGCATCTCTCTTGTCACGAGCCTCGATAACCTCATCACGGATGGTATCTACGGACTTCTCCAATGCTTCCTGCTCAGCGAGCTTCTTCTTCTGGAATGTTGTGAATTCTTTGTCGAGCTTGGCTCTCTCGGTCTCGAACTGCTGCTGCATGTTGGCATAGTCGTTCTTGAGCTTATCCAAGGCTTCGAGAATTCTCTTCTCTTCTTCGGAACGCTTTGCCTCAGCACGAGCTATATTCTCAGCCTGCTTCTGGTCAAGGATCTTCTTCGCTTCAGCCGCAGCCTCATCGTTATTTCCCTGTGAAGCCTTCTGGAAATCGTATTTGCACATTGAGCAACGAGCAACGTTGTCGCCCATCATTACGCCGCAAACCGGACATCTCTTCATACTAGATTCTCCTGCAAAATGCACGCGAAAAAGAACGCGCGCAAAAATGATATGCCTTATTATATACCAGGCCGCTTGAAAATATTAAGTTTTCTTAAGAGAGTTTTTATAAATTTTTAGTTAATTTTCGGAATGCAGCGCGCGCCGCGCGTTTTATTTTTGTGTGCAATGCCCTATATTACTGCGTTTGCGCCATCCATATAATGAATTAACCGTTCATCAGGAGGGGAATATGAAATCTAACATTATCAAATCCGCTATCGCTGCATTAGCTTTCGGCCTTATGTTCACGAGCTTTGCAGGATGCACAAGAAAGCCCGGCAACGTCGACAGCAATGCCGTAGTCGGAATCACACAGGAGCCCGGAATCTTCGATCCGCACACTGTTGTTGCAGCAGGTGACAGAGAGATCATCTTCAATGTTTACGAGGGTCTTTACAAGTACGACAGCAAGGGTAACCTTAATCCCTGTCTTGCAACCGATGTTGCTATTTCCGACGATGCTTCTGTATATACATTCACTATCAGGGAAGGCGTTAAGTTCCACGATGGTTCTGACTTTGATGCAGCTGACGTCGTTTATTCACTTAAGCGCGCTGCAGGTCTTTTGGAAGGCCAGGACGGTGTTGCCCTTGTAGGTGAACTTGATTCGATCAAGGACGTTAAGGCAACAGATGACGGCAAGGTCGAAGTAACTCTCGAAGCAGGAAATACAGAGCTTTTGAGCTACTTCACAACAGGCATCATTCCTGAGAACTACGATAACTGCCAGACAGCTCCCGTAGGCACAGGTCCTTTCAAGTTCGAATCCTATAATCCCGGCCAGAGCGTTATCCTCGTAAAGAACGACAACTACTGGCAGAAGGGTCTTCCTTACCTTGACAAGGTTACTTTCAAGGTCTGCGCTGACATGGATGCAGGTCTCACAGAACTTGCCACAGGAAGCATCGATATCTTCCCTTACCTTACAACTGACCGCGCCAACCAGCTCGACAAGAATAAGTACAACATCCTTTCGAATGGTTCCAACATGGTCCAGATCTTCGCTTTGAACAATGCAGTCGAGCCTTTGAACGATCTTAAGGTACGTCAGGCTATCAATTATGCCATCAGCAGAAAGGACGTTATTTCCGTAACAATGGACGGCGCCGGCGTTGAGCTTACAACAGCTATGAGCCCTGCCATGGGAAGCTACTACGATACTTCACTCGACGGAACATTCAACCAGGATATCGAGAAGGCTAAGGCGCTTCTTGCTGAAGCAGGTTATGAGAACGGCTTCAACATCACATGCACGGTTCCTTCTTCTTACCTGATCCACGTAAATACAGCTGTTGAACTCGCATCCGAGCTCAAGGCAGTAGGCATCAACATGGAGATCAAGCAGGTAGACTGGGCTACATGGCTCGACACCGTTTACACAGGCCGCCAGTATGAGACAACAGTCATCGCTCTTACAAGCGATTATGCGCCTTACGATGTACTGGAGCGTTACCAGTCAGCATCTTCCGGCAACTTCATCAACTACAAGAACGATAAGGTTGACGAGCTTATGGCAAAGATCCCTACGATCTCTGACACAAAGCAGAAGACAGAGCTCTACCACCAGGTATTAAAGCTCCTCACAGATGATGCCTGCTCAGTATATCTCCAGGATCCGGCAACTATCACAGCCGTATCCACAAGGCTTGAGGGCTACAACGTATATCCTATGTACGTCCAGGATATGTCACAGGTAAAGCCCGTAACTAAGTGATAAGTTTTTGAGTTTATATACTTATCCGGGGCTGTCTCTGTCGGGGCAGCCCTTTTACTTTTTGATTTAACGCGAAAAGATAATATAATAGACATCTAATTTAGGAATTTAATTCAGGGGGATTGGAATTTTGCAGGGTAAGACCGGCTATTTCGTTGGCAAACTCATCGAGCTCGTTGTGACGCTGTTTCTGGTATCACTCCTTGTTTTCATTGCCTTCTCCATTATCCCCGGCGACACTGCGAGAGTAATGCTCGGTCCTGATGCAACTGAGGCACAGGTCAATCTTCTGCGCCAGCAGTTAGGACTCGATAAGCCTCTTGTCGTCCGCTATTTCACATGGCTTTTCGGAATTCTCACATTTAATCCGGGAACATCTTATGCCTACAACATGAGCGTCGGCGAACTCATCGCGCAGAGGCTCCCTGTCACTTTGGGCATGAGTGTTTTCGCAATGCTCATGGTAATCGCGATATCTTATCCTCTCGCTGTTTTAAGTGCGCGCAAACCGGGACGCCTGGGCGACCAGATATGCTCAGTTATTGGCCATGTCCTTTTTGCCATCCCGCCCTATGTCGCATCGCTCCTGATGATACTTCTCGCCAGCTCAATGTTCAGGCTCATCACGGTCGGCACTTATGTAAAGCCCTCCGACGACTTCCTGGCCTATGTCGTATGCCTGCTCCTTCCGTCCTTTGCGGTCGCACTTCCGAAGATCGCCATGAGCTTCAAGTTCTTACGATCTTCCATTATCGAGCAGAGAGCTTCTGATTATGTCCGCACATCAAAGAGCCACGGCCTTTCGGACCTGAAGATACTTATCCGCCACGTTCTTCCGAACTCCAACGTATCTTCCATTACGATAATCTCGATCATTCTGTCAGACATCCTGGGCGGAAGCCTTATCGTTGAACAGGTATTTAATCTGCCGGGGCTTGGCAGACTCCTTCTTGCTGCTATCTCCAGAAGAGACTTCCCGCTCCTGTCGGGCATCGTCTTCTATCTTGCATTTATAACAGTCCTTCTTTACTTCCTTTCCGATATAGCTGCGGCTATTACGGATCCGAGGATCAGGCTCAAGTAAGGAGGATCTGCAAGCATGTTATCGTCAAAGACAAAATACAGATCACCTGAAGCATCCGCCTTCTACACGGCGGGTATGATACTGCTTGGAATAGTCGTACTTGCATTCCTTATCTCGCTTTTCTGGACACCTTATTCTCCGGATGCTACTGACGCTTCAGCAAAGCTTCTGGCACCCTGCATCGAGCATCCTTTCGGAACGGATAACTTCGGAAGAGATGTCTTGTCACGCATCATGTCAGCATCGAAATACACGATCTACATCTCCGCTGCAGGCGTCGCGATCGCGCTTATTCTCGGAACTCTGGCAGGTATCCCCGCAGGCTACTTTGGCGGCTATATCGATAAGGGAATAATGCTTCTCGGCAACAGCATCATGTGCTTCCCGGGAATCCTCTTGGCGCTCGTCGCAGTAGCTGTTTTCGGTGCTTCGGTAACCAATGTCATCTGGGCTTTGGGTCTTGTTTTCGCGCCGACCTTTGCGAGGGTATGCCGTGTCGGAACCATGGAAATAAAAGAATTGGATTATATAACACACGCGCGCGTAATGGGCGTCAAGCCTTACCGCATCATGGGATTCCACATCTTCCCGAATCTCGTTCCGCAGCTTCTGCCGGCAACCGTAATCGGCCTTGCAAACATGACGCTGTTCGAATCGGGAATGAGCTATCTCGGACTTGGCGTTCAGCCTCCGGATGCTTCATTCGGCAAGATGCTCTCAGACAGTCAGGCATACATCCGTGTGGCACCCTGGCTCGTTATATTCCCTGCCCTGATGCTCGTCTTCTACATACTTGGTCTCTACTTCATTTCTGAGGGTCTCCGCGTGAACCTCGCGAAAGGAGGCAAGAGATGACAAGACACATACACATCGTTAAGGTCCATCATCTGACATTGTCCTTCCCAACCAGAAATGATCCCAATCCGAAGCCGGTATTGGATGATGTCGATTTCGGCATAAGAGACGGTGAGATCTTAGGTCTCATCGGCAACTCCGGCTGCGGCAAGACCATGACTTCACTGGCTATCGCAGGACTTCTTCCTGAGAATGCGGAGATAACGTCAGGTTCTATCAAGTTTGCAGGAAAGAATCTTCTTGAGATGAGCCCCCGCGAGCGCCGTTCCATGCTCGGAAAAGATATCGGCATGATATTCCAGGAACCTTCCACAGCTTTAGATCCTCTCATGGTCGTAGGCAAACAGCTCGAAGAGGTCCTCACTGCTCACAAAGAGAACATCCAGACAAAAGAGGAACGTCACAAGACGATAACGGATATGTTGGAGCTCGTCGGTTTTACAAATGCCGAAGAGATAATGAACCGTTATCCCCACCAGCTTTCCGGCGGACAGCGCCAGAGAGTCCTCATCGCAGGCGCAGCGCTCCTTAAGCCGAGGCTCCTTATCTGCGATGAACCGACTTCATCTCTGGATACAGTTACCACAGTATCGATCCTGCAGCTCCTTAAAGAGCTCTGCCACAACCTCCATATAACGATCCTTTTCATCTCTCACGACCTCTCTGTCGTAAGAGGTTTCTGTGACCGTGTAATGGTAATGCGTGACGGCAAGATCGTCGACAGGGATACGGCTTCTGATATCCTCAGTAATCCAAGAAACGCTTTCACGGCAGAGCTTCTCACAAATGCCAGGCTCGACACGAGGATCATGGGCTTTGAGCCCATAAAGGTCGACTATACAAAAGACCCTGTCCTTACTGCTACGGATATTACCGCAGGCTATGGAAGAAGGCTTTTCGAGCGCGGCAAGAATAAAGATGAGAAGGCTGACAACAAAGTCCTTCACGATGTATCCCTGAAGGTATATCCGAACGAGATCGTAGGACTTATCGGCGGCTCGGGAAGCGGCAAGACCACGCTTATCAGATCGCTTCTGGGACTCCTTCCCCATTCAGGCAAGGTGGAGATCAAGAGCCCGAGAATAGGCGTCATTTTCCAGGATCCTGTATCCTGCCTTAACCCTGCCCACACGATCAAGTGGCATATGTCTGAGGCACTGGAAGCATCCGGAAAAGCAAACGAGATAAAGGGCGAAGGCACTTACAAAGAGCGTAAAGCAAAAGCGCTTGCTCGCATTACGGCAGTGCTCGAGATCTGCGGTCTCGGTGAGGAACACCTTACGCGCCATCCCAACGAACTCTCGGGCGGACAGCGCCAGAGGGTCGCCATCGCAATGTGCCTTATCCAGGACCCTTCACTTATTATCGCCGATGAACCGTTCTCTTCCCTGGATGCAAGTTCTTCAGCAGAGCTCTTAAAGCTCATGACAGACATCAACAGGGAACAGCATACGGCGTTCCTCATCATCACGCATAATATCCACATCGTAAGACAGATAGCTCCGCGTGTTATCGTCATGAGCAACGGAAAGATCTGCGAAGAAGGAACAACTTCCGAGGTCCTCACCAACCCTCAGTCAGAAGCTACTTCAAAGCTCCTTGATGCCGAGCGCCAGATCCACGTTATTTTACCTGTACAGAATTAAGACGGGCTGCCCCATCAGAAGCAGCCCATCTCAAGGGTGATCTATATAAAGTGTTGTCACTTTATGTCTTTGTTATGCGTTTGCCTTACCCGTTTTTTTGCAAACGCCTCAGGTTATGATCCCATTATGGATACAACCTCTGCGTTACCGCCGGTATATGCCTGAATTCCGAAGTCAGATCCCGGAGTTGTTGTAACCGTCATTGTCGTCCCGGAAGAATCCAGAGAGTAGTCTCCGTTCCATGCGCTGTTGATCTTGGTTACAGGGCTCGAATACTTAATTACTATTGTTACCGTGCTGTAGTCGGATGTGGAAGGAACTGATACCTTAGTCTCGATAACAGGTGCATCCCAGGTGTAGTAATTATTCTCAGGAGCATTTGCATTTGGCAAATTGGTTACAGTGCTTGTTCCGCTGATAGTTGTTGTCGTTCCGGGCTTCGTTGTCGGAGCCGGAGGTGTCGTCGGAACAGGTGTACTGGTAGGTACCGGTGTACTTGTGGCTGCTGCAGGTTTTGTAGGTGTTGCTGAACTTGTGTCACCACCGCCGCCTGTGCTGTTGCCTGAAAGATCGCCATTAGTTGACTGCTCGTCAACCGTAACATTATTCGGTGATGTATCCGGATCGTATGTTGCTACGTCGAAGAATTTAGCAGCACCTTTTGCTAATGAGTCGACTGCGTCCCAGGCTTCAGCTTCGAATAATTCCTTGCCGTCAGAATCCTGGCCGTGTCTCGCTGCAACTTTTGCTGAGTTTGCTTTAGCGTTATTAATTGTGATCGCAATGCCAACGAAGGCAGCTGCCGATACAATTACTATGATGGCTACTACGACGATGATCTCTGTGAGAGTAAAGCCTCTCTTGCTGTTACGAATTTTTTTCATATAGATCACACTCCCTTGCATCAAGCTTTCCCTTCGCTGATACTCAAATTATACGGGAGCAAATTTTGACAATTCATCACAAGAATATAGATTTTGTGAGAGCGTTTTGAACAATATGTTACGAACCGTTAAACGGATTTTGTCGAAATGAGTCTTTTGGCCTCGGCAATCAAAAGTTCTTTAGAATTAGGGCATTTTTCCTCAAGATAGCTGTAAAAGACCTGGGATAATACCGCACCTACTGCAGGGCCCTCTTTGACGCCGAGCGCGATTATGTCCCTGCCGTCTATTTCGAGGTCCTTTATATCGAAAACCGCACCTGAAGCAATAAGCTCCTCTGATATCTTATTCAGCTCTTCAAGACGGCACATGCGCTCTAATCCCAGAGGCGAATGCGCAAGGATATCCGCTCTCTGCAGTATCTTAAGTTTATTAAGGATATCCGAAGGATACTGGCACATGAACTTGTGCACCCTGATCCTGTCAGGCTTAAGATACGTATCGTGAAGCTTTACAAGAAGGCATACATTGTTAATAAACTGTCTGGAACATTTAAGCTCGGTAAGGACTCTCTCTGCAATAGCCATGCTGACAAGCGGATGTCCCTTCATATGACCCGTTCCGTCTTCATCAAGCTTGAAGCATTCAGGCTTTCCCAGGTCGTGGAAAAGAGCAGCCATGGCAAGCTCAGCATCTCTTCCGAGTCCTTCTATATAAGGAATCTCAGCAAGCACGTCCAGAGTATGCTCAAGAACATCCCTGTCGTGATATGAGGATCTCTGGTCAAAACCTCTGCAGATGGCGATCTCAGGGATCACCACGCTCAGCACTTTCCAGCCTGTTCTTATTGCCTGAGGTGCATATTTGCCTGTTACTATTCCTATAAGTTCAGAAGCTATCCTCTCGCCGGAGATCTTCTTTAATTCCTCACTGTGCGTCTCCATCGCAAGGAGCGTTTCTTCTTCGATATCAAAGCCGAGCCTTGAACAGAACCTGATGCCCCTAAGGATCCTTAACGCGTCTTCTTCAAAGCGAGCCACCGGATCGCCAACTGTCCTTATGAGATGCTTTCCGCAGTCTTCCTGGCCGCCTTCGGGATCGTGTATGCTTCCGTCCGCATCCATGTACATCGCATTTATCGTGAAGTCTCTTCTTCTGACGTCTTCTTCGATCGAGCTCTTGAAAATAACCTCGTCAGGTCTTCTGAGATCAGAATAAGCTCCGTCTTCCCTGAAAGTCGTAACTTCAACATCGCCTTCATCCGTCACTGCGGTGACGGTTCCGTGCTTTGCTGCGTTGTCGTAGAAATTGATGCCTGCTTTCCTGAATATCTCTATTGTCTGTTCAGGCTTTGCGGAAGTTGCCACATCGTAATCGTGAGGCACAGTACCAAGAACGATGTCACGAACGGCACCGCCGGCAACATAGGCCTGGAAGCCCTCATTTTCGATCAGTCTAAGGATATCACCGACATAAGCGGGAATCCTTTTGTCTGCAGCAGGAATATTATTCATACAAATATTATACCTGAGCAAAGCAAGGGATATAACAATCAGAATCGTCATTATCTTGAAATAATTTAACGCGGACTGTTTAGTTATAATGAATTTGTTTGTATATCAAACGTGCTTTACTTGTGCGAATTCAGCGGAGGGATAATATGCTCTTTTCAAGAAAACCTTACCAGATCGATTCCGTCTATTACATGGACAACACACTGAAGATCGGATGTGACTGCCAGGCATTTTCCGAGACACTCACAGGCTGCAAAGACTGCTTCAAAGATGCAAAGGGAAGAATAACGGTTTCCGTATTCTCACCCGCTAACAACATCATCTCCGTAAGAGTCTTAAGCCATCACGCAGAGCCTAAGACAAAAGGCTATTCGGTTATCGATCTCGTACCTTCCGGATTCGGCACACTTGAAGACACAGGTGATTACTTCACTTTCAAGAGCGGTCATCTCGAAGCAAGGATCAGCAAGAAAGTATTTGAGATCAGGTTCTTCTACTGCGGTTCCGAGCTTTTGAACCAGAACGCAAACATGCCGATCTACTATAAGACAGACTCAGGTTCCGAGAGCTACTACACGCTTTCACAGAACGCTATCTTAGGCGCTTCCATCGACCTTAAGCCCAAGGAAACCTTATACGGTTTGGGCGGCGCAGGCGCTTCCATCATCCGCAACGGACAGATAGTTAAGTGCAATACGATCGACTCCAGAGCAGGCGCTGAACATATTCCTTTCATCCTCTCAGGTTCCAAGTACGGTCTGTTCGTAAATACAAACCGTCCTGTTACTTTCGATGTGGGTTCTGACAGCGGCACATTGAGCTTCGAAGTCGAAGGCGAGGAGCTCGAATACAGCATCATCGCTGGCGACACTCCCATGCAGATCTTAGAGGTCTTCAGCCAGCTTAACGGCAGGATCCCTGCCCTCACATATGCGACAGGCGGCATCTCGATAGCTTTAAATGACGACGAGAAGCTTACATCCCAGGAGATCTTAGATGCAGTTAAGAGCGCAAAGAGCGCCGGCGTTAACATCAAGGAACTCTGGATCGGCAACTCATGGCGTCCTGACTATGCACCGTACGGATTCACCTTCGATGCGGCAAGATTCCCTGATCCTGTCGGATTCGCGAAAACAATTTCCGATATGGGAATAATCTTAGGCCTTTCAGTAAATCCTTTCGTTTCCGAGAGAGCACCTGAATACATCGAACTTCTGGACTCAGGTCTCCTTGTCTCCTTCCCTGACGGCAGAGCTGTTCTCTGCGATGCCGAGAAGGGCGGCGTTGCAATGCTCGACTTAAATCTCCCTGAAGCAAGAAGCTGGTTCATCAATGCATGCGCAGCACTTGCAAGACAGGGCTTCTCAGTCTTCGAATCGAACTACACATATTCAATGACAAAGGCTTTCGAGAAGGCTTCAGGCAAGAGAGATTATCTTTTGAATTACACGAGCATCCTAAATACAGCATTGAGCGATGTCTCTGCAAGAGAGCGCGGACGCTTAGGCTCGTTCATCATCTCCGATTCCATAAGCTCAGGCGATCAGAGATCTCCTTACAGCAACATCTATACGACATTGAAGGCAAGTTATTCAGACCTCAATGCTGCAGTTAAGAATGCTATCTCTTATGGCCTTACGGGCTTTGGCGGCATCAACATCGACATCCCCGAGCAGGAGCTCAACGATCCCAAACTCTTCGACCATTATGTCGGCTTCGCAGCTTATGCACCGCATTCAAGATTCAAGGGCTCCCTTAAGCTCCTCGAAAACATCAAGAATCTGAATTCCATCAAGGCATTTACTGCGATCAGAACAGGACTTGCTCCTTATATCTATTCCAGCCTCTGTGAGAGCGTTAAGTATGGTACACCCGTTATCCGCGCAATGGCTCTGGAGTTTGCAGGCGATCCGACGGCTGAGAATTTTGACACCGAATACATGCTCGGTGCATCACTTCTTGTCGCACCTTCCATCTATCAGAACGATAACGTTAGAGTTTATATTCCTGCAGGTGTCTGGACTGACTTCATGACTCACGAGAAGATCCAGGGACCGCGCTACATTACACGCAAGACAGCACCTTTCTCGGCTCCTGTTTTCGCGCGTCCGAACTCGATCATTCCGACAAGAACACCCGATTCCAACAGCGGCATCGGTTCTTTAGATAACCTCACATTCACATGCTTCGGCTTAAGCCAGGGCACTCAGGCCGCATGCGAGATCTTCGCTGACGGCGGTGTTGGTTCGGGCATCATCACTGCTGAAGTATCAGGCAACAAGATAACAGTGCGCACCCAGAATCTGGGCGGCACAAAGCATCTCGTATTGTCCGGAATTTTTAATGTTGTAGGTCTTTCAGAATCCGTACCTGAGAAGCTCAGCTACGGCACTTCAATCGAGTTCTTAAGCAACGAACTGGTTATCAGCTTAGGCTAAGGGAACCGAATCAAAGTAGTCAATAAGATCTTTAAAGTACTCTTCCTTCACGGGCTCATTCTGGATCTCGTGACGGTAAGGGCCGTAGTTCTTTGACTTGAGATTGGCGCCTGCTGCCTGCATTCTGGCGATTACCTTTTCGACGCCTGTCCCATAGCTTCCTACAGGATCTTCGCTGCCGTACGTGAAGAAGCACGGGCGGTCAGGTATAAGCGCATAAGCTTCCTTGCTCTGCATGAAGGCTATGAGGCTGAACAACGTCTTAAATCCTTCGCCGGTGAAATAGAATCCGCACATCGGATCGTCGATATATTTCTGAACCTCTTCAGGAACCGTCGAGAGCCAGTCATAGCTTGTCTTAGGGTTCTCTATCCTCTTCGTATAGCTTCCGAAAGCAATGAGGCTTAATAATCTGTTTTTCTTCTTGGCGCCTCCGAAAACACACGCTGTGCTCGCTAAGAACTTGCCCATTCCGACAGCGGGGTTGGGACCCATCGTGGATGAGAAGACAAAGCCGTCAAACTGCCTGCTGTATCTGGGCGTGGAGAAGATCGATCTAACGACGAATGAACCCATCGAATGTCCGTAGAGGATATACTTCAGGCCTTCTTTGCCGAAGCGCTCCTGCGCATATTCATGAAGGCCCATCTCATCTGTGAGGATAGCTTTCCATGAATCCTTTACACCGCCGAAATATCCCTTGGGATAGCCTGCTTCTTTATTGAGGTAATATGTCTGGCCGTGACCTGCCATGTCCATTCCGCAGACGTGATATCCTGCTTCATTGAACTTGGCGATCATCTCTTCATAGCGCTCCAGATATTCTGCCATTCCGTGGCAGATCTGGACGACACCCTTTATCTCGGGAGCGGATGACGGATAGAAAAATCCTACGATCTTAAAACCCTTTCCAATAGAACTTATGAATTCTTTTCTCTCGGGATTAAGTAATGACATAAAGGCCTCCTTTATCTTCTCCTTCTGCCCCTCATGAGAAGGAGCCTCAGAAGTGTGAGTGCAGCACTCGCAAGTGCAACTGCATATGTATCGCCTGCTGCCCAGAGAACACTCTTTGCAGCTTTGTACTGGTCGTCAGATACCCATCCGAATTCCTTCATCGCCTTAAGGCCTCTCCTGCTCGCATCACGTTCGATCGGGAGCGTAACGAGATAGAAGATGAAGACAATTGAATAAAGGACTATTCCGATCGTACTGATCGTGTATCCTAAGTTATTCATCTCAAGTGACTTTGAAGCATACATGATGAATACGCCAATAATAGCGATCCATACACTGAACTTGGATGTGATGCTTGCCACAGGAGCGATCACCTGACGGACTTTATAAAGTGCCATGCTCGAATGTGCCTGGCATGCGTGTCCGCATTCATGTGCAGCTACTGCAACTGCAGTAATAGAATTCCTTCCGTAAGTAGTCTCTGAAAGATTGATCGTCTCTTCCTTCGGATTGTAGTTGTCGGTCATCTCACCGCCTGTAGCCTTGACGGTTACGCCATAGACTTCATTTGCAGCCAGCATCTCATGGACGCAGGTGTTCGCATCCTTGCCGCTTGCGACAGGCACGTCGCTGTATTTCTTAACGAGCCTGTTAAGTCTTCCCCTTACGATAAGGCTCCAGATCATGATGCCGAATGCAAGGATATAAAAAATGAAGCTATAGTCGCCCAGATTGTAATACCAGTACATATTTTCCTCCTTAATCTCTTATCCCTTATTTGAGTTTTCTTATTTGATATTTTAACATCTTTCGACGCCAGAAATCACTTCAGTGAAGATGCCTCTTCTTTAAATTGATTTTTATTTAATTTTCCATACAATAAGAAACAATAATAAAATTTAATGAAATTTTATATTGCCACATCATATGCTGTTTGGTATGCTACCATACAAGTAAAACCCGTGAACGGATCCTGCAAAGACTAACCGTTCATTAAGGAGGATAAAGGATATGTTTAAGATCATTACCAAGAAGATGCTTGGTCCCAAGGTTTTCCTCATGGAGATCGAAGCTCCTCTCGTTGCAAAGAAGGCCATGCCCGGCCAGTTCCTGATCGTAAGAGCTGATAAGGACGGAGAGAGAATTCCTCTTACCGTTTGCGACTTCGACCGCGAAAAGGGCATCATCACGATCGTCTACCAGACAGTTGGCGCTGAGACCGAGAGAATGAGCAGAATGAATGAGGGCGAGTGCTTTGCAGATGTTGTAGGCCCTCTCGGAAACCCCTCCGATCTTTGCGATCTTCCCATTGAAGAACTTAAGGCTAAGAAGATCCTCTTCATCGCAGGAGGCGTCGGAACAGCTCCCGTATATAACCAGCTCAAGTGGCTCCACGACAACGGCGTCGAAGTCGACTGCATCCAGGGTGCAAGGACCAAGGAGCTCCTTATTTTCGAAGACGAGATGAAGGCAGTCACTAAGAACCTTTATTTCGCAACTGACGACGGATCTTACGGAATCCACGGCAACGTCTGCGTTGCCCTCCAGAAGCTCTGGGATGAGGGTGTCCGCTACGACCACTGCGTCGTTATCGGACCTGTCATCATGATGAAGTTTGCTTGCCAGCTCACAAAGCAGCTCGGCATTCCCACAGTCGTTTCCATGAACACGATAATGGTCGACGGCACAGGCATGTGCGGCGCCTGCAGACTCCTGGTCGGCGGCGAAGTCAAGTTCGCATGCGTTGACGGCCCTGAGTTTGACGGTCACGCCGTTGATTTCGACCAGGCACTGCAGCGTTCACGCCTCTACAAGACTCAGGAAGGCGAGCTCATGTTGAGGCTCACCGAAGGCGACACACACAGCGGCGGCTGCGGAATGTGCTCATAAGGGGGATAGAAATATGGAATTTGATGTAATGAAGAAAGTACCGGTAGCAGAACAGGATCCTCAGATCCGTGCCACTAATTTCGACGAGGTATGCCTCGGATATACAAAAGAAGAAGCAGTTCTCGAAGCATCCCGCTGCCTTAACTGCAAGAATGCGCGCTGCATGCAGGGATGCCCTGTATCAATCAACATCCCGGGCTTCATCGCTAAGGTCAGGGAAGGCGATATCGAAGGTGCTTATAACGTAATCTCACTCTCATCTTCCCTTCCCGCAGTATGCGGCCGTGTATGCCCCCAGGAGACACAGTGCGAAGCGCAGTGCATCAGAGGCGTTAAGGGCGAGGCAGTTTCTATCGGACGCCTTGAGAGATTCGTTGCTGACTCCGCTAAGGAAATGGGCATCAAGCCCCAGCTTCCTGCTGATATGGTCAAAAAAGGCAAGAAAGTAGCCGTCATCGGTGCAGGCCCTTCAGGCCTTACATGCGCAGGCGACCTCGCAAAGATGGGCTACGACGTAACTATATTCGAAGCTCTGCACAAGGCAGGCGGCGTGCTTGTTTACGGTATTCCCGAATTCCGTCTCCCCAAGGAGAAGGTAGTAGCAAAGGAAGTCGAGAACATTAAGAATCTTGGCGTAAAGATCGTGACTGACGCTGTCATCGGACGCTCACTTACAATCGATGACCTCTTCGAAAATGAGGGCTTCTCAGCAGTATTCATCGGCTCCGGCGCAGGTCTTCCCCGCTTCATGAATATCCCCGGCGAGCAGGCATTGGGCGTGTTCTCCGCTAATGAATATCTTACAAGATCCAATCTTATGGGCGCTTTCTCACCTGATTCCAGAACGCCTATCATGAGAGCTAAGAAAGCAGTCATCGTAGGCGGCGGAAACGTTGCAATGGATGCTGCTCGTACTGCAAAGAGGCTTGGCGCTGAGGTTCACGTCGTATACAGAAGATCTGAAGCTGAGCTCCCTGCACGTGCTGAAGAAGTCCATCACGCAAAAGAGGAAGGCATTATTTTCGACCTCCTCACAAATCCCGTCGAGATCGTCACAGATGAGAACGGCTGGGTAAAGGGCTGCACATGCATCAGAATGGAGCTTGGCGAGCCTGACGCATCCGGCAGAAGATCACCTGTACCGGTCGAAGGTTCTGAGTTCACGATCGACTGCGACGCGGTCATCATGTCGCTCGGCACATCACCTAACCCGCTTATCAAGAAAACGACGGCAGGGCTTGAGGTCAACAAGCGCGGCGGCATCATCGTCAATGAGTCTGAGATGACATCAAGAGACGGTGTTTTCGCAGGCGGCGATGCTGTAACAGGCGCAGCTACCGTAATCCTCGCAATGGGTGCGGGCAAGGCTGCAGCAAAGGGCATCGACGAATACCTGTCGAAGCAGTGATCAAATAAGCACTTAAAGCAAAGGGCGTCCCATGGGCGCCCTTTTGTAATGCACAAAAAAAGCCCGCACAATCAAGTGCGGGCCATAAACTTATCAGTTTTAATTCAACTTATGCGTTGCAGATGATGGAGAAATCCTCAGCCTTGAGGGAAGCGCCACCTACGAGACCGCCGTTGATGTCAGCTGCATCAGCATCATAGAGCTCAGCGATGACGCCACGGATGAATGCGCAAACTTCCTCAGCCTGCTCGTCTGTAGCTGTCTTACCTGTGCCGATAGCCCAGATAGGTTCATAAGCGATTGTGATCTGGCAGAGCTTGTCAGCAGGGATATCCTTGAAAGCGCCAACGATCTGGCCCTTGATCCAGTCGAATGTCTCGCCTGCTTCACGCTGAGCAAGAGACTCACCGCAGCAGATGATAGGTCTTACACCATACTTGAGGAGTGCAAGAGCCTTCTTGTTAACTGTCTCGTCTGTCTCTGCGTTGTATTCACGTCTCTCGGAGTGGCCGATGATGCAGTAATTTACGCCCATCTTAGCAAGCCAGAGAGGTGAGATCTCGCCTGTGAATGCACCCTTCTCTTCGAAGTGGCAGTTCTGAGCAGCGATCTTGATGTTTGTGTAAGCAGCAGCCTCAACTGCAGCAGCGAGTGCTGTAGCAGGAACGCCAAGAGCGATTCTTGATGTAGCGTCCTTAACGAGGGGCTTGAGCTCGTTGATGAGCTTAACTGCATCTGCAGGGATACCGCAGTTCATCTTCCAGTTACCAGCTGCGAATGTTCTGTCGATCTTCTTGTCGTTGAGGCAATCGATACCGGGGAGAACCTTACCCTCGATGTACTCGAGAGAAGCGCCGCCGCCTGTGGAGATGTGAGAAACCTTATCAGCATAGCCGAGCTTCTCGATA
>CACZML010000022.1 GCA_902782235.1 Oscillospiraceae bacterium
CTGCTTGTAGCACTCAGCCGTGAGCATCTTGTTAACGGAGAAGTGTGTACCTACTTCTCTTAAGAACTCAATATAGTTGAGGTTTCTGAGCCAGTCGGCGTTGTTTACGATGAGAGCCTTGCCCTCAGAAAAATCAACGACCTTGCCCATCTGCTTCTTGAAGCACTCAACGTTGTGGTCGATCGTCTCTACTGTCATCATCTGACGCATGTCAGTACGGCCCGTAGGGTCGCCGATCATGGCTGTACCGCCGCCCATGAGAGCGATCGGTCTGTGGCCTGCCTTCTGCATGTGGCTCATAACCATCATCTGAACGAAGTGGCCAACGTGAAGTGAATCAGCTGTCGGGTCAAATCCGATGTAGAAAGATACACCGGGCTTGCTCAAAAGCTCATAGATCTCGTCTCTGTGTGTAGCCTGTGAGAAGTAACCTCTCTCTTCAAGCACATCGAAAACATTTCTGTACATATATTCCTCCAACAAATTGTTATCTGTTAAACACCGAGCTTGATGTAGTCGATCGCAGCAAGTGCCGCAACTGCGCCGTCAGCACAGGCGGTCGTAAGCTGTCTTACCTTCTTAACTCTCGCATCGCCTGCAGCGAAGATACCTTCGACATTTGTCTTGCAGTTCTCGCCTGCTTCGATGTATCCGCCCTGCAGTGTAACAAGATCCTTGAAATCAGCTGTCTTAGGCTCCTGTCCGATGGCAACGAAAAGTCCGTCAACTTCGATCGTCTTCTTGCTGCCGTCTTCCTTGCTTACGAGTTCCACACCTGTGAGCTTGGGCTCGCCCAAAAGGCTCTCGATTGTATAAGGCGTTACGATCTCAAGGTTCGGAAGCGCTTTTGCCGCATTAACGAGAACCTCGTCAGCTCTGAATTCGTTTCTGCGGTGTATAAGATATACCTTGTCCACGATACCTGCAAGATATATGGCATCTTCAACCGCGGTATTTCCACCGCCGTTGACTGCAACAGTCTTGCCCTTATAGAATGCGCCGTCACATGTGGCGCAATAGGAAATGCCCTTGCCGAGGAGCTCATCCTCTCTTGCGATGCCAAGGTGACGGTTGGATGCACCGACAGCTAAGATAACTGCCTTTGCAGTGTTTTTCGCGCCTGAATCAAGAGTGACTTCGAAGCCGTCAGCGGTCTTTTCGACTGCTGAGACGCGGTCAAACTCAAGCACCGCACCAAGGTTAATTGCCTGGTTATACAGGTCCTGAGCAAAATCAAAACCGGAGATCTTCGCGATCGCAGGATAGTTCTCGATCTCGGGCGTGTTGACGATCTGACCGCCATACATCTCGCCCTCGTAAAGGACCGTGTCCATTCCCGCACGTCTTGCGTAAATGGCTGCCGAAAGTCCTGCCGGACCTGCTCCTACGATGATGATGTCTGCCATAGTTTTAGCCTTTCTTACCGTTGACCAGCTCGTCGAACCTCGCATGTTCTACGGGCTTTTCCTTCTGCATCGAGATGACCTTGCCCTCTCTGTTGATGAAGCAGTGCTCGCTCGTTCCCGTGCATCTTACCTGCTCTGTCTCCTTATCGAAGACCGTGTACTTGATGTCGAATCTGACACCCGTATATCTCGTGATCTCAGCTCTTATAACGACTGTATCACAATACTTTGCCATCGTCTTATACTTGGCGGTGAGGCCTACGACCGGGCTTATGATGCCCATCTCCTCCATTCCCTTGTAGCCAAGTCCGAGCTCTTCAAAGAGCTGTGTTCTTGCTTCCTCGAACCATCTTATATAGTTCGAATGATGGACAACGCCCATCTGGTCCGTCTCGTAATACTGTACGAGATGTTCGCAATCTGTCATTGCTGCCATTTTCCTATTTATCTCCATTCACAATAGATTGTTTAATTGTATTTTGACTACAGAAAACTGTCAAATATTATAATAATAAAAAGAAGTGTTGCGTACGGAAAAGAGGCGGCAATCTCAGTTGCCGGAAATCCACTGGAACAGTTTTATAAGAGCATATACGACTGATAAGCAGTCAATGCTTAAGAATGTCCAGAAAAGCTTATTGGCAGACTTGCCGTTTTTCACTATGAAGTAGCGGAGGATCAGCATGCCTATGGCAAGACCTATTGCCGGCACCGTTCCGACCCAAAGGTTCTTCAGACGCATATCTTTATCTTCCTTTATGCAGTCTTCCTTTGTTTCTTCAAAACTTGGGATCAGCCTTTCATTAAAATCCACCTGCCTTATGTAGATGGCGCTGACATAGGCCTTATCAAAGCCTTCGGAGGACTGCTGCACGCATAAAGCCTGGTCGGTGGTAACAGTCACCGGCATTATCTTTCCATCTTCCCAATAAATGAAAGATTCAGTGAAATAATAATCTGCTCCATTTTGCTTGGAATCTGCTGTTCTGCGTGTTATGTCAGCACCGACTTTCATTGCGGTGCCCTTTTGAAATAAGACCGGTTCAGAATAAGACAATCCTTCCGGGTTGCTGTCGCTATAGTAAACGACATCTTCGGAAAGTACGGTCTGATACTGCCACCGGACAAGTTTTTCCTCAGGTGTGATCCAAAGGTTGAATGCGCACGCGAGGACAAATACCACCATTAAAAGCGTAATCGGAACTGCGCCTGATAAACTCTTATTCTTCATATCCTTGTACCCCCTGCACACATTATAAAGCGTGAGAAAAGAAAAAAACTACAACTTTTTCCTAACGAAAACATATATAATAACTGCCATGGATACCGAACTTTTCATCTTGATAACAGACATCATCGGCACTGTGGCTTTCGCAGTGTCAGGTGCCATGGCCGGAATCAGGAAGAAGATGGACATCTTCGGCGTCAATATATTAGCGCTCTTAACTGCTACGGGCGGCGGCATCATCAGAGACCTTGTCACAGGCTCCACCCCTCCTATGGCATTCAAGAATCCTTTCTTCGTAATCATCGCGGCTATCGCTGCAAACATCACATTCATTTTCGTATGGTGGCAGCACAAGAACAACAAGAACGTCTCAGAGAAGACCCGCGCTATCTACGACAAGATCTTCTTCTGGTTCGACACTGCAGGCCTTGCGGCTTTCACCGCAGACGGCGTCCACACAGGCCTTCTGGGCGACTTCTCAAACAACGCCTTCCTCGTTATCTTCCTCGGTGTAGTAACAGGTGTCGGCGGCGGCGTCTTAAGAGATGTCCTCTCTTTGGAAATGCCCTACATCTTCGTAAAGCACATCTACGCTTGCGCCTCGATAGTCGGCGCGGCAGTCGTTTATATCGTCTACAACTTAACGGGTTCAGCTGAAGCTGCGATGCTCTCAGGGTTCTTTTTCGTATGCGCCATCAGATTCTGCGCCGCCCACTACGGCTGGAACCTGCCCAAGGCGTATAAGGACTGAGCCGGCTTTTCGGCCAGTCAACTTTTGGGATAGCAATTTTCCGGTTTCTGCTAGCTAAAAAGTTGGATTTTCGCAAAATCCAACTTTTTAATCAACATTTTTCCGTTTTTTGCTAGCTGAAAAGTTGACCGGGGCTTCACGACCTGCCGGTCATCCTGCCTGCAGCAGATTAGCCGGCTTTTTTCGCAGAGAACACCTGCATTCACGAAAAAAGCCGCCCCACCAGGGAGCGGCCTTCACTATACAAACTCAATTAATTTTCAGTTTGAATCCGGTACAGCCTTGATAGCAGCCAGAAGTTCATCGAACTCCTCAAATGCGGGAATGTCCGGGTTGTCAGCAATGATCTTCTCTGTGCTCTTAAAGAGGAAACCTGCCTTGGATGCCTTGATCATGGCGAGGTCATTGTAAGAGTCGCCGGAAGCGATCGTGTCAAAGCCGATAGACTGCAGAGCCTTAACTGTAGACAGCTTGGAATTCTCGATCCTCATCTTGAAGTCTTCGATCATGCCGTCTTCGCCGACTACAAGAGAGTTGCAGAAGAGTGCAGGATAGCCGAGCTTTGCCATAAGAGGCATGGCGAACTGTGTGAATGTATCGCTGATGATGATGACCTGCATATCCTTACGGAGCTCATCCAGGAATTCCTTTGCGCCCGGAAGCGGATCGATCTGCGCGATAACTTCCTGGATCTCCTTGAGGCCCAGGCCGTGCTCTCTTAAGATGCCGAGTCTCCAATGCATGAGCTTATCGTAATCAGGCTCGTCTCTGGTGGTTCTCTTAAGCTCCGGGATGCCGCTCTTTTTGGAGAATTCGATCCAGATCTCAGGTACCAGAACGCCTTCCATATCAAGACAAACAATGTTCATTAGTTATTTCCCCCTTTAGATTCTTGCGTATATGAATGAACCGGAATCATAGCCTAAGCCATACATTCCGAAAATTAACGTAGCCAGAACGAGCACCATGAATGCTGCCCACAACAAAACGACGCCCTTGCTTCTTAAGAAAGCAATTGCGGAGCGGGGCTGGTCATCTTCGCTCGGCTGATACTTGTAAGCATCAACTGCGCAGACGATAAGAACGGCAACGATCAACACGATGAGATGTGCAAGTGTCATGCCTGTAGCAGTGAAGTTGGTCCAGTTAAATGCAGTCTCGCTCTTTCTGAAGATAGCCGCATACATATCGACAGCGTCGCCGACACTTGCGGATCTGAAGAATACGAAGCCCGTGAGCATGAGGATAAATGTGCGGACGGACTGGAAGATCCTGAAATAGAGCTTGTCAGCGCCGATCTTAGGTCTGATCTTCTTGAACCAGGGCTCGAAGATCATGCCGAGCACGATGTAGATAAAGTGCAGGATGCCTGAGCCGATAACGTAATTCCAGAGGCCGCCGTGCCAGTAACCAACGGCGAACCAGAGAATGAGCAAAGCGATGTAAGTAGGAACCTTCTTACCGTTCTTCTTGCCGAACTTTGCCTTTGACCAGTCGCCGATCTTAATGAGCGGAGTGCTCTTCAAGACAGGATACATGAGGTAGTCGCGGAGCCATGCGCCCAGCGTGATGTGCCATCTTCTCCAGTATTCCTTGACGTTCTTTGAGAAGAACGGGCAGTTGAAGTTCTCAGGAAGTTCAATGCCAAGCATATGGGATACGCCGATAACGACGTCCATGCATCCGGAGAAGTCCGTATAGAGCTGGATCGCGAAGAAGAATACTCCGAGCGGGATAAACCAGCCGGTATACGTCAGGTGGTCGGCATAGATCTTGTTTACAACTATTGCGGCGCGCTCTGCGATAACGAGTTTCTTAAAAAAGCCCCATGCGACTCTTACTGCGCCGTCGGAGATGCGTGAGAAGTCGAACTTGACCTCCTTAGCCTTTTCGAACTCTGCGGAAAGTGAAGCATAGGTGTTCATAGGTCCCGACATGAGCTGCGGGAAGTATGTGGAGAACAATAAGACCTTGAAGAAGTTCTTCTCAGGCGCGATCTTCTCCCATCTGCAGTCTAAGATGTAGCCTGTTGTCTGGAGAACGTAGAAGGACATTCCGACAGGGACTGCGTAAAGGAAGAAGCTGTTTGCGCCGTTTACCGCACCGAACATGAGGTTTAATCTCTCTGCGGCAAGGCCGATAACGTTATAGTATTTGACTGCGCACAGGAGCGCGATATTGATAACGACCGTGATTATGGTTGCTGCATTGCGCAGGGCAGTCTTTTTCGAAGGGCCGGACAGAAGGCCTCCGACATAGCAGAGAACTGCTGATATCAGGACGAACAGCAGTGTGTAGAATCCTAAAAATGCCGAGAATGCGAGGCTCGCTGCAAGGACCACCCAGAAGCGGAAACTCTTGGGCAGCACATAGTACAGCAGTACAACTGCCGCAACGAAAACCAGGAATAACGCCGATACCAGCGACATCCGGGAACCCTTAACCTAAGTGAGCGATGATCTTGTCGACCATCTCACCGACATTCTTAAGACCTGTTGTCTCGCCCATCGTGAACTTGATGCCGAAGCATCTTTCAACAGCAACAATGAGGTTGATGTGCTCTAATGAATCCCAGCCGTCAACGTCTGCTGCAACGGTGGAATCATTAACAGTGATGTCCTCGTCATCGAAAACATCCTGGAAAACTTCATTAAGCTTGCCGTAAATTTCTTCTCTTGTCATTTCCTTATCTCCTTATCGAAGCGGTCAGTTGACCTTGATCGCTACATTGCCGCTCTTATGCGGTTTATCGAGGTCGAGCAGCCACTCGGAAGTGCCGTCTTCCATCTCTCTTATCTTTTCGAAGCCCTGAAGGGCGTAAAAATCCTTGACCATTTTATTCTTTGCGGTCGGCAAATAATAGCCTTTAATTTTGGTTATTTTTCTGGATTTTGCCTCAGTGATCAGCTCGTCCATCATTGCAAATTCCATACCGCGCTTTAAGACTCTGCAGCTCATGAGCCACAGGTCGATGTGGAAGAACTTGTCTTTTCCGAAGTCTTCCTCGTGTCCGAAAGCAACAGCCACAACGCCGTTGTCGCCGAACTTGTCCTCAAGCCTTCCGTAAAGCGTGATGTACTTGGGATCAGCTGCGATCCTCTCGATGTCTGCCTGGCTGCAGCGCTTTGTCGTAAGGTTGAACTGGTTGCTCTTGTTGGTGAGCTCAGCGATTCTTGCCATGTATACAGGCGCGAAAGGCTTGATCTCTGCGGTCATTTCGAGCGATCTCAAATACTCATCGTAATTGGTGAACTGGGCTGAAGCCTTGGCACGCTCCATGTTCGCCTTGTACATGCCGCCGCGCTTGATGTCCTCTTCGGAGATTCCCGTAACTTCAAAGTAGCCGTTCGAATCGAGCACGTCGATATATGTCTCGGGTGCACCGACCTCAGGAACGGAAATTCCGGGAATCTGGTTCTCAACGAGAGCCCTCTCGACGGGGTTATCGTCAACGAAGACGAAGCTGTCGGCGCCGATATTGATCTCCTTGGCAGTATTCGCGATATTGATGTCCTTGTTGTCCCAGTTTGCCTTTATGATGAGGAAGTCATCCTGCTTCAGGGTCGAGTCGGGTCTTGCAAGGCCTGCCAGAGCATTTTCCTCATCGTTCTTGGATGCAACGGTAAGAAGGATGCCAAGATCCTTATGAGCCTTGATGTATTGCTGGAACTCTGTGTAGAGCTCAGATTCAGCGTCCTCGTGACCGATCCTGATATTCTCCGGACCATCATCGCCTACGATGCCGCCCCAGAGGGTGTTGTCCATGTCGAGTGCGAACGCCTTCTTGTTGCGGCCATAGACAGCCTTGATGATGTGCGACAGATTGAACGCGAACTCAGGGATCGCGGAAACGGAGAGCGCATACTTATATCTGTACCAGTCGCCCGGATCTGCCCACTTCTTGATGCCGTAGACAGCGGAGACATAATTGATGTCGTTGATAAAGAAATTCTGGTGGCTCTGGGCATAGGCACAGAACCTGTCGTTGAGTCTGTTGATGAAGTTGAGCCTGCCGTGAATATTCGAGAAATCACTGTTGCCCAGAAGCCTGAAATACGGCTGCTCGAAATTATTCTGAATGACCGTGCACTTGAAGCGCTCGGCCAGAGACTGCCAGATCTGCTCGAACCTGCCCATGGTCTCTTCGATCAGTGCGTCGATCTGCTCAGGCGAATCTGTTACCTGAGGGTACTTCGCGATATTTCTTGTCGTTGTGTGCACGAAAACAAGGTCCGGAGCAAAATCATCCAACTCAGGATTGCCAAAAACGGCATCCTCATAATATTTATTGTATTCGGATTCAAAGAATTCAGGCTTGATGCCGTAGTTTAAAAGGAATAATTCGAGGATCTGCTTGATGTCGCTGGTAGTCGAACCACCGAGGATAGCGATCTTTTTCTCGATGTACTGGACTCCTTCCCTTGCCAGAAGCTCTCTTCTGATAGCCTTCTTCTTGCGCAAGATATAGTCCGAATCGAAAGGATATTCAAGCTGTTTCATCCTAAAGCCTCCACCGTGACCTGATAGCCCAGGTCATAATTCAACACCCTATAATATCATTTTTACGCCTTAAACACCTTATTAAAAGAATAAGTTTGTGTAATATGCAGCCTATCGCTAATTTTTTTGCGTGTTATAACTAGTAGCGGTGGAATTCGCAGGGCTTAAAATGCCCTTTTTGATTTTGGAGAAGACTTAAGTTGGAAAGCCTACGTTTTTTAATCGATGTAGCGTTGATCCTGTTTGCCGCTAAGGCTTTCGGCATCATCGCCCGTAAACTCCACGCCCCTGAGGTCGTCGGAGAGATCATTGCAGGACTCATTCTGGGCCCCGCCGTTATCGGCATTGTCAACCAGTCTGACTTCATCAACAAGATGGCCGAGATCGGCGTCATCATGCTCATGTTCGAAGCAGGCCTTACCACGGATATGAAGAAGCTTAAGCAGACAGGTCTTAAGGCTACGGTCATTGCCTGTTCCGGCGTCTTCGTTCCGCTCATATTAGGTGCTGTCCTTTTCATGAGCTTCTACGGATTCGGACCCATCGGTTCAGAGCAGTTCATCAAAGGACTTTTCATCGGTACGATCATGGCAGCGACATCTGTCAGCATCACGGTTGCTGCTCTTAAAGAGCTCGGCAAGCTCAGCAGCACGGTCGGAACAACTGTTGTCAGTGCCGCCATCATCGACGATGTTATCGTAATCATCGTCCTCACATTCGTCTTAAGTGCCACGGGAACCGGCACTTCTGTATTAAGCACAATGCTGAAGGCCATTTTGTTCTTCGCAATAGCCATAATCTCCGGCTTCGTTGTCTACAGGGTTTTCAAGTGGCTCGACGCCAGATACGAACACACAAGAAGAATTCCGATCGCAGCCCTCTGCTACTGCCTGTTCATGGCCTATGTCGCTGAGAGATATTTCGGCATCGCAGATATCACGGGCGCTTATGTTGCAGGCGTTGTCCTCTGCAACCTCCACGATGTCAAGTACGTTGAGCGTAAGGTCGACGTCAGCTCCTACATGGTCTTCGCGCCTATCTTCTTTGCAGGGATCGGACTTAAGGTCTCTTTCGAGAACTTCAATCCCACATTCCTCTTCTTCTCAGTCGCATTCGTTTTCGTGGCACTCTTGTCAAAGATCATCGGCTGCGGCACGTCTGCAAAACTCTGCAGATTTAACTGGAACGATTCCCTCAAGATCGGCATCGGCATGATGACCAGAGGCGAGGTCGCACTCATCACGGCACAGAAGGGCCTTAGCGCCGGACTCATTACCTCCGACTACTTTACGGCGGTAATCCTCATGATCCTGGTAAGCTCGATCCTGGCGCCGGTACTGCTGAAGGTCTTATACAAACCTAAGTCAGCCTGAATCTTTATGTTAATATATGCACTATGAGAGATGATGCGATTAACAAGACGGCACTTATCCCGATAGTGATCCCTTCCTATGAGCCTGACGACAGGCTTATTGCTTTGCTTGAAGATTTCAACGCCAAGGACATGGGTCCCGTCATCATCGTCAACGACGGATCTTCCGAAGAATACGATCCCATTTTCAAGAAGGCCGAAGAGCTGATCACTGCTCGCGGCGGCAAGCTCATCTCATACCGTCCCAACCGCGGCAAGGGCCGTGCACTCAAGACGGCTTTCGCATATATCAAAGACAACATGCCTGAAGCACTGGGCTGTGTCACCGCCGATTCTGACGGTCAGCACACTCCCGAGTGCATCACAAATATAATCAACACATTAAAGGCCAATCCGGACAACCTGATCTTAGGCGTCCGCCAGTTCAACAAGAAAGATATCCCCTGGAAATCCTGGTACGGCAACACGATAACGATCACGGTCTTCTCTTATGTCGCCGGCATGAGGGTCAGCGACACCCAGTCAGGCCTTCGCGGCATCCCCTTCAAGTTCATGACCGAGCTCATCGACTGCAAGGGCGAGAGATTCGAATACGAGATGCAGATGCTCTTAGAGTGCGCCAACAGATATAACCTCACTGAGGTCCCGATCAAGACGGTCTACGATTCCAAAGAGAATCACCAGACGCACTTTAATCCCTTCAAGGATTCGATCAGGATCTACAGGATCCTTGGCAGGAAGTTTTTCAAGTTCGTTTTCGCGTCCCTGTCATCATTTGTCATCGACATCTTACTTTTCCACCTTCTGGTACTCCTTCTCAAGGACTCATTCGCTGCGTTCTATGTAACTATCGCAACTGTTGGCGCGAGAGTCATCTCGGCCGTATATAACTATCTCATCAATTACAAATTTGTATTTAAGAGCAAGGCCTCGAAAACCACATCTCTCACCAAATACGCGCTTCTCGCGGTCATTCAGATGTGCCTGAGCGCCGGCATCGTGACCGGCATCGTCCTGCTCTTCCCCGGCTGCAACGAGACACTGGTCAAGGCAATCGTTGATACGATCCTGTTCCTTGTCAGCTATTCAATCCAACAGAAATTTGTCTTCAGCAGCAAATCCAAAAAATAACCGTTAGTTAGGAGCATTTAATGCAAAAGACAATCGCTATCGTAATCTTTCTTGTCATGTACATCCTCATGATCGTACTGCCGAAGCGCCGTGCCATCGTCGCTTTGTGCGCGGCCGTGATAATGGTCGCTGCCCAGATCCTTCCTGTCGGCAAGATCCTTCCCGCGATCGACTGGAACGTACTCATGATGATCTTCGGTACAATGGTCATCGTCGATTATTTCATTGAATCCAAGATGCCTAACAAGATCGCTGAAGCCCTTCTCCGCGTCTCCAAAAACGTCATGTGGGTAACGATCATAATGTCGCTTTTCTCAGGCATCATCTCAGCCTTCATCGACAACGTCGCAACAGTCCTCATGGTAGCTCCGGTCGGCCTTGCGATCTGCAAAAAGCTCAAGATCAACCCCGTTCCGATGATCATCAGCATCGCTGTCTCATCGAACCTCCAGGGCGCTGCAACACTCGTTGGCGATACGACTTCCATCATGCTCGCTGCAGCTGACCACATGAACTTCAACGACTTCTTCGTAATGAACGGCAAGCCCGGCATGTTCTTTGCAGTCGAGCTCGGCGCCCTCTTCACGATCCCGATCATGATGATCATCTTCAGAAAGAACAAGGAGCCCGTAAACAGCACGGAGCACACACCCGTTACTGACTACATTCCGACGATCACGATGCTGGGCCACGTTGTCCTTCTCATAATCGCTTCTTTCATTCCCAACACCCACGAATGCACAAACGGATTCATCTGCATGGCATGCGGAATCCTCACGATCATCTGGGAACTCTTCAAGCAGAAATCAACCAAGGGCATGGTCCACTCGCTCAAGGCAATGGACTATGACACGATGCTCCTTCTGACAGGACTTTTCGTTGTCATCGCATCCATCAGGGAAGTAGGCATAATCGACGATCTCGCCGGCTTTATCGCAAGCTTCGGCGGCTCCAACAGATTCGTCCTCTTCTCCATCATCGTCTGGGGATCAGTTCTCATCTCGGCATTCATCGACAACATCCCTTACGTTGCAACGATGCTCCCGCTCCTTGCAGGCGTCGCTTCAGCCATGAATGTTGAACCGCACTTCCTGTACTTCGGACTTCTCGTAGGCGCCACTTTAGGCGGCAACCTCACACCTATCGGCGCATCCGCCAACATCGCAGGCGTCGGCATGCTCCGCAAGGAAGGCCACGAGGTCGGCTTCGGCGACTTCATGAAGATCGGCATACCTTTCACGCTCACCGCAGTAATCACAGGTTATCTCTTCGTCTGGATCTTCTGGGCACCTAAGTGATAGCAGGCTGTTTCACTTTTTGTATCACAGAAATATGAAAATCAGTGACAAGAAGTTGAAATCAGAGCTCATTTCAACTTTTTGTACAACAGAAACCGAAAAAACGCTGACAAAAAGTTAAACAGTCCAAAACTGCACTGACCCAAAACTGCACTAAAGAATAAAGGTTGCCTCACAATGAGACAACCTTTTTCATCATTTGACTTGTTTTAACTGTCAGCCTTCTGCTTCGCCTTCACCTTCACCGTAGAAAGCCTCATATGCGGCTTCGGCCAAAGTTCCGGAAGCATTGGCAATTACCGTGCTGTCAGGAGCGAGCAGTCTGTAACTCCTCTCACCAAGAGATCCGATCGGCATCTGGCCGTCGATTCCAAGGAGAATGTTATAGAAGCAGTCGGTCAGGACAGAATCGAAAACCTCTCTTAAGAGTTCGTCGCTGGCACCTGCCTCCTTGAGTTTTGCAATCTGTTCACCTGCCATAGAATCGGTGCTGTTGAGATAAGTCTCAAGCATAGCATCCTTCTCTTCTCTAGCTGCCTTAGCAAATAATAATGCGTCCATGATAAGTGCCCTCCGGCTTCACAGATATATACATATTTTATCAGGTGGAAGGCGTTATCGTAAAGTGCCTCAGCTCCGGAGCGATTCTAAATATGTATATGCACTCTCATAAGAGAGCATTGCAAAAGACGGTTTGCTTACAAGCGGATACTCCACATCGGAAGGTGACGGTGTGTAATTCCTGGCAAGAACTATAACCGCATTATTCGCGTCTTCCTTGAAGACCTTGTTGTACTGTTCCTCAGTAATCTCAGCTTCCTCTTCGTAATACTTTACGGTCGTTGCCTGATCTTCGGGAGCGTTGTAATCGTACAGATAGTTACGTCTGTAGGAAGCAATAAGATCCCACTGGAAATTGTAGATCTCAGTCCAGTACTTAAAGTCAGAATCTTCGCCGCCGGCATGTGTGATGATGAGCCTGTTTGATGTCGCATACATCTGGAAAAGTCCGCCGGAACCTGCCATGTAAATAATGTCAGGAACCTCGATCTGCTTCAGGGCCTCACCTGCATTCTCATTGTAGGAATAGATGAAAAGGCTGCTGTTCATGACCTGGCTGCTGTCTTTACAAGCGAGGAAGTAAAGCTCCGGAATGCCATTGCCGTCGATATCATAGATGCCGACAGGATCAATTCTGAAAGTTTCCTGTACGGCTGTTATTGCAGCCATGTTGTCATCAAGGACCTTGAGGTAAGCTGCGATCGCTTTCTGGTAGCTGTCGGCAAACTGGGTTCCTGTAGGGAATGCCGGCCCGTCCGTAGAATCAGTATCATCAGCAGGTTTTGTGGGCATTTCCTTGTTCGTGAGGTTAGGACTCTTCTTTCCGAATTCCAGTAATTCATCAAGTTTCGTGATCTTGGATATCTTCCAGTCATTGCCGTCCTTTTCGAATTCAAGAGAGCCCTCAGTGGTAATAACATTCATACTGTCCGTGATCGCTTTGACAAGATCGTCAGCGCCGGAATACTGCTCATTATAAAGAGTCTTCCAGTCGACGATAACGTAGGTAACATCAACAGAAGCCTTGTCGCCTTTTACTTTGATACTGGCACCTTTATAATCCAGCGTGATCGTTCCGGCCGTGGTTGCATATACATCCCAGATGCATTCAGCATTGGCGTCGAAGGTGAAGCAGTCCTTGAAATCTGCGTACTCTTTGTCTGTTTCTTCCCAGACGGTCATCTTCAGGATCTTGTCCTCGTCCAGATTGCTGAGCGCCTTGCCGTAATCCTTGATCACGCCGTCGACATTGCCCATCTCTTTACGGACACCGAAAGCGTCACAGCCTGCAACGCCCACCATCATTGATGCAGCAAGAAATGCCGCAACTGTTTTCCTTAACATAAACAACTCTCCTTATTCGGGATTTATGAAATCTTTATGAGATACGAGAGCATGTTCTCGTAATTCATTATCTTTGCCATAGGCTTTGACAGCAAAGGCGACGCCTCCTCTTCAGACTTGACCTGAATGTTGTGCGCGAGCACCATTGTAGCCTGGTCGATGTGAACTGTCACCCTCTCATCGTAAGTGACCTGATCTGCCGCGTTGCCGTTCACATAATACTTGTTCACCATCATCTCGGTACCGGTATCGTGGCTCTGTGTCAGCTTGTAACTGCCGTTCTTGATGAAGTACATATCATAAACGATAGTCTCCGTAACAGTGTCAGAAGTGCCGCTTGAGCGCGAGATCAGGAGAGCCACCGGTGACGTGAAGACTGCATATTCACATCCGCCGCCTGACAGATACATGATGTTCGGGATCTCTATCTGCTTAACGACACCGTCCTTTACCTTATCGTATGAGTATACGTAGAACGTCGCAGAATATGCAGAAGCGTCCGGAGCAGCGAAAAAGTAGATCTCCGGAATGCCGTCGGAATTAATATCGTAAATGCCACAGGTCGCTGTATCAAAAACCTTCTCGACGCTCTGGATGGCTGCCTTGTTGGACTTCAGCAGTTCCATGTATTTGCTGACGGCCTTTTTGCCGTCTTCATTCAGACTCATCAGGCTCTCAGTCGCCGTGGTATAGATGGAGGCCGTAGCTTCCGTGGTGTCTGTATTGCAGCCCGCGAAAACCAGAGCCATCGCGGCTGTTAGAACTAAAGTCACTGCACGCTTCAACATAACGTGCCCCCTCCTTCACATGACCCTCAAAAAAAGTGGCTGCCGGACAATTCCCGACAACCACATTTTATATCTAATATCCTTTTACACAAATACCCTGCGGGCTTTGATCTGTTACTTTTCGCCGTTGAGCACCGCGATTATGTTCGGAAGCTCCTTATCAACGATGTCGTTATCAAGCTGGCATGTACCGGCATTCGTATGTCCGCCGCCGCCGTATGAGAGACAGAGCTGGCCGATATCGGTCTTGCCTGCCTTGTTGATGATCGACTTACCGATCATGACGGCCGTGTTCTGCTTCTGGAAGCCCCATGCAACGTGAACGCTGACCTCTGCCTCAGGATACATGGCATAGACCATGAATCTGTTGCCGGTATAGATCGTCTCGAGCGGTCTTAAGTCGATAACAGCAACCTTGCCTTCGATCTTAACGATCTCGGAAAGCTGCTTCTTGAACAGCTCCTGCTGCTCGAAATACATTTCCGTACGCTCTTTTACATCCGGATGTTCGAGCACTTCATCAATCGTGTGGTGTGCACAGTAATCGATGAGCTCCATCATGAGCTGATAGTTGGAGATCCTGAAATCGTGGAAACGTCCGAGACCTGTTCTCGCGTCCATAATGAAGTTCATGAGAACCCAGCCCTTAGGATTTAAGATCTCATCTATAGTAAAGTCAGCGGAATCACCCTTATCTACCGCGCTCATGATCTCTTCGTTAACAGTCTTGAATTTGTCAGCGCCGCCGTAGTAGTTATAAACGACTCTGGCCGCAGACTTTTCGCGCAGGCAGATGAACTTGTGGCCGTAAGCCTCCATGTTATTTCTTACGAGCTCGCTCTCGTGATGGTCGAAGGCAAGTCCTACCCTGGGATCGAAAGGAAGATTCGTAGTGATGTCATTTTCCGTGATGTCGACCTTGCCGTCCTGAACATCCTTAGGGTGAACGAACTTGATCTCATCGATCATGTCGAGCTCCTTAAGCAGCATCGCACAAACGAGTCCGTCGAAGTCACTTCTTGTAATTAGTCTTTTCTTTTCCATGTATTCAGCCCCCAATTTCTACCACTCGGAATATTGTTTTTGCGCAAAATCCTAAACTAAATTTTATTCGATATCAAAACAGATTTCAATGAGTCCGCCCCCCGGCAGCGCCTCCCAAGCCCTCAAATTACAGCAGTTTTGCCTTGACGGGGCAAATCGCGGTCGGTATTGTAAAGGTATTACTAAGCAAGGAATAAGTGGTAATGGTTAAAAATATTAAAAGCAAAATCTCAATGATCCTGGTGGTCGCAATGGTGCTTCCGCTCTTCAGCTCCTGCTCGCTCTTCGGCAAGAAAGCAGTCAGAACGGCGGCTGCTGATTTCGGCGAAGTCATCAAGACCGGCATTGCTTCCGACATCTTAAAGAAGACGGCAGACATCGACCGCGACTACAAAAAATCCTTCAAGGAACTTCTGATCCTTGAGAAGTATTCAGACGATGAGGCTTTCTTCTATAAACACATGATAAACTCGTTCGAATACACGGTCGACGAGAAGTCCGTAAAGATCGAAAAGGATAAGGCCAAGATCAACATGACCTTCTCCGTCGCTGATCTGGACGCTCTTAAGAAGAACGACTACAAGGACATAAACGACCTGACTTCAGCAGTCGACTTCGCTTCCAAAAGGGACATTGAAGTCACTGTTGAATTCAAGAAGGAAGATAAGGAATGGTATGTGACCAATTTTGATGATGAGGAATTCAAAGACCTCTTCTCCTTCTTCGGCGACATGCCTGTCATTGGCCGCGCAACTCTCATCGATACAGCCAAAAAGCTGGCCGAGACCATCGTTAACGACGACTCCGGCGTAGCTGTTTATCTTGCAGGTCCCAACGCAACTCCCGAGACGATCGATGCCGTAAAGAACTATTTCGACGTTGACGGAAAGCCGACCGATGAAGACGTCGCTTTCCGCGCCGCAGTAAGAGCCGGCATGAGCGTTGAGATCGATGAATCCACAGTACTCATCGAAGGCACCGCGGGACGTGTTCAAATCGTCCTGAAGAGACCTAATTTTGAGGTACTGGCAGGCAAGAATTTCTCCTCTATCCCCGAGATCGAGAAGGCTGTAAAAGAATGCGACATCATCAACTACGAATACACCTGCAGACTCGAGAGATCCGGCTTGGATTGGTTCGTCACAAATCTTGATACCGTTGAATTCGGCGGCCTGCTCTCCTATAAGAAGTTCAAGATCACCATGAACTCCGTCGACGGCACATACAAGTCGACAAAGGATATCACCGAGCAGTTTATCAAGTACATCTCCAATGAGTATAGCGTCAGCGTTCCTTCCGGCTGCGAAGGCAAGATCTACATACGCTCCACACTGGTCCTCAAGGACGGCAAATATGAGGTCAAGATCGACCAGGACGCATTCGTTGCCGACATCAAGAGCTTTGCCGAGAAGAACATCGACAAGATCATAACGACTACTCTCGGTACCACTTCCTCAGTCAGCCTCGACGCCCTGGCAAAGATCGCCGGCTACAAGGATTACGCCGACATGAAGCAGAAGATCCTGGATCAGGTGTACGAAGGAGTTAAGGGAATCAACACATCAAGCCTCGAGAGCACCGGCACCTACACCGTCAGCGGCAATTCGATCACATTCGTATCTCCCACCGCCACGATGCCCGGCACGATCGACAACTTCGGCAACGTCAACGTCGAAGCACCCGTAACCGACCCTGACGCCAAGAAGCTTCTGGGATCAGATAAGGTCCAGATGCTGTATCAGAAGGCGGCGTAAAGGGCGGTATTTTCGAGAAGCAGACTCAAAGTTACTAAATGGTGCCAATTCATGACCTGTTTTGGCACCATTTTTGGCAACAAGCGTTATTTTGCTGTTTTTGGTGCCAATTCAGGTTGTTTTTTGGCACCTTTTTTGGCACCACGTTCCTGAACAATCAAAAAGGCTGCCCTGACAAAGAGCAGCCTTCATTTTCGAGCTTTCGAAAAACTATATTACTTCTTGATAAGAAGTGACTCGCCTGTCATCTCTGCAGGCTGGGGAAGTCCCATGATCTCAAGGAGTGTGGGTGCGATGTCGCAGAGGCGGCCGCCCTCACGAAGTGTATATGAAGGATCATAGTTGTAGAGGATGAACGGAACGGGATTTGTTGTGTGTGCAGTGTGAGGCTGCATTGTCTCGAGGTTCATCATCTGCTCAGCGTTGCCGTGGTCAGCGCAGATGAAGAGAACGCCGTTCATCTTCTTAACTGCTTCTACAGCGCCGCCTACGCAAGCGTCAACTCTCTCAACTGCTGCGATAGCTGCTTCGAGAACGCCTGTGTGGCCGACCATGTCAGGGTTAGCGAAGTTGATGATAACTACATCATACTTGTCAGAGCAGATAGCTGCGTCGAGCTTCTCGGAAACTTCGGGAGCGCTCATCTCAGGCTTAAGGTCATATGTAGCAACAGCGGGGGAAGGAACGAGTGTACGGTCCTCATCCTTGTTGGGCTCTTCGATACCGCCGTTGAAGAAGAATGTAACGTGTGCATACTTCTCTGTTTCAGCGATACGGAGCTGCTTTAAGCCGTTTGCTGCAAGATATTCACCAAGAGTGTTCTTGATCTCTTCCTTCTTGAAAGCAACGAACTTGTTGGGGATGAGCTCGTCGTAATCCTTGAAGCATACATATGTGAGAGGCATGAAGCCGTTAGCTCTCTTAAGGTACTTGATGCACTTTGTGTCGGAAGCGTCACCGGGCTGAGCTGCGATATCCTCGTCGGAGTAGCAGAAAGCCTTTGTGATCTCTCTTGCACGGTCAGGACGGAAGTTGAAGAAGATAACTGAGTCGTTAGGCTTAACGACTGAAACGGGCTTGCCCTCTGCGTCTACGATAACCGTAGGAAGAACGAACTCGTCTGTTACGCCGTTGTCGTAAGACTTCTGCATAGCTGCGATGCAGTCTGTATCCTTAACACCCTCACCCAATACGAGTGAGTCGTAAGCTGTCTGGATTCTGTCCCAGTTGTTGTCTCTGTCCATTGCATAGTAACGGCCGGACATGGAAGCAACCTTACCAACGCCGATCTCAGCCATCTTGTCTACCAATGCCTGGAGGTAATCCTTACCGGATGCCGGAGGTGTGTCACGTCCGTCGAAGAAAGGATGAACGTAAACTCTGTCGAATCCTTCTCTCTTGCAGAGTTCAAGGATTGCATAAAGGTGTGTGTTGTGTGAGTGAACGCCGCCGTCAGAGAGGAGACCCCAGACGTGGAGGTCGGAATTCTTCTCTTTGCAGTTGTTGATCGCGCGGAGGAGGTCCTCGTTCTTAAAGAAAACGCCGTCCTCGATATATTTTGTAATGAGTGTCAGATCCTGATAGATGATTCTGCCGGAGCCGATATTCATGTGGCCAACTTCGGAGTTGCCCATCTGGCCGTCAGGAAGTCCGACTGCGAGGCCGGATGCGAAGCCCTTAACGTAAGGGCACTCTGCCATAAGCTTGTCGATTACGGGAGTCTTTGCCATTGCGATGGCATTGTATTCCTTGGTGTCGGAAAGTCCGAAACCGTCAAGAACCATAAGTACTACAGGTCTGCGTTTCATAGTATTCTCCTTTGTATTTAAGTTAACTTACATCAATGTCCGGCCGTAAAACGGTTGAGGTCTTCGTCGTATGAGAAGCCCGCATTTCCGAGCGCGCCCTTTACCGCTTCCTCATCCTCGCCAAGCGCTGCGCAAAGCTCAGAAAGGCTGGAATAATTGTCTCTCAGCTGCGTGTTTACATAGCTCAAAAGCATGAACGGATCTTTGGGCAGGGACATCTCATATCACCTCACATCATTTTGACCGGCGACATTATAACAGATTATTAGGGGGCGTGCTCGAAAATATATGCCCATTTATGGCTGATTCCTGACAATTCCTTTGTGTAGTTTGCCATGGCTAACTAAAGCCGGCCCGCGTGATCCGCCATTTATATAAAAACTACGTTGAGATCCTCTCAGGCCTTACAAGCGGCGAGAAGGTCTACTACCGCTACGCTGACAGCATTGAGTACACGTTCTGAAATCAATACTGAATTAAAATCATCAGGGGCTGTCTCTTAGTTGAGACGGCCCCTGTTATTTGACATGAATCTCCTCTGAATTTATAAGCCATACCATTTTCGCCATTATAAAAAATGCTCAGATCATGAAATTGGTTTCCCCGGAACAGGATCATATTAATGATACAACGAAAAGCCTGACCTGATTATTATCAGACCTCTCATTTTACCCAGTTAACTACCTCAAGTCCTTCCACCCTGCAAAATTCTTTTGTGTTATTTGTAACCAGCGTGCACCCTAATGATCTCGCATGCGCTGCTATAAGCATATCAAGCGATCCGATCGGTGTTCCCTTTCTCTCCAGACCGGCTCGTATCTCACCATATTCATCAGCTGCGGCATCGTCAAATGCAACGATCTCAATGCTCGACAGCATCATGGATAATGCCAGTCTGTTTCTTTCCGGCTGGGCACTCTTTTCGACGCCATATGCAAGTTCTGCATACGTTATTGACGAGATACAGACATCTTCAGGCTTTATCTTCTTCAGCTTGCGGAAAACACTCTCGGGTTTATGCTTTATTACATATATGCATATGTTGGTATCAAGCATGTATCTCATAATTCTTCACGTTCCTGCAGGTACTGCACGCCCCTGTCTTCAACCATGAAATCCGGCGAGAACATATCAACCGCCTTCATGAACGTGTCCCACTTGGCAGATTTAGGCACGAGTATAACCACATCGCCAACCTTGTTGACTATGACCTCATCATCCTTAAATCTATACTCTTTGGGAAGTCTTACTGCCTGACTCCTGCCATTCTCGAAAACCTTTGCCATCATCATAATTATCACCACCTTCCGCCTTTAGTATATATCACGGTATATACCGATTCAACCACCTGATATAGTCGGACTTTTTTCTGGATTTTTCGAAAAGCGCAACAAAACAAATTATGCCGGCACAAGAGCCGGCATAACCTGATGAAGTGCAGTCAGTTCTGCTATCGATTTGTAATTCCTTATTCCTCTTTGAGTATCTTCACAGGCTCGAGCTTTGTGATTCCCATGCCGCTGAAGAATGCTGTAACAACTGCGCAGACAAGGATGATCGCTGCGGTTATCTGCCTCATTCCAAATGAGGAAAGTGCAAGGAGTGTCAGCTTATCCGAGAAGGCGATGTGTAATACTGAACCTATCAGGATGCCTGTAACCATGAGCGGAATGTTTGTCATGAGCGTTCTTCTGATAAGCTCGCCGGATGTGTATCCGAGGGCCTTCGATACACCGAGGTTGGTCCTCTCGCGGATTACCTGTGCACGGGTCAGGAGAAGCTGGGTAAGTATGACAACAAAGCATGTCGCGATGACGAATACAAAGCAGATCGTTTCCATCGCCATGATTATCGAATCGATCGACTCGGACATGAATGTCTCGAACAGAATGAACTGGTAATCAGGATACTTATCTTCCAATTCATCCTTCATGGCTTTTGCCTTCGAAGAATCCTTAAGGTAGATTATCGTGTACTCGGGCTGGAAATTAGGGTTGATCCTGAGAGCACCTTCCTCGGACATGAGTCCCTTTTTACCCATATTGTTAAACTTCTGGTCGATACCGGAAACTGTGAAAGCAACAAATGAACCGTCAACAGCTTTTATGTTAACGACGTCACCGGGCTTTGCTCCAAGCCTTTCGGATTCAACGACTGACAGCACGATCTCGTTGCCGTTTGTCGGGAGATGACCTTCAATAACGGTCTCCTGGTTCAGAATATTAACATCACCGTAAACGTCGATGCCGAGTGATTCGGAGTTCTCAAGATACGTGACTTCAGCATTCTGGATGGTTGTCCATGTATTGACCTTTTCAACATCCCCATGTTTGCGGGCCTCTTTTTCAAGCTCTCTGTCGCCATATGTCGGGACCTGGATATCAGAAATCTCAAGTCCGATCATGTTCAGGATATTCGACTGGTCCAAAGCCCAGTTCTGGAACATCGAGAAGCCTTCGCAGGTCGACATCGTAAGCAGTGCGACGATCAGGGTGATGAAGATGCTGCGCTTTACAGAACCCAAATTATTTTTCCCTGCCAGGACAAGGTTCAAAGGAAGGCGGCTCTTCTCGAGCGGGAAGTAATTCTTCCTGAAATTGTGTGACGTGATGCCGCTTCTTAATGCTTCCAGCACAGTAAGCTTCTTATAGGATGTGGTGGCAATGAGTGAGCCCAGGAATACCATAACGGGAATTCCGATAATTGTTGCAAGAAGCGGCGGGACTGCGACACCGGAAAAACCTTTCAAACCAACGAGCATGCCGGTGAGCACATTAAGAGGACTGCTGATGAAGATGCCGCAAAAGATCGCTGCAACGGTTGCGAGAACTGCAATTATCATCTGCTCCATAACGCAGGCAAAACGAAGCTCCTTTGCTGTGTAGCCTGATGCCTGGAGCAATCCGATATTCTGGATGTTGAGCTCGATGAAGTTTTTGATCGAGAAGTGCATGATAATAACTGACATTGCAACCAGAGTAAGCGTGAATACCAATATGATGCCGCTTGCCATGTCGGACAGCATTACACATGAGAAGACCATTGTGTTGCGGTCAACGGTTACTAATGACAGATCTTTCGGGAAAGCTTTCTGGACCGCAAGTTCATATTCATGAAGATCTGTATTTTCCTTTGCATTTGCATAGGTCATCGTTACGGGCTCGGCAATTTCCTTGAACTCTTCAAAGGTACCGTGACTTACGTACGCCATGATGCCGCTGATATTCCTGGCGTTGGCAAAGTACAGGTTCTCAACATAGCCCGCTACCTTAAAGCTGTATTCCTTGCTGCCCAGTGTGAAGTTAAGCTTATCTCCGGTCTTTATCGACGATGAGAGGTAATATGCGATCACGATCTCGTCATTTTTAAGGTTATTGAACTCTTCCGGGAACTTGTTGAGTTCCGTCGGTCTTGACGAATCGAAAACAAAGAAAATATTAGATGTTGCATCCTCTTTTTCCATGTCTCCGTAGTAATATTCAGGGCTCATCTGTATGCAGGGAATCGTCTCGCATTTTTCCGTCAGAGCTACGGATTCAACTTTTTTCTGCATGTCTTCTTCTGTTATTGGCTGCGCGAAAAGAAGAAGATCCGACACATTGTTCTTTTCGATGACATCGTTAACGGCATTTGTTCCGGACATTATAAGCGCTGTGCTTGAGTACAGAAGCAAAGCTGCCATGAATATCAGCGCAAACAGGATCGCAACCTCGCCTTTATGCTTTTTTATATTGTTTTTTGCAATGAAGAATAATGAATTCATGTTTACCACCCCATATCTGTGAGGAATTCACGGAGCTGCTTATGGCGTTCCTGATTCTGGCCTTCGTAAGGTGAGAGTGTGATCTCGTCACAGATGATGCCGTCTCTTAAGTAGAGGATGCGGTTGCCTCTCTCGGCTGCTGCTACTGTGTGTGTAACCATTACGATGCTCTGTCCTTTTCTGTTCATTTCGGTAAGGACATCCAGTACTGCCGCCGTGTTCTGTGAATTAAGAGCGCCAGTAGGCTCGTCTGCAAAAAGGATCTCCGGCTCGTTGATGACCGACCTTACGAGTGCTACTCTCTGCTTCTCGCCGCCTGATAACTGGTTCGGGAACTTGTTATAGCAATTCTCGTCAAGTCCGACCTGCTTTAAGAGTTCCTTAGCGCGGGAAGCGATCGCCTTTCTGTCACGGCTCTTGAGGAGACCTGAAACGATGATGTTATCCAAAACGCTCATGGTGTCGTTAAGGTAGTTCTGCTGGAAAACGAATCCGCAGTGCTTTCTTCTGAAGAGTGCGAGCTTGTCGTTGTTGTAGTTTGAGATCTCCTCATCGCCGTAGCGGATCGATCCGAGGCTCGGGCGGTCCATGCCGGAGAGCGAGTAAAGGAGCGTGCTCTTGCCTGCACCGGAGTCTCCCATGATCACCGTGAAGTCGCCTTTTCTGATCTCAATGTTGAGATTCTTTAATACGTGCTGCTGAACGCTCTCATTGGAGAATGTCTTGCAGAGGTCTGTAGCTTTAAGTACTGTTGTTGTCATTTTGTTTTTCCCTTTCCAAGTGTTTTTGTCAGAATTCTTACACTGCGATTGTACGACTCTCATGGAAAGAATACTTTACGCAAGCCTTGCTCAATTCTTAACTGTTTCTTACATGGGAGGTCTCCCCCGTTTCCGGCTCCCATCTTGTGCTATACTTCGAAATATGA
>CACZML010000023.1 GCA_902782235.1 Oscillospiraceae bacterium
TCGATGAATGATCTCTGTTTTGAAGGCAGTGCCATTTATCCTGGTCTCCTTGTCTATTCCTATAGAAGGCCGCCCATCAGCTTGCTCTAGGGACCCCATGTCCGGCCTTCTACCCTATATAACAATTCGAAAACCGGATCTGTGACAAAATGCGATAAAAAAGTTTTTCGAGATATTTATATAGTATTTTGCCTTTTTATATTAGGCATAGATGCAGGAAATGTATACGTTTCAGGGATTTTGAAAAAAATTTTAATAAACCCATTGACATAGTAGGTAAAAGCAATTATCATAAGCGAAAATTCCAAAGAGAGAGGAGGACGGAAGTTATGTACGACCATAAGTTCTATTTTCAATCACTTGTCCGCGCTAACTTCCGTTGTGGACGAATGTGTTGTTCTTGTTCAAACAGCCGCTGTTCCGACAGCACAACTATAACTATTTGAATTAAGAAAGGAATAACACAATTATGTCTAACTATAAATTTGAAACTCTCCAGCTCCACGTAGGCCAGGAACAACCCGATCCCGCATCCGATGCACGTGCAGTGCCGATCTACGCAACAACTTCTTACGTTTTCCATAACTCAGCTCATGCAGAAGCACGTTTCGGACTTGCAGACGCAGGCAATATCTACGGCAGACTTACAAACTCCACACAGGGCGTTTTCGAAGACAGAATCGCAGCTCTTGAAGGCGGCGTTGCAGGTCTCGCAGTTGCTTCCGGCGCAGCAGCAATCACATATGTAATCGAAGCTCTCGCAGTTAAGGGTGAGCACATCGTAGCTCAGAAGACGATCTACGGCGGTTCCGAGAACCTTCTCGCACACACACTTCCCCTTTATGGTATCGAGACAACATTCGTCAACATCCATGATCTGGACGAAGTAAAGGCTGCTATCAGACCTAATACAAAGGCTCTCTACATTGAGACACTCGGCAACCCTTCATCTGACATCCCGGACATTGAAGCACTTGCTAAGATCGCTCACGAGGCAGGCATCCCGCTCGTTATCGACAACACATTCGGTACACCTTACCTCATCAGACCTATCGAGTACGGTGCAGACATCGTAGTTCACTCTGCTACAAAGTTCATCGGCGGCCACGGCACAACATTGGGCGGCGTTATCGTTGATTCCGGCAACTTCGACTGGGCAGCTTCCGGCAAGTATCCCTGGATCTCTGAACCCAACCCCAGCTATCACGGCGTTAAGTTCACAGATGCAGCAGGCAAGGCAGCATTCGCAGTTTATATCAGAGCTATCCTCTTAAGAGATACAGGTTCTTCCATCTCACCTTTCGCAGCATTCCTGCTCCTCCAGGGCACAGAGACTCTGTCCTTGAGACTTGAGCGTCACATCGAGAATACAAAGAAGGTATTGGACTTCCTCACAAATCATCCGAAGGTAGAGAAGGTCTTCCATCCTTCACTTGCAGATCATCCGGATCACGAAGTATATCAGAAGTACTTCCCTAACGGCGGTGGCTCCATCTTCACATTCAACGTAAAGGGCGGCAAGAAGGAAGCATTCGACTTCATCGACCACCTCGAATTGTTCTCACTCCTTGCTAACGTTGCTGACGTTAAGAGCCTTGTTATCCACCCGGCAAGCACAACACACTCACAGCTTTCCGAAGAAGAGCTCAACGACGTAGGCATCTATCAGAACACGATCCGTCTCTCTATCGGTACAGAGCACATCGATGACATCATCGCAGACCTCGAAAAGGGTTTTGCTGCCATCTGAACACCACACAATAAAATTGATATAATCTAATTTACATCCGCTACAGGAGGAGAATCACCATGACTAAAATCTATACATCAGCAGACCAGCTTATCGGCAAGACACCTTTGCTCGAACTCACACATCTTGAGAAGGCTTTAGGCCTTGAAGCAAAAGTCGTTGCAAAGCTTGAATATTTCAATCCCGCAGGCAGCGTTAAGGACCGTGTAGCAAAGGCGATCATCGAGGACGCAGAAGCTACCGGCAGACTTAAGGAAGGCAGCGTAATCATCGAGCCGACAAGCGGTAATACAGGTATCGGATTAGCTTCCGTAGCGGCAGCAAAAGGTTACAGACTTATCATCACAATGCCTGAGACGATGAGCGTTGAGAGAAGACAGCTCATCAAGGCTTACGGTGCAGAGCTTGTTCTCACCGAAGGTTCAAAGGGCATGAAGGGTGCAATCGCAAAGGCTGAGGAGCTCCAGAAGGAGATCCCTGACAGCATCATCGCAGGCCAGTTCGTTAACCCCGCAAATCCGAAGGCTCACAAAGAGACTACAGGTCCTGAAATCTGGGAAGACACAGACGGCGAAGTTGATATCTTCGTTGCAGGCGTAGGCACAGGCGGAACAGTAACAGGTGTAGGTGAATTCTTAAAGTCACAGAAGGCATCTGTAAAGGTCGTAGCAGTCGAACCTGCTGATTCTCCCGTTCTGAGTAAGGGCACTGCCGGTGCGCACAAGATCCAGGGTATCGGCGCAGGCTTCGTACCTGACGTTCTCAACACTGGCGTTTACGATGAGATCATCCCCGTATCCAACGACGATGCATTTGCAACAGGCAAGCTCCTCGGCAAGAGCGAAGGCGTACTCGTAGGCATCTCATCCGGTGCAGCCCTCTTCGCAGCTATCGAGCTCGCTAAGCGTCCCGAGAACAAGGGCAAGACGATCGTAGCATTGCTCCCTGACACAGGTGACAGATATCTCTCAACACCGTTATTCCAAGATTAATTTAAATAGATCATATGCCTATAAAACCAAAGCGTCCGCTCTCTTTATGAGGGCGGATGTTTTGTTTTCGCGTGTTATAATTCTTTTGGGGACGTTTTCGAAAATTTCAAAAAATTTTTTCTCGATCAGCGAACATTCCTCATCCGTTATGTGTCTATAGGGTAGATGCGGACAAAGGAGGCAAAGTCAGATGACTGACAAAGAACTCGAAAAGATCTACAACGAAGCCTATCGCGCGGTGTATTGGACTGCCATGTCACTTCTCAGGAATGAAGCTGACGCAGAAGACATCGTACAGGATACCTTTGTAACCCTGATCGAATCCTATGACACATTAAACGATAAGGATAAGGTTATTCCATGGCTTAAAAAGATCGCTGCCAACAAGTGTCTTAACCGTCTCACAAGATCGAAAACAGACACTGTTGAAGACGAGTTCTTTGACGATGTTGAGGCAGTCGCAGAGGATTTCCTTCCTGATTCGATCGTTGAATCGGAAGAGGCCCGTAAGATCGTCATGGATATCATCAGCAACAAACTGTCTGATGATATCAGAAGAACACTTATCCTGTTCTACTTTGATGATCTGAGCACCAAAGAGATTGCTGAAGCACTCGGCGTTCCGGAAGGAACAGTTCGCCGCCGTCTGAATTTTGCCAGAAACAAAATCAAGAAGGAGGTCGAGAAGTATGAAGAAGAAAACGATACGAAGCTGTTCGGTATGGCAATACCGTTCCTGACAAAACTTTTCGTAAAAGAATCAGAGCAAGTGGCACTAAAGCCCATGCCTGCTTCATTAGCTAATCTGTCCGCATCTACAGAAGCTTCCTCAAAGGGAGTAAACATTAAAGCTTCGACAGAAGCAATCAAGAAAGGGACAGATATTATGAAAACTAAGATTTTAATTGGCAGCATCGCAGCTGTAGTTGCTGTAGGCGCAACAATCGGAATAATTTTGGGTGTCGTATCCAAGAGCAAGAAAAACAGACGTGTTGATCCTGAAGAAACAAAATTCAGTCAGCAGGACACATCGCGTGATTATGCAGATGATCCGGTTTGGACAGAGACATCAGATACAGAGTCGGAGGCAACAGAGACATCTCAGCAGATCACTGAGGATTCTTTCTATATGTGCATGGATGGAATGTCAGTCGATGAGTGTGTTGAAAATATCTGGAAGGCAGGCAATGTTCATGTCGGCATGACCAAGGAAGAGTATTTCAAGAACATGATCTCGCCTGAAGATAATCCGCCTTTCACCACTGAAAACAGTTTTTCCTGGACATTCCAAGGGGGAGACTTCTATTTTGGCGCGATCCAGGTATTCTCTTGTGTCAGTTGCCCTACTGTTTTTGAAGGCGGCGACTACTCAACGGTTAAGTTGCAGCTGCATTATTATGGAGAAGATGCAGAATTTGCAGACAAGCTGGTTGATAAACTTATAGAGAAGTATATTTCTGAAGGGTTTACGCTTGAGGATGATACTCCGGACCTCAGAGGGGCAAGACTTGTCCATATTGGAGGAGCTGATCACAGCGTTTCAATAGTAAGAAGCGGATCCCTCATAGCTCTTGAAATCCCGCTTGTCAGAAAATGAGTACATATGCCATAGAATTCAAGCGTCCGCTCTCTTTATGAGGGCGGATGTTTTTATTCTGATTCCGGACAGTCACTTTTCACATACCCCCACGGGGTATAAGTGCCTTATTGGAAGGGTGCCTGCATATAAAATTAGCAAAAAGTCGATTTTTGTCGGTAGGTTTTGCTTCCAAGTGTTCTTTCAAGAGCTCGAAAACCTCACAAGAAGGACTTTTCGAGCAATAATACCGCCTTAAAAATCAAAAACAGGCAGTCAAACACTTCAATATCCAAGCTGTCCGGCTGCATATACCCCCACACCTACCGACAAAATTATTAAAAATCTGTTTTTTGTCGGCAGGTATGTTTTTCGCAAGCCTTTTTATCGGTAGGATGCTTTTCGCAAACCTTTTTATCGGCAGGTCGCTTTTTGCACGCCCGAACACAACAAAAATTAATTACATTTTTCTACCGAATAAAACAATACTCACCAAAACCGTTCGTTTATAATGCAGTTATAATCCTACGAGAATCAGTCAGGAGGTGCCGCTATGAGCATTGATTTGAGCAAGATGCCGAAGATCGGTTTTGGCCTTATGAGACTTCCCGAAAATGACGGAGTCATTGACATCGACAAGGTCTCAAAGATGGCGGACAGCTATCTGGAAGCAGGTTTTACTTATTTCGATACAGCATATGTTTATCACGGCGGCAACTCCGAGAAGATAGTCAAGGAAGCTATCGTAAAGCGCCATCCGAGAGATTCTTTTACTCTTGCTACAAAGCTTCCTGCGTGGTTCATACATTCCTTTGAAGACAGGGACAAGGTATTCAATGAGCAGCTCGACAGGTGCGGCGTTGACTACTTCGACTTCTATCTCCTCCACAGCATAGAGGACGGAAAAAACTACGAGATCTACGAGAAGTACGACTGCTTCAACTGGGGAATCCAGAAGAAGGCAGAAGGCAAGATCAGGCATTTCGGATTCTCTTATCACGGCACTCCTGAACTCCTCGTTCAGATCCTCGACAAGCACCCTGAAGTGGAGTTTGTTCAGATCCAGCTCAACTACATCGACTGGGACAATCCGATCGTTCATTCAGGCGAGCTCTATAAGATCCTGTCTGAGAGAAATATCCCGATCATCGTCATGGAGCCCTGCAAGGGCGGCAAGCTCGCAAATCTCGACGATGAGTGCGCATCGATCCTTAAGGCCATCCATCCTGACAAGTCCGTTGCTTCATGGGCTTTCCGCTTCGTTGCAAGCCTCCCCGGTGTAGCTACGATCTTAAGCGGCATGTCCACTGAAGACCAGATGGCTGACAACATGAACACGTTTAAGAATTTCGAGCCCTTGAGCGATGAGGAGAAGGCTGCAATCGAGAAGGTCGTCGAAGCAATGTCGCGCGTAGAGCTCGTCGGCTGCACGGCTTGCAAATACTGCGTTGAGGGATGCCCTATGGGTATCAGCATTCCTGATGTCATCAGCGCTATCAATACAGCCAGAAAATTCCCGGGCGACATGAGGCCGCAGTTCTTCTATAACGGTCTTGTAGACAGATACAGCCATGCTTCAGACTGTATCGGATGTGGCCAGTGCGAAGGCGTATGCCCGCAGCATCTGCCGATCATAACCCTCATGCAGGAAGCTGTCGAGAAGTTCGAGAAGAAAAGCTGATTATTTTATAAACTGACTTTGAAACACACGGCCCCGGCCGTGTGTTTTTCGATGCTTGAAAAAAAGTCCGCAAAAGCCCGATTATTTTGGATTTACGGGGTTAACAAATGCTTTTTACCGTGCTAAAATTTCGGACGGGGAGAGAATCCCCAATCCCATTGATAAAAGTGAGGTGAATACGGTGGACGCTGGTGACAGTTGCGACAAACGAGGGAAACGTGGCCGAAATATCCTTTGTTCCTTAAAGCGCCAGGCGATGACCGTATCGGACCTTAAGGACTAAATGATATATCGTCTCCTCTGTTTGCCGATTATCACGCAAGTGACATTGCGCAGATATTGGAAGAGCTCTCCGATCAGGAGAGAAAGAAGCTCTTCAGAGTCTGCGGCAAGTCTTTGCTTGCGGAAGCATTCGAGTGTCTGGAAGAAGAACAGGTAAGTGCCTATCTCAATGAGATGGACATCAGACGTGCTGCGGCAGTAGTTGCCGAGCTCGAGACGGACACCGCTGCGAACGTATTGCGTGAACTTGAGAAAGAGAGACGCGGACTCATTATCGATGCTCTCGATACTGAGGTTCGAAAAGAGATCAGCATCATCGCATCCTACGATGAAGACGAGATCGGTTCAAGGATGACCGCGAACTTCATCACGATCGGCCTGAACCTTACGGTCAAGCAGGCGATGACAGAGCTCGTAACCCAGGCTGAAGAGAACGATAACATCTCGACGATCTTCGTTCAGGATGACGAGGGACTCTTCTACGGCGCTCTCACATTAAAGGACTTGATCACGGCAAGGAGCACGACGGACCTTAATACCCTGATAGTCACGTCGTTCCCTTACGTTTATGCTAACGAGCAGATTGATGAGTGTATCGAGAAGCTCAAGGACTATTCGGAGGACTTGATCCCGGTACTTGATGAAGATAACAAGATCTTAGGCGTTATCACATCACAAAGTATCGTTGAGGTAGTCGATGATGAGCTCGGTGAAGACTACGTTAAGTTCGCCGGACTTATTGCAGAAGAAGACCTGAAGGAACCTTTGGGCCAGAGTATCAGGAAGAGAATGCCTTGGCTTCTCGTCCTCTTGTGCCTCGGCATGATCGTATCAACTCTGGTAGGTGCTTTCGAGGCAGTAATCGCACAGCTTACGATCATCATGGCATTCCAGTCACTGATCCTCGACATGGCAGGTAACGTCGGAACGCAGTCACTCGCTGTTACGATCAGAGTTCTCACAGACGAGAACCTCACTGCTGCGCAGAAGTTCAAGCTGGTATTCAAGGAATCAAAGGTTGGTCTTTCCGTAGGTCTTATTTTAGGTATCGCATCGGTTATCCTTATCGGTGTTTACCTTATGGTTATCAAGCACAAGGAACCTATATTTGCGTTTGCTGTAAGCGGATGCATCGGTGTATCCCTGCTCGTATCGATGATATTCTCGTCCATCATCGGCACATTGATCCCGCTGTTCTTCAAGAAGATCAATATTGACCCTGCGGTAGCTTCAGGCCCCCTGATCACGACAGTCAACGACCTTATCGCCGTAGGCTGCTACTACGGAATGAGCTGGCTTTTGCTGATCAACATCATGCAGCTTCACGCTATGTAACTGACGCATGTAACAATGTTAAAAGAGGAAAAATAATATGGAACATGTAACTTTCAACCCCAAGGGGGTCTGCTCTATCCAGATAGACTTCGATATTGAGGATGGCAAGCTCTATAACGTTAAGTACATTGGCGGCTGCAACGGCAACCTCAAGGCGATCGGAAGACTTGTCGAAGGCAAGGATGCAAAGGAAGTTGCTGACATCTTAAGAGGCAACACCTGCGGGATGAAGGGCACATCATGTGCCGACCAGCTCGCAAAGGCCATCGACGAATACGTAAGCTAAAAGGTCCTAAATGGTAACAAAAAGCGGACAAACTGAATTGTCTAAAGAAGACTCCCGCAATTACGGATTGGATGTTCTAAAGATCCTTTCGATGGTCTTCGTGGTCATTCTCCATGCCTTGGGCCAGGGCGGAATGATGAACAAAGGCACTCTGGGAATGCAGTTTGCCGTTTTGGCCCTGTTCTATATCACGACGCCCGCAGTCAATATTTTCGCGCTCGTGACAGGATATGTATCCTTCACGGAAAAGAAGAAGCCCCTTAACCGCAAAAGGCTCTTTGAGATGTGGTTCCAGGTCGTATTCTATGCGCTCGTGGTCACCACGATCTGCAGATTTGTTGTCCCTGATGCCGTAACTACAAGGGATTTCGTAAGTTCGGTCATGCCGCTCTACTACGATATCTACTGGTATTTCACGGCTTACTTCCTGGTATCTGTCTTATCGCCGTTCATTAATGCGGCAGTCAGGTCGCTGTCTGAATCGACACTTCGAAAAGTATTCTTCGTGATGATATTCTTCTTCTCATTCTTCACGAGCTTCTGCTACAGCCTCAATATCCTTACGTCCCACACGTTCACATGGATATTCCTGCTCTACATCATGGGAGCCATCATGAAGAAATGCCGCATCGGCGTGAAGCTTCCTTCAAGCATCCTTCTTGTCGGCATTATCGGCTGCAATCTCTTTAACTGGATCATTACCTGGGTCGGCGAAAAGTATGTGTCCGGCTCAGACTGGTACTTCACCGTCTTAAGCGATTACATCTCGCCCACGATGGTTATACAGACTATCTGCTATCTGCTGTTGTTCAGAAAGATCAAGGCTTCGGGCTTTGCAAAGAAGCTCATAAAGTTCATGGCGCCGCTCGTATTTGCGACCTATCTTATCGACACTCATCCCGTGATCTACAGGGACGTCATGGACGGATTGTTCACACCGCTTACAGAGTGGAACGTATTCCTCATGATCGCCTTCCTTGTAGGATTCGGAATCGTATTTGTATTAGCTGCCTGCCTTATCGACAAGGTCAGGAGCCTCCTGTTCAAGCTCATAAGGATTGATAAGCTCGCAGGCTTTATAGCAGATGTGACGGTCAGGATCACCAACATAATAGGCAATGCAAAATAAAACGGAAAGCCCGCCGGTATAAAAGCGGCGGGCCATTCCATATATATTGAACTTATTCCTGTTTATTCTTTATAGGCGGTGTATGTCTTGACGTTTAATACCGTTTCTCCGTCGATCTGGAGGGCAACAGGACGGTCGAATGTTACCTTGATCCTGTGACCTGTCTTTACTTCAACGTTCTTCGGGTGGTCGATGTGCTTGCCCTTGAAGATGGAAGGGAAGATCATAAGTGTCTTGATCTTGCCGCTGCCGTGGAAAATAAGGAGCGATAAGAGCCTGTTCTTAGCAAGTCTGTCCTGGTCAGGTGTAGCTATCATGCCGCCGCCGTAATAACGTCCGTTCATTGAAGGAGCGAGCCAGACTTTCTTGTAGGAGTAGTGCGTTCCGTCAACTTCGATCTCGGCATTGGTAGGCTTGTATTTGAAAAGAAGTCCGTTGATAGCGATGCTCGTATAGTCGATCTTCTTGTTGCCTGCTTCTCTCTGGCGGTCGCCCTCTTCGCAGCAGTAGCCGTCTATTCCGTAACCGATACCGTTAAGGAAGCGCTTCTTCATGCCGTTTACTTCAACGAAGGGAAGATCCTTTAAATACTGCTCGATGCGGATGGGATTGTCACCGGGCTTCTTGCCAAGGTCGTTCCAGAAGTCGTTGCCGCTTCCCGTGGGATAGTAGTAGATGGCAGGAAGGATCCTCATGCCGTCAGTATCATTGATGAAATGATTGAGCGTACCGTCGCCTCCGCAGATGATGATCTCATCTTTTATGGTAAGGTCAGCAAAGAAACTCTCAAAATCAGTGATCTTCGTGATGTCCTTGTAGGACACCTGCTTGCCGCGCAGGAAAGTCTTAAGGTCATCCACTTTGTCCTTGCCGGTTCCGTTTCCGGAGAGCATGTTAAACAGTACGTAAGTTGACATTTTTATCTTCCTCCTCATATTTTTCGACAAAAGATAACATCAGGCTTCTTGCATGATCACCGATATCATTGCAGCGCATTTCCCTGACAGTTTCCGCTGACATAACATCCAGCACCTCGAAATAGATATCAGTCTTGTGCAAGGGAAAATTCTTTCTCATCTTGTCCGCTCCGCTGATACCGCAGATAACGACCGGAACATCCGCCTTCTGGGCGATCTTAAAGATTCCGTTGTGGAACGGGAGAAGACCGTCACCGAAATTCCTTGTACCTTCCGGATAAACTGCCACGGACACCTGATCGTTCCTGATAAGGTCAGCAGCCTTCTCGATGGTCTTCATGGCGTTTCTGGGATTCTCACGGTCAATGGGCAGGAAGCAGCAGCGTCTGATGATCCTTCCCCAGCAGGGAACATTGAAATTCTCTTCTTTGGAAATGAATGCCAGATCGTAGTCTTGAAGCAGGAACCATGTTGTGATGGGATCTAACTTGGACTTGTGATTGCAGACAAGAAGGAATCTCTGATCCTGAGGAAACTTCTCAAAGCCTTTGGTATGGAAATGAACGCGGCCAAAGAAAACCAGGTACCATGTCGAACTGACAAGAAGCCACCTGTAAAATCCGCTGTGTTTCTCGTATAGCTTTTTGGTATCTACCATGCATGAGCAGGTGAAAAGGAAAAGCCAGTATGAGAGAAAAAGCGCGATCAGTATGACGATTGACCAAACCACATATTTCATTCGAGACCCTACCTAACTAGGCATAATATATCAGAACTAACGTTTATTTGATAATCAAATTTACAGACAAATGTTCGTTAGAATCACTAAAAAGAACACTGCAAAAATTGCGGTCGAAATATCAAAATCGCAAGATGTGCATAGTGCTAATGACAGAATAACAGTATTTACCTTTATTTTTTGGGACTCACGCCAAATCGCAATGCTTGTTAATTCAACCATTCTTGCTGTATCATAAATCGTACAAGCAGCAAACAATAAGAATGCTTTTTTCGCGGAGGTATTATGAAAAAAGGATTTATCAAAGTAGTCGCTTGCGCTTTGGCAGGTTTATTCCTCTTAAGCGGATGTGACTCACTTCCCAACGGATCTAACGGTCCTCATGAAGTCCCTACAACTATCAAGGCTGACTTCACACAGAAGGAGAAGAAGGGCAACTGGATCACTTACGGTGACTGCAAGGTCGAACTCAAGGACGGAACAGCCGTTATCACAAAGCGTTCCGCAAGCAACACGGGTATTGCTATTCCTTGCGCAGACTACAGAGGCAACACTGTAAAGGCTTACGTTATGGCTTCTTCAGAGAACGACTCCATGACTCTCTCATTGAAGTATGAGTTCTACGGCAACGTTTCTTACGTAAACATCGCCGCAGGCCAGGCTGATGAGGCAGGCATCACAGAGATCACAGGCACCATCCAGATCCCTGACAATGCTCAGAATGCAATGATCTATCTCGAAGCATCTGATGTAAGAGATATCACTGTATCTGCTATGGAAGTAAGCATCGAGGGCGAATTCAATAACCTCACAGGCACACCTGTCGAGTCATTGGAAGATCCCTCAAAGACAGCTTCCCTCTCAGCAGCTTATGCTGATTACTTCAAGTTCGGCGTTGCATCTCCTGCAACGGTAATGACCAACAAGAACGATTCTTTCAGAAAGCTTCTTAAGACACAGTTCAACTCAGTTACACCTGAGAACGAATTGAAGCCTGATTCCGTTCTTGATGCAGCTTTGTGCAAGAATGATCCTGCCAAGTACAACGAGGCACCGGCTATCCATTTCGACGCTGCAAAGCCGATCCTTGATTACTGCAAGAAGAACAACATCCCGATGAGAGGCCACACTCTTGTATGGTATTCTCAGACACCTTCATGGTTCTTCTATGAGAACTACAACGTTAACGGTAATCTCGCAAGCAGAGAGCTCATGCTCAAGCGTATGGAGAGCTATATCGATCAGGTTATGAACTGGTGCGAAAAGAACTACCCCGGCGTTATCTATGCATGGGACGTTGTTAACGAAGCAGCTGCTGATGACGGCGGAATGAGAGACTGCTACTGGAAGCAGGTAATCGGTGACGATTATGTTGAGAAGGCTTTCGAGTTCGCAAGAAAGCACGCTCCCGCTAACGTTCAGCTCTTCTACAACGACTACAACGAGTACCAGACATCCAAGCAGGAAGATATCCTTGCAATGCTCAAGCCCATCGCTGCAGCAGGCAATATCGACGGTATGGGTATGCAGAGCCACATCAGCGCAGGCCTTAATATCGACAACTACATCGCAGCAGCTAAGAGATATGCTGATGAACTCGGCGTTGTTATCCACATCACAGAGCTCGACGTAACAGCACCTAAGTCTCTTAACCCTATGTACGACCAGGGCGTTTACATGCAGAAGTTCTTCGAAGCTATTATCGCAGCTGACAAGGCAGGCGTTCCGATCGAGTGCGTAACAGTATGGGGTCTTACAGACGACATGAGCTGGAAGTCTTCCACAAAGCCTTTGCTCTTCTACGGAAACCTCTCACCCAAGCCGGCTTACGAGGGTGTTATGTGCGCAATCAACGGCGGCGAAGTAGCTAAGCCTGCTGACTATCAGGAGCCTAAGACAGACTCAACACCTTTCGTTGAGGATTACGAAGACAAGAAGTTCACAGGCGGACCTAGATACAGCTCTGTCCAGAAGATCGTTGAAGGCGGTTACGAGAGTGACTACTGCCTCATGAATTCCGAGGGCTACGCTGAGTACGACGGTTATTCCATCGACGTTACAAACTATGTAGGACACACGATCAAGGTAACATTTGCTATCAAGTCCAAGGCTCCTACATGCAAGTGCACAGCTGATATCGACGGCACATGGCCTACAGTAGCTGAGGTTCAGACAGGTTCTGACGAGTGGGTACTTGGTGAAGGCCAGTACACGATCGAAGCTGGTACACCCAGCCTTACGATCTATTTCGAGAGTGTGGACATGAATCCTTTCTATCTCGATAACGTAAAGATCGAAGTAATTGATTAATATCCAAAGTATTAATAAGACACAAGGGAAGAGGGCGCCGGTTGGCACCCTCTTTTCTTTGTCATGTCCGGCATCAATACGGCATAGGTTTTGTGTCTTTTTCGCATTTTCTATTCCAAAATCACAAAATTCTTTTACAGTATAGGCGGGGATAAAGAATTCCAGTTTTATGAAGGGGATAACTATGAAGAAAATAATCTCATCTCTTCTTGCGGTAAGTCTTATCGCGCCTATGCTGATGTCGTGTGCAAAGAAGAGCGGCAATCTTACTGTAAGCGAAAAGGACCCCTGGTACGAATCGACCAGGTTCTCACTGAAGATCGATAAGGAATCTTCCGAGATGATCGACAGCAGCACGGTAAGCTACAGCAACGGCAAGGTCTACCATCTGTACAGCCTGACGAACCTTGCTGATTACGATAACTACAGAAGGACCATGCTCGCCACATACGACGATAAGGGCAATCAGTTAAGTTCTTTGAAGATCACGGATCCTGAGAACTACGCCATAGACAGGATCATATCTGTAAAGCCCGATGCTGAAGGAAAGACACTTGAGGCTATTGTGGAAGTTTACGGCGCGAAAAGTTTCCAGACCGCGATCGTTAAGATCGATATTGAAAGCGGAACAGCAGGCTCTCTGGTATTCCTTGAAAAAGAAAACGGCCAGGAACTTGCGGTATCGGCAGGCGGCATGGATCAATATGGTGTTTCAGATGTATTTGTCGCAGGGGATTACTATATCCCCGTGATCTACGCCGGTGATGGCGTAGCTATGGGTGCGCATGCATTCTCATTTAAAGGTTCCGAATACAAAGCCGAGCTGGATTTCTCAGATCTTCCGGCTGTGAATGCGATCGAAGGATTCTCATACGATTCGAGAAATAACAGGATCCTGGCAGGAGCTTATACGAGAACTGACGGTCAGGTGGTGATCGAGTTCGACCCTGATTCCGGCAAGTGTATTAAGTATGAGAAATACAGTCTGAAGAGCGCTGAGGATGTGAATCTTGCAGACTACAGGGCTGTAACTTCAGGTGAACTCTGCAAGATAGATATGCTCGGCAATATCACGGCTTTTGACATGCAGTCACAGGAAGTCAAGACGATTATCGACAACAACTGGTACACGCCTTATTTTTCAGACCTTAAGATCGAGACAAAGCTTATTTCCTGCGACAGTGAGAGAGCTGTTTTCGTATCCAGCAAAGAGGTTGAATATTCACTGTTCTTCTCAGGCATAGACGAGACCGTGACCATTCTTACGAAGGCTGAGAAAAATCCCCATGCCGGCAAGAAAGTGATAGAGCTTGCTGCCCCGGTCGACAAGGTAATGTCTGAGTATCTGTCGAATGCGATATATGAATTCAACAAGACTGATGATGAATATCTCATAAGAGTCTGGAGCAAGTATAAGACAGGCATCAAGGCGGGAAGGGACATGAACCTTTTAAACGTTGATGACGAGAAAGTCTATACGATGATACAGGAGCTGAAAGGCTCTGAAGCACCGGACCTTGCGATCGGCATACAGAAATACTATGCGATGAGGGATGACATCTTTGAAGACCTCACGGGATACCTTGACCAGTCTGTAATGGACAAGCAGTTTGCCAACATGATCGAATCCTCCAAGTTCGGAGGCAAGCAGTATTTCCTGCCCGTTACCATAGAGATAGAGGGTCTTGTCACGGAGAAAAGCCTCGTAAAAGAAGGTGCCGTGGGCATTACTTTCGAAGATTTCGACAAGCTGATTAAAACTAAGCTCGACGGCTTCTCGCCTTACGATTACCCGATGTCTGTAAGCAACTATAAGAAGGAATTCATCCTCTCCTGCATCGACATCAAGTCGGCAGTCGAAGGCGGCAAAGTGGAGTTCGGCACTGAGCAGTTCAAAGCAGCCGTGGAATACTCAAAGGACCATTTTACAGAGGACGGCTTCACCAAGCCTGACGATTATGTCTGGGCAGAAGAGGAGAAGCGCGCCCGCACAGGCTGCAGATACGACAAGATCGACAGCTTCGTGGCCTTCATTCACGCATGCAAGGAGACCGAAGGAAGCTACACGATACTGGGTACGCCTTCCGTTGATGCATCAGGTCCCAGATTCAGAGCCATCGAGACGATATCAGTAACATCTTCATCAGACAGAAAGGAAGGAGCAAAGAAGTTCCTTAATTTCCTCTTTGCAGGCGCAGGTTATTCCGATTCATCAAGCGAGTTCCATAACATCGTCACCAACAGGGAGATAATGGCAAGGAACATGTCGATAATCATGGAGAAAAACAACAGCTCCCAGGATGCGTTTGAGGCGCTGGCACAGTACATGACGGGCCTGTCAAACGATGCAAGGATCTACGGCTACAAGAAGGCTTCAAAGGACATGGAAGAACAGTTCATGAACAGCCTTTCGAACCTCTCGAGATACTACTACGATGACCCGGTCATCACAGCGTTCCTTACAGAGGAGATCGCACCATACTATGCCGGTGACCGCACGATAGATGACGTGGTCAGGATCTTAAACGACCGTACCGGAAAGTACGTTAAAGAAATGTAATTAAGCATACCTCCCCTGATAGATGCTTAGTGACGGAAAGTGACACGTTTCTGAAGAAGAACGTGTCACTTTTTGGCAATTTGGGACGTTTTGCTCTTAAGTGACACGATATGACCCCTCAAACGTGTCACTTTTCAGCAAACGTCTTTCCCGCCTGATTTGCATTACCGCCGATGCTGATTTATTCTTCTAATAATGGAAATGAAGTTCAACAAAAACAAAAGACTCAGCATCGATATAGCGGTAAGCGCTGTATGGTGTCTGTTCGTGCTGATAGTTACGGGGTGCAACTGGAACCTGTTAGATCCGGCGCACATTGTCATACTGGTCTTGGGTTTTGCGGGCTTCTCATACTTCATCCTGATGAATGAGGGAAAGAGCAAAGAGGAAAGGCTGATCGCCATTGCGACGATCCTTGCCATCGGCATCAGGACATTCTACGTGCTCTATACCGGCGCAAACCAGAGACAGCACGACATGGGTGAGTTCGGCGTTTACCACGGGATGAACTACCACTCTGAATACATCGAATACCTTCTGAATAACCACAAGCTTTACGACCAGAATATCACTGAGCACTGGCAGTTCTACCATCCGCCGCTCATTCACATAATCAGCGCGGTCTTCTTCGGCGTCTACAGGAAGATAGTGCCTTCGATGGCAAACAACTGGGACGCGCTCCAGTGCCTCTCGCTGTTCTATTCGCTCGTTACTTTAGCTGTTCTGAAGAAGTTCATAGACCTCTGGAAATTATCTTCCAAGGGCAAAACGACTGCCTACATGGTATTCGCATTCCTTCCGCAGTTCATCGTTTTCGCAGGTGCACTGAATAACGATCCGCTGTCTGTCCTCTTCGCAATCGCGGCGCTCTACTTATCAGTTCTCTGGTATAACAGCGAAAAGAGATCCTTTATAACTCTCATGGGAATCAGCGTCTGCATAGGCCTTGGCATGATGACAAAGCTCTCAGCAGGACTCATTGCAGTGCCTGTCGGATTCCTTATGGCAAAGGCGTTTTTTGAGTCAAAGAAAAAGCTTACATTCGTCTGGCAGTATATTGTTTTCCTTCTGGTCTGCGCACCTCTGGGACTGTGGTATCAGGTAAGATCTTATATCCTCTGGAAGGTGCCGCTCACATATGTTGCGGTTCCTGATTACGATTACAATCCGGGCCTTCTGATCCCTGATGTTCCTTTCTGGAAAAGGTTCATTGCCTTTGGCGACGGCATTGACTACAACATCATTTCCGAGACTTTGAATGAGGCTGTTTTCGACGGCGAATACTACAGAAAACACATGGTGCTCGCACTTGTAGGATATCTGCTTCTCGCATCGTTTACGGTATTTACGATCACGATATTGTTCAACTTTATTTTCGCGTGGGTCAAGGAAAGAAGCCTGATGAATCTTCTCATGACGATACTTCTCGTATCGCAGCTTGGATTCTACATTCACTTCTGCTTCGCATTCCCTTATACATGCACGATGTCTTTCAGATACATTGTTCCGACGATCGTCGCAGGTGCTTATTATTCAGGCTTATCGGAGGATAAGGCGCCGCGCCTTCTGGGACTCATTACGAAGATATCCGTATATGCAGTCGCCATCTTCTCACTGGCGCTTTACTGCTTCACGTGGCACCTTGACGTAAGCGGCGTTTTCCACTGATCAGATAAATTCAGCACCGGTTAAGGACCAGTATGTCCCGCCGTCTTCCTCGTATGTCCCGAAAATGCCCTGTATCGTGATCTCAGCGCCTTCGGCAGGGTAATCTGCAGGATATGCCTTATCGCCGTCCAGAATGAATTCTATGCCCTGCTGGCAGCACGCTGCGGCATCTGACACGAAGCATGCGAAATGATACTTGTCCTTTGCTTCGTCGTAGTATACGGTGAACACGCCCGACACCTTGATGGTCTTGCCGATATATTTTTTTGGAGTGATCATCATGTTATAGACTTCGACGTAGATAAGGTCCGGAGTAAGCTTTGTCAGGTCATAATCGATCCCGTCACTGCCTGAAGGATCCGTCGGATAGTCATCTGACGTATCAGGTGTGGGTGAGGGAAGAGTTGTCTCTGACGATGTAGAAGGCTCTTCTGAATTCTCTTCTGACATTCTTGATTCGAGAACGTCTTTCAGGCCTGTCGTCTGTGCAGTCATCTTGTTCCGGGGACCGTCGCTGCTGCCGCAGCCTGTCATGAGACCGAGAACTGCCAAACATATAATCAAACCAGTTATCTTACGCATTAACTTAACCTTCTATTCCTGTTAAATGACAAACATCTGCAAGCGATTATATCACCCGCAGATGTTTGTAGTGCCTATGAAAGGGTATTAAAGATGGATCATTTTAAAGCTTCTGTAAGAACGGAAAGATTATCCTTCATGATCGAGAGATAAGTTGTTCCGCCCTTATAGTCAGCTGTCGAGGTGGACTGCATGGAGTCGAGGGTCATGATCTTCTGATCCTTGGATGCGGTGTTCTGCACGATGGTTTCTGCGATTCTGTGATCCTTGCCTTCGATCGTGAGAACTACAGGGAGCTTCAATTCATCGACTTTCTTGGAAAGGAAAGTGATGGTCTCAAAGCTTGCTTCAGATTCAGCGGAGCATCCTACGAATGCCGCATAATATGTAAGGCCGTAGTCGTCTACCATATATCTGAAGGGGAAGCGGTCGCCGAAGAGGACAGTCTTGTTGGAAGCCGCATCTACAACAGCTTTGTAATCACTGTCGAGAGCCTTCAGAGTCTCAATGTAAGAATCCGAATTTTTCTTATATGTTGCCGCATTAGCCTGATCGATCTTCTGCAATGCATCGGAAATGCTCTGGACCAGGATCTGCGCATTTCTTAATGAGAGCCATACATGCTCATCGTATTCGATCTCGCCCTCTTCGTGGTGATGCTCATGATCATGCTCTTCACCCTCTTCGTGATCGTGGTCTTCATCGTGATCTTCGTGGTCGTGATCTTCATCCTCGCCCTGCATGCCTTCAACGACTTCTTCTTCCTTAACCTTGTCGCCGAGGACGTCTAAGAGGTTGATGACGATCATGTCCTTGTTTGTTGCTTCCTTGAGTGCATCTTCGACCCATTCGTCTGACTCACCGCCGACATAGACGAAGAGGTCGCAGGATGAGATCTTCATGATGTCCGTTGCCGTGGGCTGGAAGCTGTGGAGATCTGCACCGTTGTCGAGGAGCATGGTAACATCAGCTCCTGCGGGATTTTCTCCCAATACGTTCATAACCCAGTCGTATTCAGGGAAGATAGTAGTTACGATCTTGATCTTGTTTTTTCCATTTGCTCCGGCAGAACTGCACGCAGTAAGTGAACCTACAGCCAGAAATGCTGCAACAATTACTGATAAAAGCTTTTTCACGTTTTGAATAACCGTCCTGAAACGGTTTTCCCCCTAACTAATATTGAACTTATTTTCCCCATTTCGAAAATTTGAATATGAGAATCGTTCTCAATTGTAGTCACAAGGGTGCGCTTTGTCAATAGATTTGAGAATAATTCTCAAATTCTTTCCCAAACCACTGTTTTCAGGCGTTCTTTTCCATAAACAAAATTCATGCCGTTCTTATAGGTTTATACAAAGACCAGGTGTTATAATTGAACCTATAGATGGGAAATAAAGGAGAAATAACATGCCGCACGTAGAGATCAAATGCTTCCCCGGAAGAACTGAAGAACAGAAGACCAGATGCGCCGAAGAGGTCACAAAAGCTATTGCAGAGACAATGGGCTGCAATGAATCAAGCGTATCTGTTGCTATAAAGGAGATCGCCCAGGACGACTGGAAGTCTCAGGTATGGGACACACAGATCGCTCCTGACAACAATCTTTACAAGAAGCCGGGATATACCTGCTAAATCAATAAAGGAGGACTTTTATGGATTTCCGAAAAGTTGTTGAAGACCGTTATTCATGCAAGAGCTACGACGGACGCAAGGTCGAGCAGCCGATCCTCGACAGGATCCTTGAAGCAGGAAGATTAGCGCCTACTGCCAAGAATCTTCAGGAGCAGCACATATATGTCCTTCAGTCAGATGAAGCGCTTGCAAAAGTTGACATGGTAACACCATGCAGATATAACGCAGGCACATGCCTTCTCGTTGCTTTTGATAAGGATAATGTCTATACATATCCCGGCTCACAGAGAGAGTCAGGAGTGGAGGATGCAACGATCGTTGCGACGCATCTCATGCTCGCTGCAGCCAACGAGGGCGTTGATTCCTGCTGGCTCAACTGCATCGATCTTGCAAAGGCTCATAAGGAATTCGGACTTCCCGATAATGAGGAAGTGCTTATGATCTTAGATCTTGGATACGCAAAGGAAGGTACAGGTCCTCTTGCAAATCACGGCAGCAGAAAACCTCTGACGGAGACCGTTACTTATTTGTGAGCTTTGTCTTTATCATCAGGGCATTAAACAGTATCTTTTTGAATCTGTTAAAGCCCTTGGATATCTCAAGCATATCCTTTTCGCACACTGCGACTAACGCCTCGAATTCACGGGGCGTTATTTTTTCCTGAGCGAAAGCAGCCTTTTCCGCGATCCTCACAGCTTTCTTCGGAAGATGGTATCTGAAGATCCTGCCCATGAGGCTGTAGTAATGGTAGCAGGCAATAGCACTGCTGTTTGCGTTCTTGCGCCTGAAGTGGCGTCTCCAGTAGATGAACCAGCCGAGGATGAAGGCATCGATCAATATTACGATGTATCCTATCGTGCAGACGATGTTCCTGACGCCCTTGACCAGTTTGCCTCCCGTGCTGTCATCTGTAAAGACTATGGTGAACTCTCCGTTAGGTCCGAAGGAATACTCCATTCCCTCAGCCATTGAGATCGCCCATGAAGCCGGAGCGTCCTGCTTTGTATCCTCTTTGCTGTCCGGCTCATCAGGCGATGTTGCCGTCTCGGAAGAATCAACCTGATCGACCGGTGTGGGAGTTACGGTAGGTGTAACATCTGCTTCAGTTTCTGAAGATGATGTTGTGGCAGCAGGCTCTGTCTCTGACGGTGTAGGCTCTGCAGATTCTGTCTCAGATGAAGTTGTCGTCTGGTTCGTATAGTCAGGATTAAAGATAGATGTGTAGCCTCTCGCGAAGTTTGCCTGCTCGATCTCAGGGTAGATCTTTGATACTGCATTGATATCGTAATCGCTTGCATCGTATGTGGAACCCGGAGTCGAATCACCCATTATCCATCCGTATTCAGGCTCGAAAAATTCGAACCATGAATGTGCATGCTGGGCATATATCGTGTGCTCACTGTTCCCGGTGGATTTGTAATCGACATAACCTCTGACATATCTTGCAGGAACGCCGATGAGACGAAGAAGGATAACAGTAGTTGCCGCGTAGTGGACGCATATTCCTGATTCCGCATCGCTGACAAACCACGGTACAAAATCAACACCTCTGGGCGGGTAATCCGTGTCCGCATCGTAATGGTGGAGATTTCTTACATAGTCTGTTACTTTCCTTACCTTATCGGCATCAGACATGGTTACATAGCCGTGGTAAACATCGAGATACCAGTCGGGAAGATCGCCGCTGCTTATGAGCGCCATCTCTGTGGATTTAGGGACATCAAGACATGTCTTGTAGACATAGTCTTCCTTGTAGCTTTCCGTATAGATATCACCGGTCTTTACAGGCGTTGTTGAGACTGAGTAGATAGTGTATCCATCCTTCGTAGTGTTATACGGATTAACATATGTGCTCTTATCAGAGAAATAAGATGTATAGAAATCCGTGTAATAAGGAACGATATCAACTGTCGAAGGAAGATATGAGTCGATCCATACGGCATAAGGCGCAACCTGCGGATCAGGAAGCTTATCCTTGTCGTAGACCTGCATGTTGATTTTCGAGCCCTTCAGATTATTGTTTTTATATGTGTCGAGAGATTCGACCTTGATGTAAAGGCATGTGCTTTGGGTCGCATCAACAGGTCCGTAATATCCTGAATTTATCACCTTTGTGACCTTCATGACCTCCTGGTCAGGCGGGTTAAAGGGTCCGACATTATCAAGATTCGTGGAGCCGGAATTAAGAGAACAGAAATAATCCAACTCGCCTCTTGAGTTTGGATTCTTGACGCCGTGGAGCGCAGTATCCAGGATCTTGCTAACTGGCTCTGAGATATTCTTGGCAAAATCTATGAGGTCTTCTAATACATCTGTGGCAAGATCACGTTTGTCATACGTATCGACAGGGAAGATGAGTCCCACAATGATCGAGAAGATAAGGACAGGAACGGTAAGAAGGAACAGGACGAAGCCTGACTTCTGTGCTTTCTTATTCCTGAATCCGTGCGCTAATATTGCGAGCAGAACACCTGTTGCTGCGGCAATACAGGGAGCTGCGTCAGGCAGAAGTGTCGTGTTGCTCACGGCGCATACAAAAAGCGGTGCGTAGAGCAGGAGTGTTAACGGTATATTCTTACGTCTGGTCAGCGCGAGCGTCGTAAGAGATACCGCCATGAGATTATATGTCTGGATAAGCTTCAGGATCAGTTCGCCGTCGGAAGGATTACCGCCTTCATATACTCCCGGGATCCAGTAGAAGGAATTCATCTGCACATTGTAAAGGAATGCCATTAAGCCTTTCTGCACATCGAATATATCGAAAAAGGCGAATGCGGCAGGCGCAACGCAGGATATAACAACGATGATCGCAGTGAGCCATTTCTTATTGATGTTGTAGAGCACCGTGAATATGAGCGAAGCGATCAGCGCGAACATCATGACCGCCCATACACTGAATTCGCGGTCGAATGCAGTGCTGTACATCATGGTAAATCCGGTGACCAGGAACGTAGTGATGGTCACTGACATAAGCACGTTGCTTACGTTTAATCTGGTGCGCTGATTGACCAATTCCAGCTGTTCATTGTTATCAGTCGGCATAGGTTTCCTCCGCAGACACCTGTTCGTTTAAAGGCTCTTCAGGGATCTGTTCATCCTTGGATCCTTCCTTCTCATGCGATGCCTCTTCAGGGATCCTCATGTGAAGGATCTGAAGCAGCGCTCTCTGGAGATCGGTTTCCGATTCAACGTTAAAAGCGACCTCTTTGCTGTCAGGAGGAATGACTCTTATTATGTGTGACGTCTCATGATCTAAATAGAATCTTGATGTGAAGAGTACCTGCCCGAGATGGAGATCAAGGATATCCCTGTCATCTGAAAGTTTTAAGATAACGCGTGAATGGCCGCCGTATTCTTCAAGCGGTTCTTTTACCATGATCTTGTCCTTCTTGGCTGACATCTTCCAGTGAATGGACTTTACGGGGTCGCCCAACTGGTAATCCCTGATGTCGTAGATCTCGGAATTGGGCTTATTGGATTTTCGAAGGCTCTTGGCCTTAAAACCATATACGTCAGGCATATATCCGGGCATTTCCGGAACGGGCTTTACGAGGAACTCCATATCCTTGCCCAGGTTCTTGGAGAACTTGAAAAAACCGAGAAGATCGGAGATATAGATCTTCGACATCTTATATGTAAAAGCGCCGCAATGCTTTGTATCTAAGGGTATCTTGGTGACGCCGCTGTCAGTGATCCTGAGCACGGATTTCTTTGTCTCTCCTGCCATGTGGTCGGTGACGGCAGTCTTAATCGTGCAGTAAGAGAAAAAGGCTGCGAAGCCTTCCAGTGTGAACCTGATATAAGCGGGCTTGCCGATCGTGGCAATGGCAGGTGCTTCAGTCTTATACCTTAACGTCACACTAGCGATCACTGCCAGTATGAATGCGAAAACAGGGACCGTCAGGAGCAAAACCAGACAATACCATGCGACCCACATCTTATAACAAAGGAAAAAGACGAAGGTTGAGATCAATGCTGCGAAATATGCTAGCCAGGTCCGTACCATATCAGATCAGATCTTGGGAGCTACAGTATCCTTAAGGATCTCCTGCGCAATGTCGGAAGCCTGTCTGTTATTTACTTCAGCTTCAGGAGTGAGCATAAGCCTGTGAGTGATTACAGGGAGGAAGACCTTCTGCACATCGAGCGGAACAACGTAGTTTCTGTTGTTTAAGTAAGCGCATGCCTTTGCCATTGAAGTAAGGGCAAGTGTTGCACGCGGGCTTCCGCCTCTTGCAAGGTCGTGATGTCCTCTTGTCTTATTGATCAGCTGGATGATGTAATCAGCGACCTTCTCATGAACGAATACATTATTTACTTCAGCCTGCATTCTGACGATAGTGTCGACATTGCATACCGGTCTTATATCGTCCATAGGGTTTATGCCGTTCTTTCTTGATTCGAGCATCAGCTTCTCATCCTTGGGGGAAGGATAGCCGATAGAAACCCTGATCATGAAACGGTCGATCTGCGAGTCGGGAAGAAGTGAAGTTCCAGATGCGCCCGTAGGGTTCTGTGTGGCGATAACCGTGAAAGGTCTCGGAAGCATATATGTATTGCCGTCAACTGTAACGTTGCCTTCCTCCATTGCTTCGAGAAGAGCTGACTGCGTACGTGTGGATGCACGGTTGAGCTCGTCTGCAAGGAACAGGTTATGGAAGATCGAACCAGGCTGGTATTTCATGGAATCTGTTGTCTTATCGTAAAGGGAGAAACCAGTGATGTCTGAAGGCAATACATCAGGCGTAAACTGGACTCTTCCGAAGTTCAGGCCCATCGTCCTTGAGAACGCGACCGCCATAGTTGTCTTGCCTACGCCCGGCACGTCCTCCATCAGTATATGACCGCCTGCAAGAATAGCTGTCAGAGCCTGCGCAATGATGTGGTCCTTACCGCATATTGCCTTTTTTACCTCATAGATAATTCCTTCAGTTGTACTGCTCATGTGAATATCCCCCAAGTTTTCTGCAATATAGAGTATACAGTATGGGAATTCATTCACACCCTGAAAATGAGAGATTTTTGTGTAATGTACAGGCGGAGAGCGGGGTCATTCTCTGTTTGCACCCGGTTTTCGATCTTTGCAAGAGCTCGAAAAACGCGGCTCAACATTTTCCGCAGGTTTTTCGCCAAAAATGTTGAGGAAAATGTTGAGAATCGGGAAAACCCAACTTTTTTCGCAGTTTTATTCCCGAAAATGTTGAGGAAAATGTTGAGGCGATTCAGTCTCCATTATAAATACGGAGTATCAGGCAGAAACAGCGAACTGTGAACAACTGAATTAACCTTTATAGGAACAGTTCTCAGATCGAACGGGATTCCGGGGAGATCATATGTGTAGAACGAATCTAATTCCGGAACTAACCCGGCACCGGAATAGTTATTGTATTTTATGGCGGTTATACGGTTGTAGTCAGCCGAATTCTTCATTCCGATGTGTTCGTGGAATTTACACAGATCAAGTTCCCTGATCAGTATCACGAAGTCTGTGTATATCGGACGGTTCAGACCCTTAAGCCAGATCTCGGGTTCGTATTTAAAGGGGATACCGTTTTCCGTATAGTATCTTGCAATATCCACTTCTGCTGTCGACCTGTAATAGATTCCATTGTAAAAGCAAGTCTTGCTCTCACGGTGATTCGGATCAGCGTCGTTTTTCAAACTCTCGAAAAACTTACTGTCGATAACGACAGATTCGGTTGAACTGATAAATAGTTTTCTTTGGATCTTGCGGGGCCGGATATACGGAGGGGGTGCACATCTGAATCTGCTGTTCCAAAGCCCTTCGAGTATTGAAAGCTTGCTCAGAAGTTCTTCCCGCTGCTCATAAATTCTTTGCAGTTCCTTGCCGTTTTGAGTGGTAGCTCCAATTTTGTGGTTGTCGTATTTAAAGATTATTTTGCGTTCTCCACGCACCGTATGAAATCCCATATTTACTTCCGGCAGTATAGCCAGTTGCTGTTTGCAGTAATTGATCTGCAGCGCAAGATATTCTCTTGGTACAAAGGGTTCAAGTATAGCCATAATCTGATCCTCCTTTTGAAGCAGTTTTTTCTTCTTGTGGTCAGATTATAAATGCAATGTTTGTCGGTTTTTCCCGACAATTTCCGACAATTTCCGACAAGCAAAAATGGCCGTTTTTCACGGCTTTTGGAGTAAAGAAAAAATAAATAAAATACTACTTACAGTATTCAGAGTTTTTCGGCTTAATTCTCTTGTGCCCACCCTGGAAAAATGCTTGTTTCCGTTTTGTAGACGATTTTCCGATTATCGTCTGCAGAATGTGCAAAAATGCTTGAAAATGCTCATTTTGGTGACGATTTTCCATTTTTCGTCTACAAAATATGCACATAGGAAAATTCAATAACGAATAAGTGTCCTCCCCCCCAAAAAAGTAAAAACCCGCCGTACAAGCACAGCGGGTTTCTACTCGAACAAGAAGCAAACAATAAGAAATTGTTTTTAAGTTGTTGTGGCGCGGTGCCGGCAGGAAGACCGAAGATCAGCCCTGGCCGTAATAAGCGTTTGCGCCGTGCTTGCGCAGATAATGCTTGTCAAGAAGTGTCTGCTGCATTCTTCCTGCCATGGGATTAAGCGTCATTGCGTGGTAATCCATGAAAGCAACTTCTTCCATGACGACTGCATTATGTACTGCGTTGAAAGGATCTGTTCCCCATGTGAACGGTCCGTGTGAGAAGACGTTTACGGCGCATTATGTACTGCGTTGAAAGGATCTGTTCCCCATGTGAACGGTCCGTGTGAGAAGACGTTTACGGCAGGGATTGCATCCGGATCTTTGTCAGCAAATGTCTCAACGATTACGTTGCCTGTTTCTTTCTCGTACTCGCCTTTGATCTCTTCGTCGGTCATGGGACGTGTGCAGGGGATGTCACCGTAGAAGTAATCGCCCTGTGTGGTGCCCATTGCAGGGATCGCCATGCCGGCCTGGGCGAATGTGACTGCCCAGCGGGAGTGGGTGTGTACAACGCCGCCGATGTTGGGGAAGGCCTTGTAGAGAACAACGTGTGTGGGTGTGTCGGAAGAAGGCTTCTGTTGGGGAAGGCCTTGTAGAGAACAACGTGTGTGGGTGTGTCGGAAGAAGGCTTCCACTTGCCTTCTACGACTTTACCGTCGAGGTCTACGACGACCATATCTTCAGCCTTCATGACATCGTATTCGACACCAGAGGGCTTGATTACAACGAGACCGGATTCGCGGTCAATGCCTGATACGTTGCCCCATGTGAAGGTAACGAGACCGTGCTTGGGGAGGAGGAGATTTGCCTCCAAAACTTTTGCTTTAAGTTCTTCTAACATCAGAGCACCTCCGTAGCCTTTCTCTCGACAGGAAGTGCTGCCTTGTATTTGGCAAGGAAATCAGCGAAGCCCTTAACGTCAGAATCATCTGCCATTACGCTGACGCTCTTTGCGCCTGCGAAAACCTTGTTGTCGAGGTAATCAGGAAGTGTTTCTCCGTCTTCCTTGTTGATCATGTAAGAAACGAGGAGAGCCATTCCGTAAGGTCCGCCTTCGCCTGCTGTCTCCATGACGGAAACGGGTGCGTTAACGGCAGCACTGAGCATCTTCTGGCCGACTTCGGGAGTCTTAAAGAAACCGCCGTGGCCGTAGAGCTTATCAATACGGACATTCTCTGTATCCTGAAGGATATCCATGCCGATCTTGAGTGTGGCAAGAGCGGAGAGGAGGTGTGTTCTCATGAAGTTTGCAAGAGTGAAATTGCAGTTGGGTGTTCTTGCAAAGAGCGGACGGCCTTCGTCCAGATCTGTTACGCCTTCACCTGAGAAGTAGTTGTATGAGAGGAGTCCGCCGCAGTCCGGATCGCCCTTTAAGGCAACCTGGAAGAGCTTTGTGTAGAGGTCATTTTTCGAGATCTCGACGCCGAATAATTCTGCGAACTGATCGAAAAGATTTACCCACGCATTGATGTCTGATGTGCAGTTATTGCAGTGGACCATTGCG
>CACZML010000024.1 GCA_902782235.1 Oscillospiraceae bacterium
GCGAGCATTGTTGTGCCTTCGACTGTATGAACAACTTCCGGGTGGAACTGAACGCAGTAGAGATTATCTTCGACGTTCTCAGCAGCTGCAACAGGGCAAACCTCTGTGTGAGCTGTGATCTTAAATCCGGGAGCAGGTTTTGCGATATAAACCGTGTGGCTCATCCAGCAGACTGTCTTAGGCAGAACGTCTTTGAAGAGCTTTGCGTTTGTATCAACACTAACGTCTGTGTGTCCGTATTCTCTGACGGGAGCGGACTTTACTTCGCCGCCCAGGAGGTAGTTCATGAGCTGTGCACCGTAGCAGATACCGAGTACAGGGATGCCGAGCTTGAAGAGCTCAGGAGAGCACTTCGGAGCGTCGTCTTCGTAAACTGTGGAAGGACCGCCTGTGAGGATGATTCCGGAAGGATTCAGTTCCTTTATCTCATCGATGCTCATCGTGTAAGGTCTGACTTCGCTGTAGACCGAGAGCTCTCTGACTCTTCTTGCGATCAACTGGTTATACTGTCCACCGAAATCGAGGACGAGGATCATTTCCTTGGCCATGGGAATTCCTCCGGAATATATATCTTATTGGTTAATTATATTCTTGCTTTAGCCGTGCGAAAACAAGAATTCTTTTGCTTATTAGCGAAAAACATAAGACCTTATAAGTTTTATGTTTTGGTAAGTTTTACATACGCTGTCATCACGGTATTCAGACATATACTTGTCGTACTGTGCCCTGGTAAGCTCGCCGGCATCGAAGAGAGCCTGGATCGCCTTTTTGCGGGCTATCTTGTCCTGTTCGTATGTGTATTTCGGAGCTGCGAAAATATCGTCTGTCGTGATGCCGCACAAGGCATTCTGAGCCTGTATCATCACATCGTTGCCTTTATTAACGATCTTCAGAGTGACGCTGTATTCTTCACCCATAAGATTAGGGATCATCTTGGCCAGATCGTAGTAAATTCCGGCAATATAAGAATCCCATACTGCCTGCTGCTTATCAGGATCTGTGGTGATCTCGGCTCTTATTACTGCCATATCGGTCTCTATCGCATATTCCTCGCTGCTGTAGTAGCTCATGAGGCCTTCTTTGGAAGGCACGTAGCCTGTGATCTTGTATTCGTATGCGTTGGAAGTCTCCTCGACCGTAAGACCATGTTCCACGAAATAGTTGAAATATGCTTTCGCGAATTCGGTCATGGCATCCGTTATGACCGGCGTGGTCCTTCCCCAGGTGTTAAATGCGCCCACATCATTGAGGTCGTAAGTAAACATCTGCTGGTTGAATTCGCCTCTGGCAAGCCTGCTGAAGATGTCCAGACAGTTTTCTTTTGCCTTGTCCTTGCTAATGGCAACGACAGACAGGAGATACTGGTGGTTAAAAAGATCCTCGTACCTTTCAGCCGTGGTATCCTTGATCTTCCAGTTGCCCTCATCGTCACGGACAAAATTGAATGTGAAATTTGCCGTGCTCCTGTTCTCATAAGTGTCGACATTAGCCATGCACTCTTCGGCGGAGATATTGCGGTTGTTCTTATCTCTTCCGAATTCGAAAATGTCGATATATGAGAGCTTGGTCCTGATCTTGGCCTTGCCTTCCTTCGTGTCTATATCGAAGCTCACATAAGATTCGACTTCTGTTTTGGAAGCGATCTTGAACATGAGGTCTTTTTTCGCTGCAGTAGAAATATTGTAATAGAACCTGCCGTCGACAAGATCTTCCATCTTATCTGCATCGCCCGAGGTAAATACATCAATGAATTCTTCCGTCTTGCTCTGAAGTTCTTCCCTGATCCTTGTTTCCTTGGACTTACAGCCGGTGGGTAAAACGGCAGTCAGAAGCATAGCCGCAGTCATTAAGACAACTGCAGCTTTATTTTTTCCGGTCTTCATCTTGAAATACCTCCTGAAAAAGGAAGGAAGCTTATCTTCTGATGATCTCTTCTCTTACAGGTCCTGTAGATACGATAGAGATGTGGACTCCGATCTCCTTCTCGATGAATTCGACATAGTCCTGAGCTTCCTTGGGGAGCTTATCGTATTCGGTAAGTCCTCTGATCTCGCCCTTGCCCTTCCATGAAGGCAGATATTCAATAACAGGCTTGCATCTGTCGAGCTGTGTGGGATTCGGGAAATCCTTTGTGATAACGCCGTCGATCTCATAAGCTGTGCAAACCGGGATCTTATCTAAGTAACCGAGTACGTCGAGATTTGTGAGGGCAACGTCTGTACCGCCCTGGAGTCTTACGCCGTAACGTGTAGCTACGCAGTCAAACCAGCCGACTCTTCTCGGACGTCCTGTTGTAGCGCCGTACTCACCCTTGTCGCCGCCTCTGTCTCTGAGCTCTTTTGCAACTGCCTCATCAAGGATCTCAGATACGAAAGCGCCGCCGCCTACAGCGGAAGAATAAGCCTTTGTAACAACAACGATCTTCTTGATCTCATAAGGCGGGATGCCTGCGCCGACGCAGCCGTAGCCTGCCAATGTGGAAGAAGATGTAACCATCGGATAGATGCCCATGTCAGGATCCTTCATTGTACCGAGCTGGCCTTCGAGAAGGATCTTCTTGCCATCCTTGATGGCGTCGTAGAGGTAAGCCTGAGTATTTGTAACGAAAGGCTTGATGAGTCTTCCCTGCTCGAGCATCTCAGCTAAGAGCTCGTCAGCATTGATGGGATCCTTGTGATAAAGGTTTACGAGAAGTGCATTCTTGATCTCAAGAACTCTCTCGATCTTTTCCTTCAATGTAGCCTCATCGAAAAGCTCGGAAACCTGGAAGCCGATCTTTGCATATTTGTCGGAGAAGAAAGGTGCGATTCCTGATTTTGTGGAACCGAAAGCCTTGCCGCCAAGTCTCTCTTCTTCGAACTTATCGAAATCAACGTGGTAAGGCATAACGACCTGAACTCTGTCAGATACGAGGAGCTGGGGATTCAAGCCCTGCTCTTTGATGGAATTATATTCGTTGATGAACTTTCTGATGTCCAAAGCAACGCCATTGCCGATGATGTTTACGATATTCTCGTGACAAACACCTGAAGGCATGAGGTGAAGAGCGAATCTTCCGTGATCGTTAATGATGGTGTGTCCTGCATTTGCTCCGCCCTGGAATCTGATTACAATGTCAGATTCACTTGCGAGAAGGTCTGTGATCTTGCCCTTTCCTTCGTCGCCCCAGTTAGCGCCAACGATTGCCGTTACCATATTAGTTCCTCCAAAAATATATCTTGTTATATTTAGTATTAAATTAAACCGTGCAAATTATAACAGAAATAAATGAAAAGTGTGGGGTTTTCCAAAACCCTTAATTCATCTTGCAGATAACTACCCTTCTCCAGCCTTTTCTTCCGTATTCATAGGTGCATGTTACAAGCGTCAGCTGCTTTTCATCCGTGATATCGCCTGTCACGTACTTCTTAAGGTCAGCGGCCTTGATTATCTTGGATTCCTGAACAGTAAAGGTCATTTCCTTGCCTTCTTTGGACTTGAAGACCACTTTATCGCCCTTTTTGAGCTTGCCCAGATTGTGGAACATGGTGCCGTCTTTGTAGTTATGACCAAGGATCGTCGCATTACCCTTCTCTCCGGGCATGACCGAGCCCGGATAATGGCCGAGACCGTATCTTAAAGACACCTTTGTGGCTTCATCCCATACGGAATAGCTTATGTTTATCTTTCCGATCGTGAGGATTCCTATCGATCTTAAGGACACCGTGGAGCCGCCTGCCGGCTCATCTTCCTCCTCAAACTCGATCTCAGGATTCTCACCCTCTTCATCCCCTATGACATCGTATCCTTCTTCTTCGCCGGGTACTTCATTGCCTTCTGCAGGGACTGTATATGTGATCTCAACTTCTTCTTCCGTGGCCTCGATCTTCTCGGAAATTACGGTAAGAGCATCTTCTGAGATCTTTTTTCTGTTATGTCTTTTTATGGGTTCTATCAGCAGCAGAATGACCCCGGCTATCAGGAGAATAGCCGCGGCAACTATTAGAACCGTATTTACAGCTGTCTTTCTGGATTTGGATTTCCTGTTCTGATCTACCCGTTTCATTATCCTGCCTGATTTTTCACCGATTTTTAATATAAATTGCATATTCATTATACTCTTTGACCGTGCTATTATGTTAAACGCACGTCATTTTTGTTACGGAGGGGTTACATGGAGAGCAAGATTTGGGAAAATGCGCTCGAATTACTTAAGTATGATTCGAACATCAATTCCATTACTTACGAATCTATCCTCTGCAAGATGAGCGTTGCTCACTGTGATAAGGATGTCCTGGTGCTTGCTGCCAGAGACGAATATTCCTTAAATCTCGTTAAGGGCCAGAAGCTCAACAAATTGGTTGAAGACGCCATAAGGGCTGCCAATGAAGGCAAGTCCTGTGCCGTTAAGTTCATCCTTGAAGGTGACGAGAAGGCTCTTAATTCTTCAGTTATTTCAGAGAAAAAGGCTGCTACACAGGCCAAGACAGAGATAGTTACTCCCACAGGACTTACAGGCGAGTTCACTTTCGAGAACTTCGTCGTAGGCGACTGCAACCGTTTTGCACACGCATCCGCCGTATCTGTCGCAACCAAGCCCGGCCAGAAGCAGAGAAACCCCTTCTTCTTATGGGGTAACTCAGGTCTCGGCAAGACCCACCTTATGAAGGCTATCGGTAATGCCATATTGGAGCAGCATCCTGAGAAGAAGGTTATCTACACTACATGCGAAGCCTTCACAAATGCCTTTATAGCGTGCATCAACAATAAGAATTATACGGAATTCCGTAACAAATACCGTTCTGTTGACGTCCTTTTGATCGACGATATCCAGTTCCTTATCGGCAAGGAAGGCGTCCAGACAGAATTCTTCAATACTTTCGAAGCTCTGATCGAGGCAGGAAAGCAGATCGTAATAACATGCGACAAGGCTCCTTCCAACCTCACACAGTTAAGCAGCAGACTTACGTCCCGTTTCCAGGACGGTATCATGTTCGACGTCCAGCCGCCGGATTTTGAGACACGTAAGGCTATCTTCTTAAGCAAGCTCGAGAATGAGACTTTCACGCTTTCAGACGAGATAATCGACTATGTCTGCGAGAACGTCACGACCAATATCAGACAGCTTAATGGCGCTTTTAACACTATCTCTTCTTATATAACTTTAGCTAACGGTGAACTTACTCTGGATGATATCCGTAAGATCATTGACCCTATCGTTAATACAAATAAGAAGAAGTTCTTAACGCCTGAGATCGTCATAAATGCAGTATCTAATTACTACGATCTGACACCTGACAAGCTTACTTCAAAGCTCAGAAGTGCTGAAATATCCACAGCACGTAATGTTGCCATGTTCATCTGCAGGGATTATCTCGAATTAAAGCTCGAGAAGATCGGACAGATCTTCGGCGGCCGTAAGCACACCACGGTTATGCACGGATGTGACAACGTAAATGAGGATCCTGAGCTCAAAAAGCAGGCTGAAGAGATCTATAAGCTCATTACATGATTTGAACAATTTTTGTTCTTAAGTGCAAAACTTAAAGTAGATTTCCTGTAGACGGTTTGTATACAAATGTAACAATGTTCAAAAAGGTATTTTTCTGAACATTGATCAAAGTTGTTTTACACATCTTTTTGTTCGGAAAAAACCGCGAAAACAACGCATTTTCGAGCACTTCTGAACATTTGAACAAAACATAATAAGGCTAATAAGAGCTAACTTTAAGTACTGTAAGACCGGTTTGCTGCTTCGCAAAACTGTCCGCAAAATTAAACCTTTGTAACACCGTTAAACTATACATTTTTAATATATTTCAGTGTATAATGTTTAAGAAATTTTATTAAATAATGAAAGGTGGCTCCCTTCATATGAAGTTTACATGCAGCAGAGATGACTTGGTTAATAATGTATCCATAGTCCAGAGAGCTGTTACTACTAACAGTACAGTAAATATCCTTAACGGCATTCTCATTGAGGCATCAGACGACGATAAGATCAAGCTTACAGGTTATGATCTTCAGACTGGTATTGAAGCTGATGTGGAAGCCAGTGTTACTGAAAAGGGCGCCGTTGTTATCGATTCAAAGTTCTTCGGTGATATCATCAGAAAGCTTCCTGAGCCTGAAGTAGATATCATTTCGGACAATAACTTCCAGACAACTATTAAGTGCGGACAGGCAGAGTTCAAGATCGCAGGTCTTGATCCCGAGCCGTTCCCGAAGATCCCTGAGATCGATGAGACAGGCGCAGAGAAGATCGTTATGGGTCAGAAGATCCTTAAGAGCATGATCAATCACACGATCTTTGCAGTATCACGTGATAATTCACGTCCTGTTCTCACAGGAAGTAATGTAGTTTCTGACGGTTCTGTTCTTTCCGTTGTATCAATCGACGGATTCAGAATGGCAATCAACCGTGAAGAGATGGGTAATGATTTCCCTAAGATCAACTATATCGTTCCCGGTAAGGCTCTTACTGAGATGAGCAAGATCTTAAGTGATGACGAAGATGCGGAGATCAATATCTATACATCAATGCAGAATCTCTTATTCGATATCGGCAACGTAAGAATGGTTTCCCGCCTTATCGAAGGACAGTTCATTAATTTCGATTCCATCATCACAAAGAATCCTAAGACAGTTATCACTATCAACCGTAAGCAGTTCCTTGATGCTGTCGACAGAGCTTCATTGATCATCATGACAGATGACCGTAAGTGCCCTGTAAGATTCCTTTCTAATAATCCTTCTGAGCTTACAGTTCAGGCTACATCTGCAAGAGGTAATCTCCAGGAGAACATCTCAATAAGCCTTGAAGGCGACCTTATCGATGTCGACTTCAACTCAAGATATGTTCTTGATGTACTTAAGAATATTGAGGATGAAGAGATCAGAGTCGAGGTTAACGGCGGTCAGGGACCTTGCATCATTAAGCCTGTTGAGGGTGAGAAATACATTTATCTTATTCTTCCTATCAGAAGATAATGTTCATAAGAAGCATACATTTAGAAAACTTCAGAAATTACGGAAGGCTCGATTTAGATGTCGGGCCTTCTGTTAATATCTTCTACGGTGACAATGCCCAGGGTAAGACTAATCTGGTTGAAGGTATCTATGTAGCTTCAAGTATTACTTCACACAGAACCAGCAAAGATGCAGATCTGATCAAATTCGGTTCCAACGAATATAAAGTAAGTCTGGATCTTACTGATGACGACGGTTCCAACTGCAGTCTGATGGCCGGTTATTATACCGAGAAGTCCTCATTGAGCAAAGGAAACAGGCCGGGAAGGCTTCTTATCAGAGATAACGCACCGGTAGACAAAGTTTCTGAATATATAGGCGTATGTAACATTGTTATTTTCGCTCCTGAGGACTTAAATATCGTCAAAAATGCGCCGGCTTTCCGCCGTAAGTTCTTAAATACACTGATATCCAAGATATCGCCTTCGTATTTCAATCTCTTAAGCAATTACAGCAGGCTTCTGGCGCAGAAAAATGCCCTTCTCAAGAGCATAAAGCCAAACTATAAAGCCGAAAATGTCGATCCGCAGCTCGATTTTTGGGATTTTTCTCTGGCTGAATTGTCGGCTGAGATCATTTTGAAGCGCTACAGGTTCGCAAAGCTTATTTCAGACACTGCTTCAAAGCATCACGGAAGCATTTCCGGAGGCAAGGAAAACCTCTCTATAGAGTACAGCACCATATTTGGCGTTGTAGGGGCCTTAGAAACGTTTCTAACCAAAAACAGTAAATATGACGAATATATGGGTAAAGGCCTCTCAGAGGGCGATTATGGGCGAATTAAGGGTATTCTCTCAGATCTGGTATTAGCCAAGCTCAAATCCGTCCGTAATTACGACATAGAAAAGCATATTTCATCGACCGGTATCCACAGGGATGACATCATCATCAAACTGGATAGTCTTCCAATGAAAAATTTCTCTTCACAGGGCCAGCAGAGAACAGCTGCACTGGCTTTAAAGCTCTCTGAATTAGAGATCATCAAGATGTTCGTATCCTCCACCCCGATCCTTATCCTGGACGATGTATTCTCTGAACTCGACAAGACTAGGAGATTGAGCCTTGTATCGGCCATGAAAGGCGCCCAGATCTTCATTACATGTACGGATAAGAATATGATCGGCGAAGAGATAGACATGATGCAGGGCGCAAATAAGGCCGAATTCTACAGGGTAGATGGCGGCAATATCACAAAAGAGACCTGATTTTAGGACAAATTGCGCTATAAATGCGCCTAAATTGCCCGATTCTTTTAATATAATAAGCATATTATACTTCCCTATTATGATATAATTACTAGGTTAGAAGAGGATTTAAGGACATTTGGGAGGCCAAATATGTTCATTCATATCGGCAATGATCTTTCAGTACTCAAATCTTCGGTTACCTGCGTAGTCAACCTTGAGACCGTCTCCCCTTCCCAGAAGGACGTAACGGAATTTATCAACCGTGAGGATGAGCAAGGCAGACTTCAGTATGTGACGGAAGAGATACCTAAGTCATTGGTGATAACTGACGACAAAACATATGTTTGTTCCCTCTCCACAAATCTGCTATTAAACAGACTGATGTCCCCGGATAACTTCTGATAACAGACCAATAAACGGTGTTACAAATACAGCAATATCAGGCGTTTGGCCGGGTTTTGCCGGAAAAATAGGAGTTTTTGCATTTATGAAGGAAAACGACGAGAAGAATTTCAATTTTGAGGAGACACAGCCCGCTCCTGAGGCATCCTCCCGCCCTTCCGGCGCGGTAGATCTTTACTTCCAGCCTGTGGAAGAGGGTGACGATGACGAGCTTAAGAATCTTGCCGAGAATCCCAGAGCATTAACTGAGGATTTTAAGGAAGAATCCATGGCTGACGTATTAGCTGCAGAAGGTGATCAGGACAGCTTCGATACATCCAACAGCAGCGAATATTCAGAAGATGATATTCAGGTCCTTGAAGGACTGGAAGCTGTAAGAAAGCGTCCCGGTATGTATATCGGTGATACAACGCTCAGAGGTCTTCATCACCTTATCTATGAGATCGTTGCAAATTCAGTCGACGAAGCTCTTGCAGGACGCTGCGATACGATCGATGTAGTACTTGAGAAGGATGGTTCTGTAACAGTTACGGATAACGGTTCAGGAATCCCTGTAGGAAACCATCCGAAGCTTGGAATTCCTACGGTTGAAGTCGTTCATACAGTGCTTCACGCAGGCGGTAAATTCGGCGGCGGAGCATATAGTATCTCAGGCGGACTTCACGGCGTAGGTGCATCCGTAGTTAACGCTCTGGCAGACCACATGAAGGTTCAGGTTCGCCGTGACGGCAACATCTACGAGATCGAATTTGAGAAGGGTAAGACGACCGTTCCGCTTCATATTGTAGGCACCTGCGATAAGGAAGATACAGGTACTAAAACCAACTTTATCCCTGATAATACGATCTTCCCGGATATCGTATTTGACTTCGATTCAATGATCACACGTTACCGTGAAATGGCATTCCTTAATAAGGAAGTAACGATCGATCTTACTGATGACAGAGGCGCTGAACCTATCAAGAAGCACCTCCATTATGAGGGCGGTATCATCTCCTTTGTTGAGTATCTGAACAGACATAAGGAAGCTATTAATAATCCTCCTATCTACTTTGCAACAAAGCAGGGAGATAACTTCGTTGAGATCGCTCTTCAGTACAATGATTCATATCAGGAGACTGTTTATACATACGCTAATAACATCGCTACACCTGAAGGCGGTACGCACCTTGTAGGCTTCCGTGCAGCCATGACAAGAGCTATCAATGACTATGCAAAGAAGTATAAGTTCATTAAAGATGGCGACGTTAAGCTCCAGGGTGAAGATACAAGAGAAGGACTTGCAGCGATCATTTCCGTTAAGCTTCCTGATCCTCAGTTCGAAGGACAGACAAAGAGTAAGCTCGGTAATGCTGAGATCAGACCAATGGTCGACAGCGCAGTATATGAGAAGCTTGAGATCTATCTTGAAGAGCATCCTGATGTTGCAAAGCTCATAATGGATAAGTGTCTTTCTGCTTCAAGAGCAAGAGATGCTGCAAAGAGAGCAAGAGAACTTACAAGAAGAAAGACAGTATTTGAGAATAACGCATTGCCCGGTAAGCTTGCTGACTGCCAGAGCGATGAGGCAGAGTTCTGTGAGATCTTCATCGTAGAGGGTGACTCCGCAGGCGGATCTGCTAAGCAGGGCAGAGAGCGTAAGTATCAGGCTATCCTTCCTCTCTGGGGTAAGATGCTCAACGTAGAGAAGGCAAGAATCGATAAGGTATATTCCAATGAGAAGCTCCAGCCTGTCGTAATGGCACTTGGTGCAGGAATTGGTGATGAATTCGATGAGACAAAGCTCAGATACCATAAGGTAATCATCATGGCCGATGCCGATGTCGACGGCTCTCACATCAGAACACTCCTTCTTACATTCTTCTTCAGATACTTAAAGCCTCTTGTAGAAGGCGGATATGTATATATTGCCTGCCCGCCGCTCTATAAGGTCTATAAGGGCGATGAAGCGTATTATGCTTATGACGATAAGGAGATCGAAGAGATCAAGATCGCTCACAAGTGGGAGAATCCTCTTATCCAGCGATTCAAAGGTCTCGGTGAGATGAGCTCCGAGCAGCTCTGGGATACAACAATGAATCCTGTAACAAGAAAGCTCCTGAGAGTTACTCTTAAAGATGCCCAGGAAGCAGATGAGACATTTAACCTTCTCATGGGCGACCAGGTTGAACCCCGTAAGGAATTCATCCAGGAGAATGCTAAGCTTGCTAACATCGATAACTGATAAGATATATACAGAAAAGCTTATGACGGGTGCTCCGGCACCCGTTTTTTATTGATTGTTCCACGTGGAACAATCGTATCGCATGCCAGTTCCTTTCCTCCTGGATGTTCCACGTGGAACAATCGACAAGTTATGAACAATAATCCAACGTGACAAAAATGAAATGTTCCACGTGGAACATTTCCGCAAATTTGTATCAAAGTTGACATATATTATGTGTTTCTAAAATGATAGAATTAGCATATCTAAATAGGAATAATAATTAAAAGGAGTATATATATGGCGACAGTAATTGCTCTTGTAAACCAGAAAGGCGGAGTCGGTAAGACCACTACTGCGGTAAATCTTGCCGCTTTCCTTGGCAAGAAGAAGAAAAAGGTGCTCTTGATCGATATGGATCCCCAGGCAAACGCTACAAGCGGTCTCGGAATCGATAAGCGTGAGCTCGAACAGACAGTTTATGATGTTCTTATTAACGATGCGCCTATTACTGATGTTATCTATGAGACAAATGCGGAGAATGTGGACATCTGCCCTACAAACATTAATCTTGCAGGTGCAGAGGTTGAGCTTGTTACAGTGATTTCCAGAGAGCAGATCCTTAAGAATGCTCTTGCTCCTGTCTCTGACACATATGACTTCATCGTTTTGGACTGCCCTCCTTCACTGGGTCTTCTTACGATCAATGCCCTTACAGCATCTGACCGTCTGATAATTCCGATTCAGGGTGAGTACTATGCGCTCGAAGGTCTGTCACAGCTTATGGACACAATTAACATTGTTAAAAAGAAGCTCAATCCTGAGCTCGAGATCCTGGGAGTTGTTCTTACAATGTTCAATATGAGAACACAGCTTTCGAGACAGGTTAAGGAAGAGACAGATAAGTACTTCGGCGGAAAGGTCTTTAAGACTGTAATCCCCAGAAACGTAAGGCTTGCAGAGGCTCCGAGCCACGGCCTTGCTATTTGCGACTATGATAAGAACTCCAAGGGCGCCAAGGCTTACGAGTCATTGGCAAAAGAAGTAATCAAGAGAGCATAAAGGAGAATAGATATGGCTATTTCAAAAGGATTAGGAAAAGGACCTAAGGCAGCACCTAAGAAAAAGGTAATTGCAGCTAAGCCTGCTGCAAAGAAGACTGCAGTTAAGAGTACAGCAAAGAAAGCTACTAAACCTGCAACAAAGAAAGCACCTGCAAAGAAGGCTGCTCCGGTTGATAAGGTTGCAGCAAAGAAGCCTGCCGCAAAGGCAGCTGTTAAAAAGGCTCCGGTCAAGGCTGCTAAAGCCCCCATAAAGACTGTTCCTGCAAAGAAAACAGCGGTAAAGACTGTATCTGAGAGCAGAGCAATGGGCAGAGGCCTTGGTGCATTGCTTTCATCTGACGGTATTCCTGAGAACAAGAGAAATTCAGTAGTTGATCTCAAGATCAATGACATCTCCCCTAATAACGGCCAGCCGAGAAAGAACTTCAATGATGAGTCTTTAAATGAGCTTGCAGCATCCATCGAAGAGAACGGTGTGATCCAGCCTATCCTTGTACAGCGCAAGGGCGAAGGCTACATGATCATTGCAGGTGAGCGCCGTTGGAGAGCAGCAAGGATCGCAGGACTTTCAGTTATCCCGGCCATCGTAAGAGAGCTTTCTGACAGAGAGGTTATGGAGCAGGCTCTTATCGAGAATATCCAGAGAGAAGACTTAAATCCCATTGAAGAAGCTTCAGCGATGCAGAATCTTCTCAAGAACCATAAGCTCACACAGGAGCAGCTCGCAAAGAAGCTCGGTAAGCCGAGAGCAACTATTGCAAATACTCTCCGTATCCTTAACCTTGATGAATCCCTCCAGGAATTCGTAAGCAGAGGAGACCTTTCAGAAGGTCACGCAAAGGTAATCCTTGGCCTTAAGGAGAAGGAAGACCAGCGCAAGGTTGCTGATGTCATCATGGCACGCGACATGAGCGTAAGACAGGCTGAGGTATTTGTTAAGAAGTATATCGATGCCCAGAACAATCCCGGTGCCAAGAAGCCGGTTGAGCTCCCTGATATCAGACTTACCTTAAGCACAAAGGAAGTCGAGACAAAGCTCAAGAAGCAGCTCGGCGCAAAGGTTAAGATCAAGGTCCTCGACAACTCAACAGGAAGAGGCCGTATCGTTATCGATTACAAAGACAATATGGATCTCGACAGACTGATCGAATACCTCTGCAACTGATAAATACGATAAACTAAAGGTGCTTGCAAACCGTCTCTGATTCTTGTATACTTAAGTGCCTTTAGGTATGGAGCTGTATCGAAGCGGTCATAACGAGGCGGTCTTGAAAACCGTTTGCCTTCACGGGCACCAGGGTTCGAATCCCTGCGGCTCCGCCAGAAACAAATAGAACCCTCCCAAATACGGGAGGGTTTTTGACTATAGAACGAATGTTCGCGGTAATTTTGTCTTTTTCTTATATAATCAGCAATTTTCTAATATTTGTGATACAATCTTCATCTATCTGCACAGCGGTTCTGTGCATAAAACTCTAGAGGAGGATTATTACAATGGAAAAAGAAGAGGTATTGAAGGTGTACCGTCACTCTCTTGCTCATATAATGGCTAAGGCTGTTATCGAGCTTTACGGTAAAGAGGTACAGTACGCGATCGGACCTGAGATCGACGACGGATGCTACTATGATTTCGTCCTGCCGAGAACGGTCACAGAAGAGGATTTCCCTGCAATTGAAGAAAAGATGCACGAGATCATCAAGAGGAGAGAAGACTGGACACGTAAGGTCATCTCCAAGGATGAGGCATTGGAGCTCTTCAAGGATCAGAAGTTCAAGACAGAACTTATCATTGATCTGCCTGCAGACGAGACTATTTCGATATATTACACAGGTGATGACTATGTCGACCTTTGCCGTGGTCCTCACGTAGATAATTCACAGGAGCTCTTCAGCGCCGCATTCAAGATCAAGAATGTTTCCGGTGCTTACTGGAGAGGTGATGAGAAGAGAGACCAGCTTCAGAGAATCTATCTTTTCGCTTTCCCTTCAAAGGATGAGCTCAAGGCTCACCTTGCATGGCTCAAGGAAGCTCAGGAGAGAGACCACAAGAAGATCGGTACAGCGCTTGACCTCTTTATGTTCCGTGAGACAGCTCCGGGTATGGCTTACTGGCTCCCGAGGGGCTGGATCCTTTACCAGGAACTCATGAAGTACTCAAGAGAGATCCAGGGCAAGCACGGATACACAGAGATCTCTGCACCTCTTATCAATAATAAGAAGCTCTGGCTCATTTCCGGACACTGGGCACACTATCAGAACAACATGTTCATCGTTCCCGGTATCACAAAGGGTGTTAACGCTACAGATGCTGTTAAGGGCGAGGAAGCACCTGAGCAGTATTCCGTAGATGCAGAAGACACAATGGCAGCAAAGCCTATGAACTGCCCTAATGCCATGATGTCCTATAAGCGTACAATGCACTCTTATAAGGAACTTCCTATCCGTTACAGCGAGTATGACGTTCTCCACCGCAAGGAGAAGTCAGGCCAGATGAACGGTCTCTTCAGAGTACAGGAATTCCGTCAGGACGATGACCATACATTCGTAACACCTGAGCAGATCAAGGACGAGATCAAGGACGTAATCGCTATTGCAGACGAGATCTACAAGACATTCGGTATCACATACAGAGCTGAGTTCTCTACAAGACCTGACGACTTCATGGGCGATATCGAGTCCTGGAACGCTGCTGAGGCTTCCCTGAAGGCTATCCTCGACGAGAAGTATGGTGACGGCAATTATGAGATCAACGAAGGCGACGGCGCATTCTATGGCCCGAAGATCGACCTTCAGATCAAGGATGCTCTTGGACGTGAGTGGCAGTGCGGTACTGTACAGCTCGACTTCCAGCTCCCTCATAACTTCGAGCTCACATATGTCGACAAGGACGGCGCTCAGAAGATGCCTATCGTTATCCACAGAGCCATCTTCGGTTCTTTCGAGCGTTTCATCGGCATCATCACAGAGCACTTCAAGGGCGCTTTCCCGTTCTGGCTCAATCCTTATCAGGTTGCAGTCGTACCGATCAGACCTGAGCACAACGAGTATGCACAGAAGGTTGCAGAAGCCCTCACAAACGCTGGCGTAAGAGTCGAATCTGACTTAACAGACGTTAACATGAGAGACAAGATCAAGAGATTCAAGCAGATGAAGGATCCTTATATCCTCGTTGTAGGTGATAAGGAAGCTGCTGAGAATACAGTATCTGTTAACGTAAGAGGCTCCAACAAGCAGCTTCAGGGCGTAGCACTCGATAAGTTCGTTGAACTCTGTGCTAAGCTCAACGCAGAGAGAACATTGGAGCTCCCTCAGGAGATCTGATTTCCGGTAATCGGTAATTAATTAACAAATATTATGCGGCGTAGGACCACAATGGTCTTGCGCCGTTTTTGTGTTTTTAAAGAATAAACATCCGATTATGGGACAAATGTGATTGCTGAAGGTAGGGGACACAGAGATGAGTCCCATTAAAGCAACCGCTTAGTGCTAGTTTCCATTTACACTATTTATGGGGCATTACCCTTAGCGGTAATTCGTAACACAATATGTGTTTAGGCGGTTGTTCTCCTTAAACCCATGACCCTGGTTATGGTGAAAGGAGGTGCAATATGACTGATTATGAAATGCTCATCGTGATACTCACGACAGGTATGTTAATAGTTTCAATTATTGCTCTTTGTTCCAAAACAAAGAAATAAGCCGCCCCCGTCCAAAGTGCGGCTTATTTTTATAACCTATAACTGAGGACAACCGCCTGTTGGGTAGTGCCTCATCTATGAAATTATTATATCGGCTCCTGTAAAAACCGTCAATTCGATTAAAAGGACCAAAAAGCCCGTAAAACCCTGCAAAATCAAGGAAAAACTTTGATTATCAAATTATCAAAATACACTTCCCGAGCATTTTCTTAGTGCAAATTTTAGGTAAAAATCCTAACGAATAATGACTTTATTTGAAAGAGTGTTCTTGATATCATTCGTATTGCTACAAAAGGGGGCATATGAGATATGTATAAACAAGAAGGAACTAAAGTCGCCATCATCGGCGCAGGTGCAGTAGGATCAACTACAGCTTTCGCAATCGCTATGCAGCAGCTCTGCTCTGAGCTTGTTCTTATTGATGTCAATAAGGAAAAGGCTCTTGGTGAAGCTCTCGATATCAGCCACGGACTTCCGTTCATTGGCGATATGTATATTCACTCCGGCGACTACAGTGACGTTAAGGATGCAGACTGCATCATCATCACAGCAGGTATCCCTAGAAAAGAAGGCGAGACAAGACTTGACCTTGCAAAGAAGAACGTCAAGCTCGCTCACACCATCACAGACAGCATCATGGAGCACTACAACAAGGGTGTTATCATGGTAATCTCCAATCCTTGCGACCTCGTTACATATAAGGTTGCTGAATGGTCCGGACTTCCTTCAAACAAGATCATCGGTTCCGGTACAAACCTTGACTCTGCACGTTTCAGAGTCCTCATCTCAAGAAAGCTCGGCGTTGACGTTAGAAACGTTCACGGTTATATCCTCGGTGAGCACGGTGAGACACAGTTCCCTTGCTGGAGCCATACTCACGTTGCCGGTATGGGTATCGACGAGTATGCAGAAGCTATCGGCGTACCTTTCGGCCAGGATGTTAAGGATGAGATCGCTCAGCAGACAAAGTCTTCCGGCGCTCAGATCATCAAGCTCAAGGGTGCAACATTCAACGGTATCGCTGTAAGTGCTGCTACACTTCTTAGATCGATCACAGAAGACGAGCACACGATCAGAACAGTTGCTACAAGACTTAACGGCGAATATGGTATCAGCGGTGTAACACTCGACGTTCCTGCACTCATCGGTGCTAACGGCGTTGATAAGATCATCGACATGCGTCTTACAGACGAAGAGTACCAGCTCCTCAAGAAATCTGAGGCAAATATGCGTGAGGCAATCGCTTCCGTTGAGGGTCTCTGATAACCTGGACGCCTGACTGTCAGGCTTTTCGGGCGCGAAAACAAAAAATCCAAGTCCCTGCACTTTGTCCCATAAAGTGCAGGGCTTTTCATTTAATAAGATACAAAGATTTGCTATAATGTCGGGGGTAATCCCAATTTTTAAATAAATAAGAGGTTCTAATATGGAAATCAGTGCGGTTGTTATGGCGGCAGGAAAAAGCACGAGAATGAAGTCCAAGCATTCAAAAGTCGTGTTCCAGGTGTCGGGCAAACCGATTATCCAATGGGTAGCTGATGCTCTTTTCGAGTCAGGCTGCCAGGATCAGGTATATATAGTAGGTGAACAGCAGGCAGAGATCAGAAGCGTATTGGGCGAGAATGTCGCTTATGTGCTTCAGGAAGAGCAGAGAGGAACAGGCCACGCAGTTATGCAGGCAGCTCCTTTCCTCGAAGGCAGGGACGGTCTGACGATCGTTCTTCCCGGTGACTGCCCGATGGTATCTGCAAATACTATCAAGAAGGCTCTGGATGCTTTTGAATCAGCAGCTTCCAATTGCGCAGCTATCCTTATCACGGCTGAGGCTGACGATCCGACAGGTTACGGAAGGATCATCAGAGGCAAGGACGGCAACGTTCTTAAGATCGTTGAGCACAAGGACTGCACACCTGACGAGCTCAAGGTAAGAGAGATCAATTCCTCAATGTACGTATTTAAGACTCCTCTGCTCCTTTCCGCTCTGGGAAGGATCGGCGCTAACAACGCACAGAAGGAGTATTACCTCACAGATACTATCGGAATCCTTATTAACGACGGCTTCACTGTAGGCGCTGTTGTATGTGATTTCGACGATACAAGGGGAGTTAACGACAGAAAGCAGCTCGCACAGGTAAGAGACATCATGAATCACAGGATCCTTGACCGTCACATGGCTAACGGTGTTGAGATCGTTGATCCCAATGCTACATGGATCCACTATGCGGTTGAGATCGGCCAGGATACGGTAATCCTCCCGGGCACAACGCTCCTCGGCAACACAAATATCGGCGAGGACTGCATCATCGGTGAGAATACAAGAATCGACTGTTCAGATATCGGCGACGGCACAGTTGTAGATAACTCCATCGTTTCTTCCAGCACGATCGGCAAGGACTGCCGTATCGGACCTTATACGCACATCAGACCTGAATCCAGGATCGACGACCACGTTACGCTCGGCGCATACGTTGAGGTCAAGGGTTCTGTGATCGGTGAATATACAAGAGCCCGTCACCTTACATATATCGGTGACTCCAAGGTCGGCCGCAACGTTAACTTCGGATGCGGTACTGTTACATGTAACTTCGACGGTCAGGACAAGATCGGCTGTACGATCGAAGACAACGTATTTATCGGAGGCAACTCCAATATCGTATCTTCCGTTGTCCTGGGCAAGGACTGCTACATCGCTGCAGGCTCCACGATCACATCTGACGTTCCTGCTCTGTCACTTGGTATCGGAAGATCCAAGCAGCTTAACAAGGACAACTGGGTTGCTAACAAGAGCCGTATGAGAGGCGAGAACTATATCAGATTGGACGACAGACGTTCTGAGGTCTGATAGCGGAGAAGCACTTTTATGTGGATTGTAGCCGGGCTCGGAAATCCGGGAAAACAGTATCTTTATACATGGCACAACATGGGCTATCTCGCTGTGGATATGCTCGCGGATAAGCATGGCATTTTTCTTGGAAAAGAGAAGTATAAGGGCCTTTGGGGCAAAGGCAAGATCAATGGCCAGGACGTCATCATCATCAAGCCTACGACTTACATGAACAATTCAGGTGAGTGCCTTGTCGAGATCTCAAAGTTCTACAAGGTCCCGCCCAAGAACATAATCACGGTTTACGACGATATCGATATAGCCAAGGGCACTATCAGAGTTAGGCCCAGGGGCAGTGCCGGTACGCATAACGGCATGAGATCCGTTATCCAGCTTATGGGCACTGAAGAGTTCCCGCGCGTAAGGATCGGCACAGGTCCGGTTCCTGAGAACTGGGAGCTTGTAAATTATGTTCTTTCCGAAGTTCCGAAGGATGAGCGGCCTATGCTTAACGACGCTTTCGTAAAGGCGTGCGAGGCCATAGAGGAGATCATCGCTAATGGATAAGAAGCTTATTGAGCTTCTTAACAGGATCGGATCCGACAAAGAGCTCGTATCGAACTTTTCCTTAAGTCTTAAGACAGGGAAGCATCTTAACATCACCGGCTTATGCGCTGAGCAGAAAGTCTATGTTGCCATGGCTCTGGCACGTCTTAATGACCGCAAGGCAGTATTCATCGAACCTGATGCGGCAAGGGCCAGAAGCACCGCGGCTTACTGTGCGGCATTTACAGATGGTCCCGTCACCCTTCTTACGCCCTCAGAATTGTCTCTCGTAAGCGCTGAGGCTTCTTCCAGAGAATTAGAGCTGACGAGATCAGCGGCGCTCTCAGAGCTCGTCAGAGGCGAATACGGGGCAGTTGTATTAACGGCTGCTGCTTTGCTTAACAAGCTTGAGCCTAAAAAGGTTTTCGAGAAGAGAATAATAAAGCTTAAAGTCGGCGCCGAGATGGAGCGCGACGAGCTTGTTGCAGCGCTTACCCTTAACGGATATGAGAATGTCCCGCAGGTAATGGAGAAGGGCGAGTTCTCGGTAAGGGGCGATATCGTCGATATCTATTCGCCTTCGTATACCGAGCCTGTAAGAATCAGCTTTTTCGATACCGAGATAGACCAGATAAAGACTTTCGACAGGGAGACGCAGAGATCGACGGGCCAGCTTGAAGAGACTGTTGCCGTGCCCGCATCCATCTATGCTTTCCCGGAAGATAAGCGCAATGAGATCTCTGACATGATCCTTACCAAGGTTCAGGAAGATCTCTCGAAAATGAACACCGCGACAAGAGAAGTAAGGCGTGCTGCCGAGCTCCTCTCAAGAACCGCTACGGGAGACGCCGAGAAGATCAGGAACGGAATTGAGCCTTCAGGTATCGCAAGATGGCTGGGCCTTATCCTCAAGGATTTTGATACCGCATTAGATTACGTAAAAGGTGATGACGTCGTCTTCTTCGTGGACGAGATGGTCGACTGCGATGCAAGACTTAACGCTTATGCAGGCGAGTATGCGCAAAGGTGCAGGGACTCATTTGAGATCGGTATCGCACCGACATGCTCACCCTCTGCCATGGTCAACTTAAGTAAGCTCATGGTGGCCTTGGACAGCCTGAATAACATTGTTACATTGTCCATGTTCCAGTCTTCGGGCAACGGTTTGCCGGGCGGTACCACGCATACTGTCTCAGGATTCCCCGCAGACAACTTCTCAGGCCGCGCAGAGGAACTTGCAGAGCTTATTAAGACCAATAAGGACGTTTATCTTGTTGCCCATCACGGCAGACGCTACGAGCAGCTTAAAGAGCGTCTGGCTGACCACGACTGTTTTACAGAGATAATCGACAGCCCGCTTCCTGCAGGCTTTACATATCCTATGCTGGGGATTACGATCCTGGGCGAGCAGGAGCTTTACGGCTCTGAGCAGAAGCAGGCGCCGAAGAAAAAGGGCGGCAACAGGATCAATTTCTTCAGCGAGATCAA
>CACZML010000025.1:0-19749 GCA_902782235.1 Oscillospiraceae bacterium
AATGAGTACCAGCTCCTTACCTACCTTATCTCTAACAGAGACAGAGCCGTATCAAGAGCTGAGCTCCTCGATAAGATCTGGGGTTATGAGACTCAGGTCGAGACAAGAGTTGCTGACGACACCGTTAAAAGATTAAGGAAGAAAATCAGTAAATCTGATGCTAAAATATCTACTATCTGGGGTTACGGCTTCAGACTTGTAAATAGAACAGATGAAGATACTGAAGAAGACGACGGAGACGATCAGGACTAATGACTGACAAACCGGTTCAGGCACGGTCAAAAGCAAAAAAGCCTTCAAGAAATAAATCGGCGATAAGAATCCCCATCTCACTGCACTTTTTCGCAGTTGAGATCGTGGTAATCATTCTCGCCGTTTTTATTGTCAATATTTATATCCAGTCCATCGTTAAGGATTACATTTACAAAGAATGCGACGACCGACTTAGCGCCGCCGTTGAATCCACCCAGAGCCTTACGCAGACATTCAGGCTTGAGCTTGATGCTTCCGAGGATAAGACTGAGCAGAACATCAGAGAGTATCTCCTTAAGTCTATTGCCACTTCCGACACCCTTTCATCACAGGCTACGATTGCGCTTTATACGCTCGATGAAAGAACAGGCAAATTTTACGTTTTATGGCCGAACTACTCTAAATCATATGCAAACAGAGCAAACCGCGTCATAGCTCAGGTAGTCGAAGAAAAAGGATATGAGACTCTTAACAAGACACAGGAAACAGATTTTGACGGCAACCTGATCTATTACCGCACGATCGGCTTTAAGCTTGCTGATCCCGCTCCTGATGAACCAAACGGTAATGATCTGTCTCACAGAGATGAATCAGATATCGATCTTTCCAACTACTATCTCTGCGTTTACGTTAACTCGAATAACTACTATAACTTTATGGCACAGAACTCACTGGCTCTTATCCAGGCTGCACTTCTTGCCATTGTTATCGCAGGCGTCTTCAGTATCATGATGACCTACCCGCTCATCTTCTCTACCCAGAAGCTCTCAAGATTTGCAAGACGTATCGCTAAAGGTGACTTTAAGCCTGTCAGAGGCCATATCGTCAGTAAAGAATTATCTGAACTTGGTGACGTAATGAACCAGATGGCCTATAAGCTCGAGGAGTCCGATCTCGAGCAGAAGACCTTCTTCCAGAACGCTTCCCACGAACTTAGAACACCTCTTATGTCTATCCAGGGTTACGCCGAAGGCCTTAAATACGGGGTTTTCGAGAGTGACGAAGACAGAGAGAATGCAATTGATGTCATCATCGATGAGACAGGCAGACTGTCAGGTCTTGTTGAGAACCTCCTCTCCATTTCCAAGATGGACATGAGCAAGAGCGGCAATTACAAGGTCAAAAAGCAGAAGATCGATGCCAGAAGGATCTGCGACACGATCATCGACCGTGTCAGAGGCAACTTCATTCACGAAGATAAAGGCATCTTAAACGATATCAGGATCAAGAACACATATATCTACGGCAACGAGAACGATCTGATCAGATGTCTCGAAAATATATTCTCCAACTGCCTGAGATACTGTAAGACCGCTGTCACCTTCAAGTGTTACAAGTCTGAAGACGGCTCAAATGTTGTCTTTGAGATCTCAGACGATGGTCCAGGTATTGCTCCGGAAGTAGCTGAACACCTTTTCGAGCGTTTCTCCAAAGGTGCTGACGGTAAACATGGTATCGGTCTTGCACTGGCTCTTGCGATCGCTGAGGAACATGACGGTACCGTAACCGCGCATAATAAGCCTGAAGGCGGAGCATGTTTTGAGATTACCATTCCTGTGGTCAAGCGCCGCGAACAGCTGACCAAGATGAATAACGACAGCGCTACCTCAGAATTAAATATTTAGAGGCATTAAAGAATGCTGACTTTCCGTTAAAACTGGCAGATGTATCAGCAGCAAATTTATTCTTTGCATTGATTATTCTCTGGTATACACCTGGAAACCCAAGCATTGTATTTAGTGAATTTCCGATAGAGAAATATCTGCCTGATAACAGCATGGACTGTATCTTTACAAGGATCCTGGGATCAGTATACTCAGGCGGCAGAACGCAGCTGCTGTATCCGTTGTAGATTATCGTAAGCTGATTGGAGAGATCTTCGAACTTGACGTAGAGCTCTTCTAATTTAGCTTTATGCTTTTTCTTCTTAACAAAGAAAATCGCGATCAGGCCTGCACCGAAAAGCAGGAATCCAAGCGCGATGCCTGCAAAAAGAAAGATATTGTCCTTATAGTTTGACGTAGCAGCCGAGAATACGAATATCAGACTGTGAAGACCGAACAAAACACCCCAAACAAAAGGTGCAACGCTGGTCTGGGAATACTTTGCGATATCGTTAATGCAGTTCTCGTAATCCTGGTAAACACCCAGCTTCGGAGAGAAGTGATTGATCATCTTATTGATCTCAACAAGGTTTGCATCTCTTTCTGCAGTAAGCTCTTCGTTCTGAATGATCTGCTGGGATGAAGGAACAAATCCTGTTACGGTACGCTGATATCCGGATGCCTGGACAGTAGGAACCTGCTGCTGGACAGCTCCGGTATAAACAGAAGCAGGAACAGTTACAGGAGCAGGCGCAGCATATGTCACCGGCTGGGCAGCGGGTGCTGTGGGAACAACCTGTGCGGGCTGTACCGTCTGAACTGCCTGAGCGGTCTGATGAGGCTGTGGATCCGGTGTAGCAGGATCCGGACTGCCTGTTATCTTCCAATCTGAATCGAAATCAGCCATTAGATATCTCCCCTATCCATTTGCTAAAACCAATTTTAGTAATTTGAGACTGTATTTTCAATAACAATTCATAAAAAACGGGACCGCCAGATCAGCGGTCCCGCATTGAAATACTTGTTTTAATGTATCAGCCGAGCTTAGGGCACTGAGCAAGAGATGCTGCGATATCCTCATCTGTAGGAATGTAGTCATCCATAACTCCGTCGTTGTACTTCTGGTAAGCAACGAGGTCGAAATAACCTGTACCTGTAAGACCGAAAACGATGTTCTTAGCTTCGCCAGTCTCTTTGCACTTAAGAGCTTCGTCGATAGCAACCTTGATTGCGTGTGAGCTCTCAGGTGCAGGAAGGATTCCCTCAACTCTTGCAAACTTCTCTGCAGCAGCAAATACATCAGTCTGCTTAACAGATGTAGCTCTGAGATATCCGTCATCATAGAGCTGTGAAACGATAGAGCTCATACCGTGATATCTTAAGCCGCCTGCATGGTTAGGTGCGGGCATGAAGTTGGAACCCAATGTATACATCTTAGCGAGAGGGCAAACACGGCCTGTGTCGCAGAAGTCGTATACATAAGAACCTCTTGTAAGTGAAGGACATGAAGCAGGCTCAACAGCAATGATGTCATACTTGGCTTCACCTCTGAGCATCTCGCCAACGAAGGGTGAGATCAAACCGCCGAGGTTAGATCCGCCGCCTGCGCATCCAATGATCGTATCAGCCTTGATGCCGTACTTATCAAGTGCAGCCTTTGTCTCAAGACCGATTACTGACTGATGGAGCAATACCTGGCTCAAAACAGAGCCTAATACATATCTGTATCCTTCCTGGGATGTTGCAGCTTCAACTGCCTCAGAGATAGCGCATCCCAAAGAACCGTCTGTTCCGGGGAACTGTTCATTGATCTTGCGGCCGACATTAGTTGTCATTGAAGGAGAAGGTGTAACGGTAGCACCGTATGTTCTCATAACTTCACGTCTGAAAGGCTTCTGCTCGTAGGAGACCTTAACCATGTAAACCTGGCAGTCAAGTCCGAAGTAAGCTGTGGACATTGAAAGAGCTGTACCCCACTGGCCTGCGCCTGTCTCTGTAGTAACACCCTTGAGACCCTGCTTCTTAGCGTAATAAGCCTGAGCAATAGCTGAATTGAGCTTATGGGAACCGGAAGTGTTATTTCCTTCGAATTTGTAATAGATATGTGCGGGAGTGCCGAGTTCCTTCTCAAGGCAATATGCTCTTACGAGCGGAGAAGGTCTGTACATCTTATAGAAATCAACGATCTCACCGGGGATATCGATCCACGGATCTGTATTGTTCATTTCCTGCTTTGAAAGCTCTTCGCAGAAGATGGGATAAAGGTCTTCTGCCTTTAAAGCCTCGCCTGTACCGGGATTAAGAAGCGGTGCGGGCTTATTCTTCATGTCAGCACGGACGTTATACCAAGCTGTAGGTATCTCCTTCTCTGACAGGTAAATCTTATAAGGAATCTCAGACATAATTTGTCTCCCTTCAAAAAAACTGATTTATTTTACAACAAAAACTATTTATTTTGCACAATAGTTTTCGAACAATCTCAAACGTTCTTTTTCATATTCTCAATGTTTTCGATGACTTTGTCGCACCATTTGTCGAACTCAGGATCCTCTTTCCTGCACTCTTTATGGTCAAGAATGTAGTTCAATGCCAGCCTTACGCCCTTATGGAAAGGCACATTGGTCTTAAGGTCAGGTGCAAGTCTTTTTACCTTTGAGTTATCGAACACCACAGAAACGGCTTTATCGCCTGTAAGGCTTCCCTCGAAGTCATAATCAGGTCCTAATGCCGTAAGGAGCTCTGAAGATACATGATAAGCCTTGAGCTCAACACCGAGAGCATCAGCAATGGTCTGGTAGATCTGGTTCCATGTAAGGACCTCGTCTCCCGTGATCTGGAAAGCCTCACCGATTGCATGACGGTTGCCCATAAGAGATGTATATCCGACAGCAAAATCCTCATTAAACGTAAGATGCCACAGAGATTCACCGTCTCCATGGATGATTACAGGTCTTCCGTCCATCATTCGCTTTACGACCTGCCATGAGCCGTTCTTACCGTGAACACCAAGAGGAATGGATCTCTCATCGTAAGTATGGCTTGGTCTGACAATCGTTACCGGGAATCCCTCTTCCCTGTATTTTTCCATTAAGAACTGCTCGCAGGCTATCTTATTTCTGGAATATTCCCAGTAAGGATTTGCAAGTGAAGTGCCCTCTGTAATGATGTAGCTGGCAGAAGGCTTATTGTAAGCAGAAGCTGAGCTGATGTAGATATACTGCTTTGTAATATCCTTAAAAAGCCTGTAGTCGCGCTCTACCTGGTCAACGGTAAAGCCGATGAATTCACCGACGCAGTCAAAAGTCATGCCTTCAAGAGCCTTTTTGACAGCATCTTCATCGTTTATGTCGCAGACGATCTGGTGAACGTTCTCCGGAACGGTATCTGCCCTGTTTCCGCGGTTAATAAGCCACAGTTCCCAGGAAGGATCTTTCGCGAGTCTTCTTGTGATCGCACTGCTGATAGTACCTGTTCCGCCGATGAATAATGCTCTCATAGGGATGCTCCTTTTGAAGTAGTTGAATTTTCGAAAAGTCTGAAAACTGCACTACACTGCACATACAGTGCACGCCGTTTTCTGAATTTTAGCAAACTAAAGAGACCCGCGATATCAAATACCCATATCTCAATCCGCATTTTCTTGTATTTTGTGATAAACTTCTTTCATTCTATTTATTAATAAGGCAAGGAATATGAAGACTTCTGATTTTTACTATGATCTGCCAGAGAGATTGATCGCACAGGTCCCCACTGAGGACCGCCTTGCATCACGTCTTCTGGTGCTCGATAAAAAGACCGGCAGGATCGCTGACGGTCACTTCCCTGATATCAAGAAATATCTTAAGAAAGGCGATGTTCTTGTAATCAACAACACCAGAGTTATTCCTGCCAGACTTTTAGGCGTACGCACTGACACACAGAGCCCTGTTGAGCTCCTCCTTTTAAAAAGGATCGACGACAATCACTGGGAGACCTTAGCACGTCCGGGCAAAAAGGTCAGAGAAGGAAAACGCATGACGTTTATCCCCGGAGAGCTTGAAGCCGAGTGCGAACAGGTCTTGGAGAGCGGAAACAGGATAATCAGATTTGAGTTTAAAGGCGTTTGGGAAGAAGTCCTTGACAGAGCAGGTACAATTCCGCTCCCGCCCTACATTCATGAAAAACTCGAAGATCCCGAAAGATATCAGACGGTATATTCCAAGGATTCAGGTTCAGCCGCTGCACCTACAGCAGGTCTTCACTTTACAAAGGAGCTTCTTGCTGAATTAAAGGATATGGGTGTAGAGATCGCAGAGCTCACACTTCACGTTGGTCTTGGAACATTCAGACCCGTTAAGGCAGAGACTATCGAAGATCACGAGATGCATTCCGAGTGGTATGACTTCCCCAAGGAAGCTTCAGACATCATCAGAAAAGCCAGAAAAGAAGGCAGAAGGATCGTATCTGTCGGCACTACTTCAACAAGAACATTGGAAGCCGTTGCATCTGCAGATCCCGAGATGATGCCTACATCAGGCTATACCAATATCTTCATCTATCCGGGCTATGAGTTTAAATGCGTTGATTCGCTTATTACAAACTTCCATTTGCCTGAATCGACATTGATAATGCTCGTATCTGCACTGGCAGGCAGAGAGAATGTATTAAACGCTTATAAACATGCTGTCGAAGAGGAATACAGATTCTTCTCATTCGGCGACGCTATGTTCATAACAGATATGGAGAACTGATATGTCCAATTACCCTGTATGGTACGAACACATCCACACATGCGCTCAGACAGGTGCAAGGCTCGGTAAGGTACACACACCGCACGGAACCTTCATGACACCTGCATTTATGCCTGTCGGAACACAGGCTTCCGTTAAGGGCATGAGCCCTGAGGAAGTATCAGGCATGGGCGCAGGCATTATGCTCTCCAACACTTATCATCTCTGGCTCAGACCCGGAAGTGATATCGTAGCCAAAGCCGGCGGCCTGCATAAGTTCATGAACTGGCCGGGAGCCATTCTTACAGATTCAGGCGGATTCCAGGTTTTCTCTCTTTCGAAGCCTAAGGATATCAAGGAAGAGGGCGTAAAATTCAGCTCACATATCGACGGAAGAAAGCTGTTCCTGACACCTGAGATCTCCATGCAGGTCCAGAATGATCTCGGTGCAGACATCATCATGGCTTTCGATGAGTGCTGCCCCTACCCTTCTGAGCATGCTTACGCTGACAGATCACAGGCAAGAACCACAAGATGGCTCGAGCGCTGTATTGAAGCTCATAAGAGACCTGATGAACAGGCTCTTTTCGGCATCATCCAGGGTTCAATGTATCCTGATCTGCGCAAAAAGAGCGCTGACGCCATTACGTCATTCGACCTTCCAGGTTTTGCTATCGGAGGAATCTCTGTCGGAGAACCCAAGAATCTCTTTATCGACATGATCGACTGTACAGTTCCTCTCATGCCTGAGGATAAGCCAAGATATCTTATGGGTGTCGGTACTCCTGATTATCTTATCGAAGGTTCCTGCAGAGGCGTTGATATGTTCGACTGCGTACTCCCTACAAGAATGGGCAGGCATGGAACAATCCTTACCGATTACGGCAAGAAGATCATTAGAGACAAGAAGTTTGCTGAAGACTTCGGTCCTATGGATCCTGAATGCAACTGCTATGCATGCACTAATTTCTCTGCAGCTTATGTTAGACATCTAATTAAAGCTAATGAGATGTTTGGATTAAGACTCTGCACATATCACAACATCCACTTCCTGCTCGTCCTCATGGAAAGGATCCGTCAGGCAATCGCCGAAGACAGGCTTGGAGATTTCAGGAAAGAGTTTTATGAGAGATTAGGTTGATATGAAGTCCAAATTCTATGCACAGAACAATTCTTCATTAACTGAACGTGAGATCAAACACCGTGATCTCGCACGAGAGATCTGTGCAGAGGGAATCGTACTTCTGGAAAATAACGGCATCCTCCCGCTTACTGTAAATAAACTGGCACTTTATGGTGCCGGTGCAAGGCATACTGTTTTCGGAGGTACGGGATCCGGAGAAAGCAATCCAAGATACAATGTTAACGTTGAAGAAGGCTTAAAGAATGCCAATATTGATATCACAAGTCTTAAGTGGCTTGATGAATACGATGAGCTTTTTGACAGAGAGCTTTCTCTTTATAAGAAGAACCTGAAGAAAGCCATGCGCAAAGTTCCTCTGATGCAGCAGATGGATTATGCTGCAGATAACCCGTTCTATCTTCCGGCGGGAAGACCTGTTACAAAAGAAGATGCTTCAGAAGCAGTTGTTGCTGTTTATGTTCTTGCAAGACAGGCCGGCGAAGGTGCTGACAGAAAAGATATTCCGGGTGATTACTACGCTACCGATGATGAGATCGAAATGATGCGGTCCATCACACAAAACTATAAGGATGCAATTCTTGTTTTAAATGTCGGAGCAGTTATAGATCTCTCCTTCCTGGACGAGATAAAATTCTCAGCCGTTGTCCTTCTCATGCAGGGCGGCATGGAATCAGGTAATGCGCTCGCAGATATCCTGACGGGAAAAGTAAATCCTTCCGGAAGACTTGCAGACACCTGGGCTTATAAATACGAAGACTATCCTTCATCAGACACTTTCTCTGAAAGAAATCCCGAAAAGCACCAGGAAGACTACAGAGAAGGCATTTTTGTCGGTTACAGATGGTTTGATAAGAAAAACATCAAGCCAAGATACAAGTTCGGTTACGGTTTAAGCTATACCACATTTAAGACAGAAGCTGATTATTGTGCCAACCGCGGTACGAAGATCTCTGTTAATGTGCGTGTTACTAACACCGGTGATAAAGCAGGAAAAGAAGTCGCCATGCTCTACTTATCCTGCCCTGAAAATAAACTCATTAGGGAAAAGTTAAGCCTCGTGGCCTTTTCCAAGACAATGCTTTTGGAACCCGGCAAAAAGGATTATTTCTCGCTTGATTTTGATCTCAAATATTTTGCTGCTTTTGACAATGACAACCATCAGTTTATTCTGGAAAAAGGCGAATATATTGTTTATTTAAATGACACTCCTTTACTGGTCGTAGAACTGGATGAGGATGCAATAACCGAGAAGACAGAACCGATATCCCTTTCAGACCGTAAGATCGATTACATTATTCACGATAAGAGCGTCCGTAATATTCCGTCTGATATAAGGCGCGTCAAGATCAAAGCTTCTGAGATCAATTGCATAATGCATAAATACACGATACCTGAGTTTGATAAGAGCTCAGAGATCGATCTGATCGTATCAGGCCTCACATATAAGGATATGAGCAAACTCCTGGTCGGCAGAACTTATCTGGGTCCCTTCAGACACAGGGTTTTCGGTGCCATCGGATATACAACATCCAAACTGTTCCATAAAGGTGTCGAAGCTATGCCTATGGCTGACGGTCCTCAGGGACTTAACCTTACTCAGATATCGACTAAACCAAAGCACAACTTATTTGCTATGCCTACGCTGCCTGAAGCATTAAGGGATGTGCATTTAATCTCAAAGCTCGGTTCTGCTACAGAGAAAAATAAGGATCAGGAACTGTTCTATCAGTACTGCACATCATGGCCGTCTGAGACCGTGGTTGCACAGACATGGAGTGTTTATCATGCCAGATTATTGGGAAGCGCCGTAGCTAAGGAAATGACCGAATATGGCGTAGTTTTCTGGCTTGCTCCAGCTTTGAATATACACAGGAACCCTTTGTGCGGCAGAAACTTCGAATACTATTCCGAAGATCCGGTTCTTACAGGTATAATTGCAAGCCGCGTTATAAGGGGCGTTCACGAAGAGTACGGATGTTACCCTACAATAAAGCATTTCGCAGCCAACAATCTTGAGACCAAGAGAAATGTATCATCTTCTAACCTTGACGAGAGAACCTTACGAGAGATCTATCTCAGGGCATTCAGGATCGCCGTTGAGACAGCACATCCTGAAGCCGTAATGTGTAGCTATAACAAGTTAAACGGCATTTACACTGCCCTTAACTACGATCTTCAGACACAGATATTGCGCAATGAATGGGGCTTTGACGGTATCGTCATGACCGACTGGTTTGCGACAGGCCACCACGAGAGCCGTGATGAACTTTGCTGCAAAGCAGGAACCGATCTTATAATGCCCGGACTTCCGCATATTCCTGCAAAGATAATGAGAGCCTATAAGAAAGGCCTTATCTCAGGTGATGATATAGAGAGATCCGCAAGAAGATTGATCAAGCTCTCGATAAAGAGCCATATTAATAAGCTTAACCGTTGAGCTTGAGCGTAACGGCAGAAAGATTTCCGCATTTAAGCTGCGTCTGGTCAGAGATACGCCTGACCATCATATACATCCAGTCACTGCAGGAATCTGAGACAAGTGCATCAGCAAGAACTCCCTCATCCGTAAGGAATTTAAAGAACTTTGCAGTACCTACGACGATCTTATCGTCTTTACTCATTCCGAAGAAACCGTTTGGAAGGACTTTGATCTGACCGTCTTTAATTATCTTCGCGTAAACTCCGCCTCTTCTGTAGCACTCAACACCGTTATCGAGCACTCTGAGGATCAGGTATTCTGATTCCTCGTCAAGGCATTCGTCGAAGTCGGCAGAAAGAAAATCTATACTCCTTCCGCCCTCTTCACTGTTCAAGATCTCTGAGAATAAGAGCGCCTGGCTCTTAGGAGCTATCGCAAGATTACTACCGAAAAAGATAGCAACAGTAAGGCTTGGGACAAGTCTTAAAAAGACCTCGTCCTGATAATCCAGAGCATCACCTCTGTGCTTAAATGTGTAGTACTCTATCACACCGTGCTCCTTCTCATCTTAATGACGATAGCCGAATAGTTATCCTGTCTGGGATTCTTACTCGACTTAACACCATACTTTATTGTCCTTGCGATTCCTGTCGCATTCTGATCGAAATGAATATGGTTAACGATACGGTTCATAGGCATTGAATCCGTAACGCCGTCGGAACATACGATAATGATATCATTATCGATCAGCTTCATCGGTTTTGAAGTCATCTGGACATTGCATTTATGATTGCCGATAAAATCCGTAAGACCTCTTGCTCTCGAATCCTTATATGCATCTACTGTATCAATACCGCCTTCTGCAAACTTCTTGATCATGACGGCAGCATAATTCTGCTTACTGTTCAGAAGCGTCGCCCTGTTATTGCGGATCAGCACGATATTACTGTCCCCAAGGCTGTAGAAATTCAGAAGGTCATCGTAAATATGCACCATAACAAGAGTTGCACCGGCACTTAAATGGAAATCCTCATACACCTGGTCTGATATGCCTGCTATTATCTTTGCGTTCTCAGCCTGGGCATCAAATTTCAAAGGGAATTTCTCGCGGAGTGAATCGGTTACGAACTTGGATACAACTTCACCGTTAAGAAGACCGCCCATTCCGTCAGAACAAGCAGCGATGAGACCATATTGTTCAATCTTCTCGAGCGGCGATATATAAACGGAGTCCTCCTGATTGCCGCGTTTTCCGCGCTCATGGAAATATGCGACTTCGCAGACAAGCTTAAGCTTGTCCTTGTGCTTGTTGTTGTATTTATAAGATTTGATCAGGGTATAAAGCGCGATCGCAACGAACGAGATAAAGCCAAACGCAAACAGCACCAGCGCTAAACGGAGTGCAAATACTGTATCGTCTGACAAAATAGAAAAATCGTACATTGCTTAACTTACAATCATAAAGGCCTTATTCGTACTACTCTTCTATTCTATCGCAAAATGATTAAGATTCTTCAGTGTTTTCTAAAGAAGCTTCCTCGTCAATGGCTACATACTTGTCTACAAGCTGTCCCGTATAGAAAGCCAGACCGTACTGAACCCATGCAATAACAACGAATGAATAAAGGAATACGAATATGCCTAGCGTGGTATATGAAGCCGACATAAGTAAAACAAAGGGAATAACGATATAGAAAAGCGCCACAACGATTCCCAGAGTAAGGCAGGGACCGAATCTTAAAAGGATAAACAGGATCGCATTCTTATATATCTTTCCAAGCTTAAGATCAGTGCTGACCATCAGGTTATAAACAAAATTCTGTACGAGGATAAATGCAATATAAAGAACTGTGAATATAGTGGCGATAACGATTCCGATATCAGAGCCCAGGTTCATGTAAAAATCTACGGCAAGAATGATTATCGCCGAGAATATCATGCCGATAAACATTGCAACCAGTGACTTTTTCCAGTTCTCCTTAAGACCCGTCTTAAAACTTGAGAACAACGATACCGATGTGCCGTTTCTTATATCTTTATAGACCTGCGCAAAGCCCGCCTGGAACGGACCTACACAGATAAGAAGACTTGCTACCATCGATACAATGAAGAACACAAACAGCAAAGATACAAGCTGGAACGATAATTGTGTTTCATTAACGGCTGTTATCATACCTTCACTAACGTTAACTGTTATGAATTTACGTAAATCAAAGGCATTAACAAGTCCGGGCAAAAACACGTCACCATAAAAGAACGCAATAGCAATAGCCGGAATGTTAAACAGAAGGAATAAAGCATTTACGGCCATCAGCCTAACCAGATGATTCCAACCGGAAATAAAGAAATGAGCTAAAGGACCTTTTGCTCTTTCTGAAAAATCAATGCCTTTATCTTCTTTGTTCTGATCCATATTATTCAGTCAGCTTCGCAACGCTTTCCTCAAATGCCTTGAGGTGCTCTAATGCTCTGTCAGCAAGCGCGTTATTCTTATCTTTCTTTGCGGTCTTACCCTTGAACCTGCCTTCGATAGGACTTACGATTCCAAAGTTCGCATTCATCGGCTGGAACTTCTTGATATGAGGATCTGAGACATAAAGTGCCATCGAACCGATAACAGTACATGCATCAGGCTCATATGAAGGCTCAATTCCTAAAGCTCTCTGCGCCGCATAGAAACCGGCAACAAATCCGGAAGCTGTTGATTCAATATAACCTTCTACGCCTGTTATCTGTCCTGCAAAGAAGATATCCGGCTTAGCTCTCAGACTATAGTGAGATGAGAGATATAAAGGTGAATTAAGGAAAGTATTGCGGTGCATAACGCCGTATCTTGTATATTCGGCATTTTCGAGGCCGGGAATCATGCCAAAGACTCTCTTCTGCTCAGGCCACTTAAGTCTGGTCTGGAATCCGACAAGATTGTACATGGTCTTAGCCCTGTCATCCTGCCTTAACTGGAGATTCGCATAAGGCTCTTTTCCTGTGTTGGGATCTATAAGACCGACACCCTTCAAAGGACCAAATCTCATCGTATCAACGCCTCTTTGCGCCATAACTTCGATAGGCATGCATCCTTCGAAAACGATCTCCCTGTCGAAGTTCTTGACCTCTGCCCTCTCGGCGTTTACAAGCGCTTCCCTGAAAGCGAGATACTGTTCCTTGGTCATCGGACAGTTGATGTAATCGTCTCCGCCCTTGCCATATCTTGAGGCTCTGAAAGCCTTGGTCATATCGATTGAATCACCGGTTACGATAGGTGCTGCACTGTCAAAGAAATGAAGACCTGATGTATCACCTGTTACTCTTAAGATGTCTTCGAAAAGTTCACCTTCAGTAAGAGGTCCTGTTGCAACGATGACGATTCCTTCTTCAGGGATCTTCGTTACCTCACCGGGAATGACTTCGATAAGAGGATTATTCTTAATAGATTCAGTTATGTAGCCTGAGAACTCGTCTCTGTCTACGGCAAGAGCACCGCCGGCAGGAATTGCACTCTTATCAGCTGCTTCCATAATGAGAGAGCCTAAGTGCCTTAATTCCTCTTTAAGAAGGCCAATTGCATTCTCTCTTGCTGCAGCTCTTAACGAATTACTGCATACAAGCTCAGCAAAGTTCTCAGAATGATGCGCAGGACTGTATTTAACAGGCTTCATCTCATAAAGCTTTACATGAACGCCTGCCCTGGCGCAGATATTAGCTGCCTCAGAGCCTGCAAGTCCGGCGCCGATTATAGTAACAGTCGGATTACTCTTCATCTTCACTCTTCTTGTCTGAAGACTTTCTGCTCTTTCTTACGTTGGAAACGCAATCCTTGTTAGAGCATCTGGGATATGCTTTCTTACCGAAATGCTTCAATACCATGTAGCTTCCGCAGTCAGGACAGAACTTGCCCTCGATAGGAAGATCCCATGAGATGAAATCACAGTTCGGATCAGATCCCTGCTTATCACATGTATAGAAAGACTTGTTCTTATACTTCTTGGACTTGTGTACGAGAAGGCCAGAACCGCACTTAGGGCATGTACCCTTCGCGTAAACAACGATATTCTTTGTGTAGTTGCACTCAGGGAAGTTAGAGCATGCGATAAACTTACCGTATCTGCCTTCCTTATAAACGAGCTCTGCGCCGCACTGAGGGCAAACCTCGCCGGTCTTCTCAGGCTCAAATGTGATCTTATCGATAGATTCCTGAGCAGCCTTGATCTGAGTATTGAATTCAGGATAGAAAACCTGGAGAACATGTTCCCAGTCTTCCTTACCTTCTTCAACTTCGTCAAGCTTAGTCTCCATATCAGCCGTGAAAGAAAGGTCAACGATCTCACTGAAGTTCTCAGAGAGCATGTTGGTTACGATCTTACCGAGATCGGTGATCTGCAGGAGTCTTCCGTTCTTCTCGATATACTTACGGTCAAGGATCGTAGAAATCGTAGGTGCATATGTGGAAGGTCTGCCGATACCATATTCTTCCAAAGCCTTGATAAGCGTAGCTTCTGTATAATGCGGCGGAGGTGTTGTGAACTTCTGCAGTGACTTGAGGTCAAGAAGTTCAAGCTTCATGCCGTCCTCAAGAGGCGGAATGATCGCCTTGCCGTCCTGGTCTTCATTCTTGTTCTGATCTTCAGCGATATCATCGTAAAGAACGAGGAATCCCTTGAATGTTACAGTCTCACCTGTTGCTCTGAACACCCTGTTATTGCAGGAAGCCTGGCAAGTTACTGTATCGAGCTTGCATGCAGCCATCTGTGTAGCAAGGAATCTGTCCCAGATAAGCTGATAGAGCTTATACTGGTCATTTGTAAGTGAAGATCGGATATCTCTGGGATCGAGATCAAAATGTGTAGGTCTGATAGCTTCGTGAGCATCCTGTGCGGAATTCTTATTCTTGTACTGTCTCTTGTACTGTGAGCAGTATTCAGCTCCGAAACGCTCCTTAATGATGTCCTTAGCTGCAGCAACTGCCTCTTCCGAAATACGTACAGAGTCAGTTCTGATATAAGATACGAGAGCGGTCTGGCCCTGGCCTGCGATCTCAACACCCTCGTAGAGCTGCTGTGCAATAGACATTGTCTTCTTGGATGAGAAACCGAGTCTCTTAGATGCTTCCTGCTGCAATGTTGAAGTTGTGAACGGAGGATAAGGATTCCTCTCCTTCTTGCCCTTCTTGACTGAATCAACTACGAGAGGTCCGGAACCTACTGCATCAAGTACTTCCTGTGCATCTTCAAGGCACTTAAGGTCATCTTTCTTAACCTTATCGCCGTCAGCGATTCCAAAGTAACCAAGTACGAACTTATCAGTATTCTTTCCGGGGGTTACGAGAGCCTTGATAAGCCAGTATTCTTCAGGCTTAAATGCATCGATCTCTGCATCACGGTCCATAACGATCTTGGTAGCTACGGACTGAACTCTTCCTGCTGAAAGGCCCTTACGGATCTTCTTCCAGAGAAGCGGGCTTAATTCATAACCAACCAGTCTGTCTAAGATTCTTCTTGCCTGCTGGGCATTTGCTAGATTCATATTGATAGTTCTGGGATTCTTGATAGCATCCTGAACTGCTGACTTTGTGATCTCGTTAAATGTGATCCTGCACTTGGAATCAGGATCGATCTTAAGAACTTTGGCCAAATGCCATGCAATAGCTTCACCCTCGCGGTCAGGGTCGGTCGCGAGCAGTATCTCATCGGCATCTGCTGCCAAGAGCTTAAGATCTCTTACGACCTTCTCCTTTCCCTTCATGGTTATGTATAATGGTTTGAAGTTATTCTTAACATCAACGCCGAGATTACCTGAAGGTAAATCTCTGATATGGCCTAAAGATGCTGAGATGATATAATCGCTTCCAAGGTATCTGCCTATAGTCTTTGACTTGGCAGGAGACTCTACAATAACTAATTTCTTGCCCATAAGGTGCCCCTCTTTATTTTTAATTAAAAATATATCATCATTATACAAATGTCAACGAGTACTTACCCTTTTCCTGACAAACTGTCCCATTAAGCTCAAGATCCGTCAAAAGGCTCGAAACCTTATAAAACGGGAGCATCGTAACCTTGCATAATTCGTCCGCGCAAAGCGGCTTTAATGACAACGCGTCAGTCATTATCAACTTCCAGTTCTCATCCGTCAATACGTCAGGTCTGACCTTGGCAAGCTCCCTTAAAGCCTCAATATCAGGTTTATTATCGAAAGAATCTATTTCGTTCTCCTCGAAAACAACCTCTCCCGGACATCCCATCCCCATTCGTTTGAACATGAGAGATCTTGTTACGCTGTCAATTACGCTTTCGGATCCTAATAAGACATTGCCGCCATCTTCTAAAAGCTTTAATCCACCCAAAGCATTCTCATAGTAGATGTTATTCGGAAGTACGAATACTTCCTTGCCCTGATTAGCTGCAAATGAAGCGGTATGAAGGGTTCCTGATACAGCTCCCGCTTCCATGATGAGCGTACAGTCCGTAAGACCTGCTATCAGCCTGTTCCTTGAAGGAAAGTACTGTCTTAACGGCTGCTGTCCCGGCGGCATCTCCGAGATTATAAGTCCTTTTATGCTCATAAGATCGTAGATATCCTTATTCTTAGGCGGATAGATGTTGTCGGCACCGCCTGCCAATACAGCTATCGTTCCGCCTTTGGTATTAACTGATGAGATATGCGCCTGTCTGTCGATTCCATATGCCATCCCGGAAACTATAGTCACGCCCTTCTCGCCTAATTCCCTGCATATCTGATCAGTCGCATACTGTGAATATTTGCTCGGGCTTCTTGAACCTACTACCGCAACAGAGCCTTTTAATGTCATCTGGTCAATAAGATCATAATTGCCCTTAACATAAAATACTTGAGGCATTCCGCTTAAGACTTTCCAGTTATATGGATAGATCTTATCCAGAACTGATACAACTCCAATGCTGTTATCTACTGCGATCCTGACGTAGTTGTCGACGATCTTCTCGATGTTTCCAAAAGAGTCCAGGAGTTTCTTTATTCTGTGAACGGTCTCCGGCTTGAGTTTAAATTCTTCATTTATGACCTGCTTTAAGACATCCTTATCATAAAGATCCCTGTAATCTTTTATCGCGCCATTATCCTTTAAGTCACAAAGTGTCCTGTATGAGATATCCGTATTAAGCATCACTGCCGAATAAAACAATTCAGCGCGTCTTGCTTCCGCATTGTTTATCTGCATTTTTAATACCCCCGCATCCTGAATTGAGCCGCTTCTTCAATATCTTCAACAGAAATATCTTTCGCGCTCTTGATATCAGCTATAGTCCTTGCTACTCTAACTAACCTCGTAAAGCCCCTCGCACTGAAGTATCCGCGGTTAGACATCTCAGACGCCCTTTTTACAGCTTCCTCGGTAATCCGCATTGCTTCCCTGAAATCACCTTCAGGAAATGTTCCGTTTAAGTAATTCGCGCCATAACGCTCATGAGCTATATTCCAGCAATCCTCAACTATCTTTCTGTATTTAGTGCTCTCTCCCGTCTCTTTGTCTGTATATATCGACGCCATATCATCAGCAGATATAGCCCTGACTTCGCTGACAATATCGATCCTCTCCAGAAAAGGCCCTCTAATCTTAAGAAGGTAGCGGTTAATTGCTCCTTCGGTGCATTTGCATTTTCCGTTACCTTCGTAATACAGCCCGCATTTACACGGATTGCCTGTACCAAGGAATATAAAATTCGAATCAAATGAATACAGATTTCCCTTCTTCATAAGATGTACTTTACGTTCTTCTAGTGGCCCCCTTAAAAAATCCAGAACTTCCGTCTTAAACAATGGAAGTTCGTCTGCAAAAAGTATTCCGTGATTTGCCAGGGCCATCTCACCGGGTGTTAGACTTACCGCATTCCCGAGAAGCTTTCCCACAGTTATATTCGGACCGATAATCCTAACAGGCCGCTCATCACTTAATAAAGTTGATTCCCCGTCTATCAGCTCTTTTATCGAATAGACATCAGATAATTCAGAAGGACTGAGCTTCGGCAGGATACCTGACAGGATCTTCCCTCCCATAGTCTTGCCGCTACCAGGGCTCCCCATAAGCAGGATGTTATGAAATCCGGCAGCACTAATAAGCAACGCTCTTTTGGTCTTCTCCTGACCTTTAAGCGCTGAGATATCAATAAAGTCGCATTCAGATCTTCTTATATCAAAATCAAAAGCGGACTCAACATACCCGTTCCTGTCAAATATCGCGCTTAATTCAGACAAGCTGTTTATTCCCTGTCCCTTAAAACCGATAATGCCGGCACTTGAAGATTCACTAACAGGAATTATCTTGTAATCGAATTCCTCATTACGGACAGTATTTAGCCTTATACACGCACCCGGAGTTCCTTTAAGTTCTCCGCTTAATGAAAGCTCACCTTCAGCATAGATCTTCGCATCAGGCGGAAGATACAGCTGGCCAGACGCAAACAATATTCCCAGAGCCATCGGAAGGTCAAAGTTTGTACCGGTCTTGCGCATGTATGCAGGACTTATACCGATCGTTATATGTCCCTTAGGCATCGAAAAGCCTGTCGATTTGAAAGCAGATATAAGTCTGCCCTGTGATTCTCTAATAGACGAATCACATAGACCAATTACAGAAAACGACGGGATGCCGGGCGAGATCGATACTTCTATCAAAGCAACAGTCGAATCTGCACCGGTCGCAAAGCAAGAATATAGCCTTGCCACATTAGGTTTAGATGCCATATCAGATCCTCCTTTTAAGAGCAGAATACACTCTCAAAAAGAGGATTATCAGTACAAAAACTCTGCAAGGAACCCCGAAGATTTCAGACAAGAAAACCTGCAAAAGTGTCGAAATCCGACACTATATTACAAAAACCTACAAAAGAGCCCCAAAACAGCCGACAAATACCGACAAACAACCAACAAAGTATTATGATTTAATGTGCTACAATTATGAGGCAAAAATATCATTTAATGAGGTATATATATGAAGCTTGGCATCGTTGGACTTCCTAATGTCGGTAAGAGCACTCTTTTCAACGCAATTACAAAGGCAGGCGCTGAGGCAGCTAACTATCCTTTCTGCACTATCGAACCTAATGTAGGCGTCGTTTCAGTTCCTGATAAGAGATTAGATAAACTCGCTGAGATCTATAATCCTGAGAAATACACACCCGCTGTCGTCGAATTCGTTGATATCGCAGGTCTTGTCGCAGGCGCTTCCAAGGGCGAAGGCTTAGGCAACAAGTTCTTATCCAACATCAGAGAATGCGACGCTATCGTTCACGTTGTAAGATGCTTCGACGATCCTGACGTTATCCATGTTAACGGCCATGCTGACCCTGCCGGCGATATTGCTACTATCGATATCGAGCTTGTCCTTTCCGACTTGGAGATCATGGAAAAGAGGATCGACCGCACAAAGAAGATGATGAAAGGCGGCGACAAGGCTTTTGCTAAAGAGCTCGCTGTTTATGAGAAGATCTACGACTGCCTCGCTGAAGGAAAGTCTGCAAGAACTCTTACTTTCGAGGATGATGAACAGGAATACATCAAGGATCTCCAGCTGATCTCCATGAAGCCTGTCCTCTACTGTGCAAACATCGCAGAAGACGATATCAAAAAGAACGAAGACATTCCGTATGT
>CACZML010000025.1:19812-38061 GCA_902782235.1 Oscillospiraceae bacterium
TGCATCCTACACCCTCTTAGGCCTTATCTCATTCCTTACGGCAGGTCCTAAGGAAGTCCGTGCATGGACTATCAAGAAAGGAACTAAAGCTCCCCAGGCTGCCGGCAAGATCCACTCTGACTTCGAAAGAGGCTTTATCAGAGCTGAGGTAGTAGCTTACGACGACCTCATCGCTAACGGCACATATAATGCAGCTAAGGAAAAGGGCCTTGTAAGATCCGAAGGTAAGGAATACGTCATGAAGGACGGCGACGTCGTAGTATTCAGATTCAACGTCTGATCAGTTTTTCGAGAACTAAACAAAACAAAAACAAACCCGCAAGGAATCAGTCTTTGCGGGTTTTAATCTCTTTTCTCTTAAACAGTCCGAAGATGATCGTCTCAAGGCCGCTTATCACGAACGATATGCCTGAGAACACAATGATTTTCGTGGTGCCTTTGAATGCATTGGCGAGCAGGACGCTACCTGCAACGATAAGCAGGATCGCCATTACCAAAAGCACCCAGCTGTAGATGTCTTTTTTCGTAAACAGGAATACTTCCTGTCTGAGCTTAACGATGCCGTCGATCAGGAAGAAAATACCAACGATCGTTGACAGAAGCTGCAGAACGATCTCTGGATTAAGGATAAAGAACACTCCAAGAGCCATAAGGATAATGGAATAGACCAGCACTATCTCGGCACCTGCGGCCTTGCCGTAGTTCTCTTCCCTGAACTGCTTGATAGAGATTATGTATCCGATAACCTCAGTAATTCCGGCAACAAATAAGACCACACCAAAGAGAATACCGATAACGCCTGAAGACAGTTCAGGCATGGTAATGAAAAAGATTCCGGCAATGATGGCAAATATGCCGCCGATATAAGATGGTAGTTTTTTTGTATTACCAGCCGTCATAAAACTGAACCTATAAAATCACTATCGGGTTTAAAGATAGTAAATACCAGATCCTTGCCGCGTGCAACAAATTCCCTGAAATAATTATACAACTTAATCACATAACCTGAATTGATAGCTTCGACACCGACAGCTTCGATACCGAATGAATGCGCATCATAGACCGAACGCGGGACATGGAATTCTGTGGTTACGACAACAGCTGAATCAATGTGATAGACCTTCAACGCCCTGTTCATCGATTCATATGTGGAAAGTCCTAACTGGTCGCAAAAGATCTTTTCCTTTGGAACGCCTTCATTTACAAGGAACTCCGCCATAACACCGGTCTCATCGTACTTCCAGGGTTCGGCACTGTCGCCTGAGACAAGAACATAATCACAGCATCCGGTGTTATACACGCGTGCCGCAGTCCTTAACCTGTCAGCAAGCATAGGACTCGGAACATCACCCCAAATGGCACATCCTAAAACGATTACAGCCTGGTAATGTGATGACTTGGATACCTCTCCGGCCTCAAAAGCATCCAGTGAATAAACATCCGCCTTGGTATTGCTGATCATATAGATATTGATCACGCCTAAGACCGCAACTCCGATAAGTCCAAGTATAACCAGTACAAGGAAGATCTTTAAAAGTATCTTCCTTCCCTTTTTATCACTCTTTGTCTTCGCCTTCTTCGTCATTATCAATACCCTTTAATTGAGCTTCCACAATAGACCTTGTCATGAAATAGATAAGTCCAACAGTAAAGCAGAATACGAGCGTAATAGTGATGTCAGATATAAGGACATAAGCAACCGGGAGTCCCTTCATGATCAATGTAAAGATCAGTACGAGGACAACTCCGCTTATATAAACACCGCAGGAACCTCTGTAAAACCCCTTATATTTGCCGGTGCAGAAAGGCAGTTTACCAACAAACAGGAATATAAGTGCAATAATGGAAACCAAAAGGAAAATGCACGCCGTTATTACCGCAGCGATGTTCATATCCTGATACCTCTCTCATAAAGCTGTTCGCGGATGAGAACCTCAACCTTTTCCTTAAGATCTTCTAAGTCCCATGAATTGTCTATTGAATGATCTCCAAGCTCGCAATACTCATCATCGGTCATCTGGACAGCAATGCGTCTTTCAGCCTCTTCCTTTTCCATTCCGCGCTTCTGAAGTCTTGCAAGGCGGACATCCTTATCGCATGTTACGACCCAGATCTGATTGCAAAGTTCACGGAACTTATTTACCGGGATCGGAACATCAAGAACAACACACTTGGTGCCTTTCTCTTTTTCCTTGCCAAGTGTCTCTTCGATCTGCTCGAAAACATGACGGTGAATGATCGTGCTCAAATCATCAAGCTTTTTCTTATCACCAAAAGCGATATCAGACATAACACGGCGGTTCAATGCGCCGTTGGCAGATACGACTTTCTTACCGAATGTCTCAGCGATCTCAGGCATAGCCCTGCCCATCGGACCGGTTACATTTCTTGAGATCTCATCAGCATCAAGTACAAGGAGACCTCTTTCTGCAAGCAGACCGCTTACAGTGCTCTTGCCGCTTCCTATACCGCCTGTAATACCTAATACAAACATTATTTAGCCTCCAGCCAATCTTTTCCGAAGCCGACCTCAGCAAGAAGCGGAACGCTTAATGAAGCTGCTGCTTCCATCTCTTCCTTGAGAATTGATGCGCAAAGGTCTTTATCCTTGATATCGCACTCGCAAATGAGTTCGTCGTGTACCTGCATTACGAGTTTTGCTGAAGGCAGTTTCTCTGATAATGCCTTTGATACCCTGTTCATTGCGATCTTGATAATGTCAGCAGCCGTTCCCTGGATAGGAGTATTCATTGCTGCCCTGTAACCGAAGTTCTTAATGTTCCTGTTCTGGCTCTTGAGTTCGTTTAAGATCCTCTTACGGCCATACATGGTTACCGCAAAGCCCTTTTCCTCGCCTGAATTACGGAGAGATTCGAGATAAGAAGTAACGCCCGGGAACTGGTTGTTATATTCCTTAATGAGGTCTGATGCCTCCTTGTAGCTGATTCCGAGATCGGTTGCAAGGCCATAATCAGAGATACCATAGATGATACTGAAGTTAACGGTCTTTGCAGTAGCTCTCATCTTATGAGTAACCATTTCCTCAGTTACGCCATAAACCTTGGCTGCTGTTCTCTTGTGAATATCTTCACCTTCAAGGAATGCTGAACACATTACCTCATCACCGCTTAAAGCAGCAAGGAGCCTTAATTCGATCTGTGAGTAGTCAGCATCAACAAGGATCTTGCCTTCTTCAGCAGTAAATGCCTCACGGAGTCTGGAACCCTCTTCAGTCCTTACAGGAATATTCTGGAGATTCGGCTCAGTTGAAGATAATCTACCCGTATTTGTCATTGCCTGGGTAAAAGTCGTATGGATCCTTGAGTCGCTCTTGATTGCACGCGCGAGTCCGACTGCATATGTTGAATCGAGCTTGGAAAGCTCTCTGTATTCGATGATGTAATCGATCTCAGGGAAATATGGTCTTAATCTCTTAAGTTCATCGATACCTGTGGAGAAATCGCCGCTCTTTCCCTTCTTACCTGAAGGAAGATTAAGATGCTTCTCACCAAACAAGATCTCAGCAAGCTGCTTGGGAGAACCGATATTAAACTCCGTACCGCACGCATCGTAAACTCTCGCGCTGATATCTTCCAGACGCTTTGTATATTCGCTGTGAAGCTCAGAAAGCCTCTCGCCTGAAACATGCATACCGTTTCTTTCGATCTTATCAAGCGTGATAACAAGCGGGAATTCGATGTCGTACAAAAGGTTCTTGAGAGCCTTATCGTTTTCGATGTCACGGGACATAACTCTTGCGATCGCAGTAACAGCCAAAAGCTTTGATGCCGTCTCTTCGATCTTGGATGAACCGTCATCTTCTGTAATCTCATCGAACAACGAAAGCTGCTTCACAGGTCCCTTCTTATCTTCAACAGGATAAGCGGACTTGAGCACACTCTCATATAATCTCTGAAGATCAGGCTTTCCTGAAAGGATATTTAAGACATATCCTGCGATCTCGCAGTCGAAAACAGAATCAACAGAAGCCAGAGGCTCTTTGATGATCTTCGATCTGTCCTTATATTCGTAAGCTACAGGCATTACCTTTTTGCCTGATGAGATCTTTTCGAAATCTTCAGCGTCAACAACATAGAAAGTCTTAGCGCTCCAGTCAAGAAGGATGACCTTATTGCCTGAAGGAATGTCAACAAAATCGATACCAAGGTTAAGATCTGAAAGATCAATTGAAGAAGGAACTTCATGCTTTATATTAAGTCCCGCCTTCAGAGCAGACTCAACTTCGGAAGCGGTTCCTGAAGTAAAATCATCGACCTCTTCAGTTGTCTCAAAGCCGGCAGGCTTAACGTCTTCCAGATCAAGCTTCTTGATCAACGACCTTAATGCAAGACGGTTAAGAACGCCTGAAAGAGCGGGAAAATCTCTTGTGCCGGAAGGATAAACGCAGTCCTTTGCGCCTTCTTCAACGGGAGATTCACGGTCTATCGTGCAGAGCTTAATGTTAAGTTCCAAAAGCTCTTTGGAGTTCTTAATTCTCTCGCCCAATGCAGGAGACAACTTATCTGCATTATTGAAGACTTCCTCGCATGAACCGTAATCTGCGATGAGCTTAAATGCAGTCTTCTCGCCTACCTTCTCAACGCCTTTGATGTTATCGGAATTATCACCCATGAGGGCTTTTACCTGAACAAATACTTCAGGCTTAACGCCGTATGTATCTTCGAACATCTTGCGGTCAAATAAGACTCTGGGCTCTTTGCCCTTGCCCGACTGGGGCATAATGACAGAAACCTTGTCTGAGATGAGCTGAAAATCGTCATGGTCTCCGGAGAAGATATAAACGTCCATTCCCTGCTCTTCGCCCTGCTTTGACAGAGTTCCGATAAGGTCATCTGCTTCATATCCTGCAAGTTCCATGCGCTTGATTCCGTAAAGATCGAGCATGTTCTTGACCACAGGCATCTGTGCAGCGAGATCATCAGGCATGCCCTTGCGGTTAGCCTTGTAATCAACGCTCATCTTGTGTCTGAATGTAGGTTCTCTCCTGTCGAAAAGAACGCACATATAATCAGGGTTATATTCCTTCATGACGCCAAGAACTGAATTAAAGAATCCATTTACGGCACCTGTCGGAGTTCCGTCAGGCGCAGTCATGGGAGCTCTGCCTATTACTGCGTAATAAGCTCTGTTGATAATAGAGTTGCCGTCAACAAGAAGGAGTGTACTCATCAGTTGCCCTCTTTAGCTTTCTTCTCATTTTCGATTTCCTGCTCTCTTACAGCACGTGCTGTGCTGATCATGAGCTTGATACGGTTAAGCTGGTTAGCTTCTGAAGCGCCCGGATCGTAGTCGATCGGAACGATATTGGACATAGGATACTGTCTTCTGAGTTCCTTGATCATGCCCTTACCTGTTACGTGGTTAGGAAGACATGCGAAAGGCTGGGCGCAGATGATATTCGGAACGCCGTCCTGAATAAGTTCTATCATCTCGGCTGTAAGGAACCAGCCCTCACCGCAGGAGTTACCGCAGCTCAATACTGTGGATGACTTCTCAGCAAGCTCCTGGATCCTTTCCGTAAGCATGAACTTGCCGTTAGTCTTCATGAATTCCTTGTTGATAGGCTTTCTCAAGGACTCAAGGAATCTTATCGCAGTCTTCATGATATAACCTGTCTTCTTGCTCTTGCCTAAGTTCTGGGCCTGCCAGAGCGGGTTATATGCGCAGTATAAGAAGAAGTCCAGAACGCCCGGCAATACAGCTTCACAGCCTTCTGCCTCGATAACGTCTATTGCATTGTTGTTAGCGTCCGGCTGGAACTTAACAAGGATCTCGCCTACAAGTCCTACACGGGGCTTTCTGGGAATATCGAGTAAAGGCAGAGCATCGAACTTCGATACTGCGAACTTAACGAATTCCTTATACTTCGTGATGACAGGCGGATTATCAAAATCAACGCCGATCTTGCTTAAGCAGTCAAGGATCGCCTTCTTCTCATCAATAGATTTGGAGAAGTAGCTGTTAGGCATCATGACATCATATCTCTCGGTAAGATCGTCACTGAGATTCTTAGGATTAAAGAGCTTTCTGCCGATCCTGTTTATGTAGGAATAAAGAGCATTGGCAGAACCCGGAACCTTCTCGTAAGGTCTTACTCTCAAGAGCAATGTGGAGAGCATATCGCCTGCACATAGTGCCTTGATAGCATCGAGCGCGAAAGAAACAGTATATTCAAAGCCCTCATTCTTCTCAAATCTCTGGGCAGAGATCGTGATAACAGGGATCTGCGGATATCCTGCTTCCTTCAAAGCTTTCCTTAAGAACGCTACATAGTTTGTAGCACGGCAGCCGCCGCCTGTCTGAGTGATAGCAAGAGTAACATTATCAGGATCGATCTCGCCGCTTAAGATGGCGTTGATCATCTGACCAACAACGATAATGGTCGGGAAGCATGCGTCATTATTTACATACTTAAGGCCGCACTCGATATCTTCACGTGTAGCCTGCTTTAAGAGCTTTAATTTATATCCGTGCTTATGGAATACGGACTCAACCATCTCGAACTGGATAGGAGCCATCTGGGGAGCAAGGATAGTGTGATTCTTCTTATGCTCCTTGGTAAACTCAACACGCTGCAGTGTATAAGGTGCGCTGTCATTTTCTTCAGGAACGAAAACTCGTGCTTCACCCTTTTCGATGAGTTCCATACGCTCGTTCATAGCAACAACAAGAGATCTCATTCTGATCCTTGCTGCACCGAGGTTGCTTACTTCATCGATCTTAAGGAGCGTATAGAGCTTGCCGGAAGATTCAAGGATCTCCTGAACCTGGTCTGATGTAACGGCATCAAGTCCGCAGCCGAAGCTCGTAAGCTGAACGAGTTCCAGGTCAGGTCTTGTGATTACAAATGCCGCTGCCTCGTAAAGTCTCGTGTGATACATCCACTGGTCGATAACTCTGATAGGACGCTTTAATACACCGGGCTTTGCAACTGCATCTTCTGTAAGAACAGCAAGTCCAAGTGAATTGATCATCTGAGGAATACCGTGGTTGATCTCAGGATCGCAGTGATAAGGTCTTCCTGCAAGAACGATACCCTTAAGGCCTTTTTCTTCCATCTCCTTAAGGATCTCTTTACCCTTGTTCCTGATGTCTTCTTTATACTTGAAATACTCCTCTGCGCCAGCCTGAACAGCCTGCTTGGCTTCTTCAGCGGATACGCCGAGATAATCGAAGCACTCGGTAAGATGGAGGGCAACATTATCAAGATTATCCAAAGGCATGAAAGGATTTAAATACCTGATATTCTTCTCTAACAGGTTCTCAACATTGTTCCTGATAACTTCCGGATAAGAGCATACGATCGGGCAGTTATAGTGGTTGTTGGAATTCTGGTTCTCGATATTCTCATATGGAACATCAGGATAAAAGATCGTGGTGATTCCACGGTCGATAAGGTTCTCGATGTGTCCGTGAGCGAGCTTTGCAGGATAGCAGACTGACTCTGAAGGAATAGTCTCCATACCGCCTTCGTAGATCTTATGTGAAGATCTCGCAGAGATAAGGACTCTGAAGCCGAGTTTAGTAAGAACCGTAAACCAGAAAGGATAGTTCTCATACTGGTTAAGTACACGCGGGATGCCGATCTCGCCTCTCGGTGCATCCTCAAGCTTTAAAGGCTTATAGTAGCTGAATGTTCTTGAATACTTGTAATCGAAAAGATTAGGAAGCTTTTTCTTATCTGCTGCAGGTTCCCTGTCGAGCGCCAAATCTTCGCCTCTCTCGCAGCGGTTGCCTGATACGAACTTAGTGCCGTTGGAGAATGTAGCGATAGTAAGACGGCAGTGGTTTGTACAGCCCTGGCACTGTGTATTCTCAGTCTCCATCTTGAATGAATCAAGTTCATCCTTGCCGAGGACATTAGATCTTCCGTCTTCGTGACCTCTCTTCTGTGCGATCAATGCGGCACCGAAAGCACCCATGAGGCCTGCAACGTTAGGTCTGATTACATCTCTACCTGATACGAGCTCGAAACATCTTAAGATGGCATCGTTAAGGAATGTACCGCCCTGAACGACGATATTCTTACCGAGCTGCTCCGTATCACGGATCTTGATAACTTTATAAAGCGCATTTCTGACAACTGAATATGAGAGACCCGCAGAGATATCACCTACGGAAGCGCCCTCCTTCTGTGCCTGCTTAACCTTGGAATTCATGAATACCGTACATCTTGTACCAAGGTCGACCGGCTTTGTTGAAGAAAGCGCAGCTTCAGCAAATTCAGGTGTTGTAAGGCCTAATGTCTGTGCAAATGTCTGGATAAATGAACCGCAGCCTGAAGAGCATGCCTCGTTGAGCATGATGGAATCGATAACACCGTTCCTGATCTTCATGCACTTCATGTCCTGGCCGCCGATATCGATAATGAAATCAACATCCGGGCAGAAGAACTTGGCAGACTGGAAGTGAGCCATCGTCTCGATCTCACCTTCATCAATATTCAAGGCTGCCTTGATGATGTTCTCACCGTAGCCTGTAACGCATGAATGAGCGATATAGCAGTCGTCAGGCATCTTGGAGTAGATATCCTTCATGATGGCAACTGCACTCATAACAGGATTACCCTTGTTGCTTGCGTAATATGTGTAAACGAGGTCGCCCTTTCTGTTGATTACAACAGCCTTGGTAGTTGTGGAACCCGCGTCAACGCCAAGGAAGAGAGCACCTGTCTGATCCTTTATGTTGAGGACAGGGATCTGGTCCTTCTTATGACGCTCATCGAAGGCATCCTTATCTTCCTTGCTCTTGAAGATGGGATCGATCCTGATGATGTCCGGAACAAAGCCTTCCCTGTTCTTAAGCTTAACGAGAAGGTCAGAAAGGTTAACAGGATTCTTGCCGTCAGCGGATAACGCTGCGCCCAAAGCAACATAGATCTGGGCTTCCTCAGGCATCCAGAATGAATCAACCTTGCCTTCCAAAGTGCGCTCGAAAGCATTTCGAAGTTCAGAATTGAAGAACAAAGGACCGCCTAAGAATGTAACGTTGCCCTTGATAGGTCTGCCGCATGCAAGACCTGAAATAGTCTGATTAACAACTGACTGGTAAATTGAAGCCGCGAGGTCTTCTTTTGCAGCACCTTCATTGATAAGCGGCTGAAGGTCGGACTTGGCGAAAACGCCGCAGCGGCTTGCGATCGTATAAAGTGATCTGTAGTCTTTTGCAAAGTTATTAAGACCGTCTGCATCTGTCTGAAGGAGCGATGCCATCTGGTCAATGAATGAACCCGTACCACCTGCGCATGTACCGTTCATACGCTGCTCAAGCACAGGATGCATATATGTGATCTTTGCATCCTCACCGCCAAGCTCAATGATTACGTCTGTCTCAGGGTGATATGTCTTAATGGCCTGAGTCTCAGCCATAACTTCCTGAGTGAACTTAAAGCCGAGCCAGTTGGCTACTGAAAGTCCGCCTGAACCTGTGATAACGACATCAACGTCGATTCCGGGGAACTTCTTGTTAAGATCCTCAAAAAGGTCATTTAAAAGACCTGAAACATCCGAATGGTGTCTCTGATAATCGCTGTGAATGATCTTCTCGCCGTCTAAGAGAACGACCTTGATCGTTGTAGATCCGATATCAAGACCAAGCTTGTATACCTTGCCCATCACTTACCCTCCAAGTGGTTATCTGTTAGTCTTAGGCGTACCCTTGGGCTGCGCCTGATTGCGAACTACGCTGTTACCCGAATTTCTGTAGTTCTTATTAGAAGAGCCTGCACTACGGCTCCTTGCTGGCTTTTTACGTGCCGGAATAGATCCGAACAGCTTAAAGGACTTATCCTTAAGGTCCTTAAGCCATGTCATCTGCTCTGATCTCAATGCCTCCTTGAAATTGCCTGAATTAAGGCCCTGCTTAAACTCAGAACTCAAAGAAACTCTTAAGAGCTCGTCAGGAATGCCCAGAGAAAGATCAAAGGGCTTTCCGAATGTATCGAAAACCTCAAGCTGCAGAGAATCGCATACGGTCTTGCAGTTAGCTTCATAAAGAGCGACATCGCACTTTATGCCGAGCTGGGTCATGAGGCCTGTAAAGTTAAGCGTGATATAAGGAAGATTGCCCGAAAAGATCAGATGAAGGCAGATAAGCTTCATGTAGGATTCGAGGCAGATGCATTCCTGGTCACAGATCAAAGAAAGATCACCTTCAGAGGTCATCTTTGAGATATCGGCTTTCTCATTCTCAAAGCCGTTAGCCCACAGAAAATAGAGTTCCCTGTAGACTTCCTTCTTAAAACTCTCAAAATCACGCGTCAAAGGCTCAGCCAGAACCTTAGATCCGAGATTGAAGATATACTGCATATATGACACTTCAAGATAGCTCGGAACCGAGAAATACTTGAAGTAAGCCGCTACATCACGGCTGTTGTAGATATATTTGCGCAAAAAGACTTCTCCTGTCCGCATAATAATTCATTGTGAATTATAGCATAAACAAGCTAATATACTTATTAAAAATATAAGAGATATAAGGCAATTAGGAATTTAAGCCGGTGTGCCTGCGCCGCCGATAACGCCGCATGCGCCAAGTATAAGCACAAGGAGGCCTAAGCCGATACGGTACCAGCCAAAGCATGAGAATGTGTGATTCCTGATAAATGCCATAAGCTTCTTGATGATAAGAAGGCTGACGAGGAAAGCAGTTACCATACCTACAAGAAGAAGACCTACCTCATGGGCCGTAACTCCGCCATCGTACTTAACGATCTTAAGAAGGCTTGCACCGAACATTACGGGAATTGCAAGGAAAAAAGTAAACTTAGCTGCCGCTTCCCTCTTAATTCCGATTGCAATGGACCCAACTATTGTGGAGCCGGATCTTGATGCACCGGGGAAGATTGCTGCTAAAAGCTGGAAGAGACCTATTGCAAGAGCATGACCCCAGTTGAGCTGGTTAACAGTCTTGATAACAGGATTTCTGTTCTTCATAAGGTATTCGACAACGATAAAAGCGACACCAAATACGATAAGAGCGATAGCAACTACAAAATAGTTATAAAGGTGCTCATCGAGCCAGTCATCGAAAAGAACGCCTACGATAGCAGCCGGAACGCATGCAAGAGCGATCTTAAGCCAGAGAATGATCTTATCCTTCATAACATATCTGCCGATACCGGTTTTCGAGAACGGATGCTCATTATTCTTAATGCCGAAAGGCCAGATCTCTTTCCAGAAAATGACGATAACGGCCAGAATGGCGCCCAGCTGGATAACAACGAGATAAAGGTCGTAGAATTCAGGTGAGACATTGAGCTTCAGGAACTCATTTAATATGATCATGTGTCCGGTAGAGCTTACGGGAAGCCACTCCGTAACACCTTCAACAATGCCGAAAATTAAAGCAACAATATAATCCCAAATCATTTTCTAAACTCCTCTGTTTCCTTTAAAACCCCAAAATCATAACACATTAATCATTCTGTTATATGCGCAAACTACGGCACGAACGGATGATTTTGTGACTGAACTTGAGACTCCGGCACCGATATAAGTCTGTTTATTAGCCTTATTTAAGATCTCAATGTATGTAATAGCCGCAGAATCAGAGCCTGACTTCATAGCATGCTCTGAATAGTTGGCGATCGAGAACTCGACGCCCGTATAATCGCAGAAACCTCTGACAAAAGCATCCAAGAGACCGTTACCCTTACCTTTGATGGTAACTTCCTTACCATGGTCAGTAATAAGCGCCTCAACAGTAGATACCTGGTCACTGTCCTGAGTTTCTGAGAAGTTCTTCAGGCCGTAAGGTTCAAGCACATTGATGTATTTGTCGTCGAAAAGGTCGAAGATCTGCTGCGGCGTAAGCTCATTCTCTATGCCGTTCTCTTCTGTGGCAGCCTTAACGACAGGCAGGAAATCACGCTGGAACGCCTTCGGGAGCTGAACTCCGAAGTAAGTCTCCATAACATAAGCGATTCCGCCACGGCCGGACTGGGAATTGATACGGATGATTGGCTCATATTCCCTGCCGACGTCCTTAGGATCGATAGGAAGGTAAGGAACGGCCCAAATGGTCTCTCCCCTTTCCTCCATCTTCTTTCTTCCCTTATTGATAGCATCCTGGTGGGAACCTGAGAAAGCCGTAAATACAAGCTTTCCTGCCCAGGGGTGCCTCGGCTCGACCTTCATTCCGGTCAGTTCCTCATAGATATCGATAGTCTTATTGATATTGGAGAAATCAAGTCCGGGATTGATGCCAAGCATCATCATATTGATCGCAAGCGTAATGATATCAACGTTTCCGGTCCTCTCACCGTTTCCGAACAAAGTGCCTTCGACTCTGTCAGCGCCGGCCATAAGGCCGAACTCTGATGTGGCAACAGCCGTACCTCTGTCGTTATGGGTATGCAGAGATATGATTATCGAATCTCTCCACTTCGTCTTAGAGCAGAAATATTCGATCTGATCCGCATAAACATTGGCTGTCTGATACTCAACAGTCTCAGGCAGGTTGATTATTACCTTCTTCTCAGGTGTGGGCTTCCATACCTCAAGAACGCTGTCGCAGATCTTTACTGCAAAATCGAGTTCTGTATCCGAGAATGCCTCAGGAGAATACTCAAGGAAGAAGTTTGTGCCGCTATTATCCTCATTTACTTTGTCGATGACCATTTTCGCACCGTCGACGGCAAGCTTGATGCATTCATCGCATGAGAAATTGAAAACGACGTCCCTGTGGAGCATGCTGGTCGCATTATAAAGATGGATAATGACGTTTGGCGCACCCTTTACGGCTTCCATTGTCTTATCGATTATGTGTTCTCTTGACTGCGTTAATACCTGAATAGCAACGTCTGAAGGGATCAGGTTGTTATCGATCAGGTATCTGCAGAAGTTGTAGTCTGTATCGGAAGCAGCCGGGAAACCGATCTCGATCTCTTTAAATCCGATGGAACATAAATATTCAAAGAATTCGACCTTTTCTTCCAGCGTCATGGGGACTTCCAGAGCCTGATTACCGTCTCTTAGGTCAACAGAGCACCAGATTGGCGCTTTGGTAATCTTATTTGAAGGCCACTTGCGGTCCGGCAGGTCAACTGTCGGATGAGCCTTATATTTGCGGTAATTCATGTCAGCCATAAACTTTCCTCCACCATAGAAGCTTAAAGCTAATTAAAGTTCATTTACGAGGTCTCTAAACATGTCGCCTCTGTGCTCGAAATGTCTGAAATGGTCGTAGGACGTACCTATAGAAGACATAATAACAATCTCTCCGGGTTTTGCCCACTCTCTGGCCTTTCTAATAGCTTCCTTATAAGCATTTACAACGTTGTCGCGGGTCTTGGGGAACTCATATACATCGCCTTCCTTATCAGGGATCCTGTAGATCTCATACTTACGGCCGTGAGCTTCCTTTGCAATGATGTCAGTTACGAGATCACCGTTAGATCCGTAGATTATTATCCTGTCGCAGACCTTAAGAATGGCATCGCCGAGCTTGCTGTAAAGGCACTTCTTATCAGCGCCGCCGCATATAAGAACACCCTTTTCATTTCTTGCTGCAAGAGCGTTCATTGTATTAAGTGAACGGTTAGGCGATGTGTCAATTGAAGAGTTATACCACCTTACGCCGTCTATCTCTCTTATGAATTCGATCCTGTGAGGTACGCCCTTGAACGTCCTGGCAACATAAGCGATATCTTCAGGCTTAACATAGTCGATTACAGCACATGTTGCAGCAAGGAAATTCTCAACATTATGAAGGCCGGGAATGAAGATCTCGTCCATACCGCAAATGTCGAAACACTCGCCGTTTTCCTCATAGATGAGCCTGCCGTCTTCCGTATATGCTCTGGGATATAAAGGTGATTCAGATCTCATGACCTTTCCCTTGTTGGCAGAGAAAAGCTTTACTCTGCCTCTTGCGATATCCTTCATCTCATATGTAAGGTCACAGCCTGCATTAAGAATAACCTTGCCGACAGGTCCCTGATTCCTGAAAACATTAACCTTTGCCTGGATATATTCATCATAATCCTTATGGAAATCCAGATGGTTAGGCGTGATGTTGGTAACGATAGCAACATCAGCAGGCGTATTCATTCCAAGCAGCTGGAATGAGGAAAGCTCTAAAACAACCTTGTCATCAGGCTTGATCTCTGCAACGCGGTCAAGGAGCGGTGTACCGATATTTCCGCCGACCCAGACCTTATAGCCTGCCTGCTTCAATATTTCAGCGGTAAGCGTGGTCGTCGTTGTCTTACCGTCAGAACCTGTAATAGCAAAGATCTCTGCAGGACACAGGTTCATGAAAAGTTCCATCTCAGTGGTTAGGATAGAGCCCATTTCCTTCAAAGCCTGGAGTTCGGGTATCTCAAATCTCATTTTCGGAGTCTTGAAAACGATATCGTAATGTTCATCTCTTAAGTGAGTTAAGTAGGATTCGCCCAAAGACCACTTGATATCCGTGGAGATCTCCTTCAAAGCAGCGATATTCTTGCTCAAAACCGGGTCTTCTTCAGTATTCTTGTCGCATGCGGTAACATCAGCGCCAAGTGAAATAAGCCACTTAATCAGAGGTGTATTGGAAATGCCAATGCCGATAACAGCCGCTTTCCTGCCCTTTATGTAGTTTTTAAACTCTTCAAACTTATAGTTAGCCATAAAAACTCCTTATCCGGATATATACGAGGCGTAAAGCCTGCTGTAGAATCCGCCGTTTGCGATAAGCTCCTCGTGGGATCCGATCTCTGAGACCTTGCCGCCGTCAATTACGACGATCTTGTCGCAGGATGTGATCTGCGAGAGCCTGTGCGCAATTATAATACTTGTTCTGCCGTTCAGAAGCTTTTTTACTGCTTTCTGTATACGGTCCTCAGTGACAACGTCCACGGATGATGTAGCTTCGTCCAGAATTAGGATCGAAGGGTCTGACGCCATTGCCCTAGCTATTGTAAGCAACTGCTTCTGACCTTCGGATATATCATCCCTGTCGTTGTCCAACATCTCATTATAACGCTTTGGAAGTTTTCTAATAAATGAATCACAACCGGCCTTTTTGCTCGCTTCAATGGCCGCTTCTTCACTAATATGTTCACCAGAGAATCTGATATTCTCCATAACCGTATCATCTGAAAGCCATGTATCCTGCGATACGAAGCCGATATAGTGGCGGAGTTCCGACCTCGGAATATCCTTAATGGACTTGCCGTTTATGAGGATATCGCCTGAGTCAGGCTCATAGTAACGCATAAGAAGATTGATAAGCGTAGTCTTTCCGCATCCCGTAGGACCTGCGATAGCAAATGATTCTCCCCTTCCGACCTTAAACGAGATGTCCTGAAGCACCGGTCTTCCCTCAACATATGAGAAAGACACGTTCTTGAACTCAATATCAAACTGTACATCCTTGGAAGGAAGATCATCTCTTACAGGTTCTTCAGGTATCTCAGGGCTGTCCAGGTACTCGAAAACCCTGTTAAGACAAGCAAAGCTGTCCGAGAGCTCCGTATATACGGCCGACAGATCATTAAAAGGCTTCATGAACTGGTTGGCATAAGCCAGGAGCGACGTAAGAGCACCGACGGTAATTGCGCCGCCGATACCGGATAAGCATCCCGTAAGTACAACTGCCGCATAGATAAGGGCATTTACGAATCTTGAAGAAGGATTGCTGATGGAAGATAAGAATGTAGCCTTCGTAGATGTCTTACAGTATTCACCGTTGATCTCATCGAAGCCTTGAACCCTTGTGTCAGTAACGTTATAGATCTTACATTCCCTGAAATTGTTGACTGATTCGGCAACAAAAGAAGTCTGTTTGGATCTGATCTCAGCCTGCTTTGCAAATGACTTATATGCGCCTTTCGCAATCGCCGTAGATACCGCAATTGATACAGGCGTAAATATTACGACGATAAGGGAGATCTTCCAGTTGATGTAGAACATTACGATAAGCGTAATGAGTATCGTAGCGATGCCCGATGCAAACTGGTTAAGGAACAGGAGCATGCCGTCAGACACAGTCTCAACATCGCTGATAATAAAGCTCTGGAGCTTTCCGGCAGATGTCCTGTCGATATAAGACATCTTAACCCTGTGCATCTTTGAATATGTAGCATTCCTTAAGCTCTGACCGATATTATAGGCGATCCTGTTATTCATCCTTATCAGCGCAAACTGCAGTAAAGCGGCAATAACAATAAGGCAAACAATGATGAGAATGCACTTTATAAGCGCTTCAGTATCAGCGAGATCATCAATTGCCCTACCCGCAAAATACGGAATTGCAACAGTTGCACCGCCAAATAGGAGTCCGATAATCACAGACAGGACTACAAGGCCCGCAGAGCCCTTGAGATATGAGAAGAGACGCTTTAATGACTTGGCATTCATGTAGCTGCGCCTCCCTTCATCTGAAGAGAATTCATATATCTGTAGTTCTCTGATATCTTAAGGAGTTCCTCGTGAGGCGCGACAGCCTCTATCCTGCCGTCATCCATAAGAATGATGCGGTCACAGTTCATACAGGTTCTGACCTTCTGCGAGACGAGGATAAGCGTAGGCTTAACAGGAAGATCCTTAAGATTATTAAGAAGCCTCTTTTCAGTTCCCCAGTCTAATGCAGACGTTGAGTCATCAAGGATAACAAGGCCGGGATTGCCTGCCAAAGCTCTTGCTATTCCGATCCTCTGCCTCTGGCCGCCGGAAAGTCCCGCTCCGCCGTCGGAAATGACGAAGTCCAGGCCTTCCTTTTTAGTTGCTATAACATCATCACTGCACGAAGCTTTGCATGCAGAATCGATGTCTTCATCTGTAAGCGAAGTCCTTCCGAGAGTGATATTTTCTTTGAGAGAACCTTTGAAAAGTCTCGTCTTCTGAAGGCTCATGCCAATTGCTGATGAAAGACTTGAAAGCGCAATATCCTTTATATCCGTGCCGTTGATATCGACTTCACCCTCATTAGCGTTATAGATGCCTGCAATAAGGGATGCGGCCGTTGATTTACCGCAGCCGGTGCTTCCTATTATGCCTATGGTCTCACCGGGCTTGATATCGATCGTAAAGTCTTTTACAGACTCTTCAACATTGCCCGGGTATGTGAATGAGACATTCTTCATAGCTACTGAAAGCGGCGTTCCCAAAGGAAGCTCCTGCGTACCGTTATTTGCAGTACTCCGGATCTCCATGAGTCCTTCAGCACGCTTGAGGCAGGCATAAGCTCTTGATACGGAAACGATAAGGTTTGCGAGTTTAACGAGCTCAATGAGGATCTGAGACATGTAGTTGTAGAGAGCCACAACCTGGCCGTCAGTAAGATCTCCCGCATTGAAATGGATCGACCCCCTGTAGATCAAAAGGCAGATTCCGAGATTAACCACGGCATAAGTCAGCGGATTAAGCCATGCAGCAAAATCAGCCGCTTTAATCTGTGAAGTCTTAAGGATCCTGCTCTTCTGCTCGAACTTCTCATAATCGTTCTGAGTCTTATTAAAGCCTCTGATAACACGTTCACCCGCAATACCATTAGCAGTCTTCTTAACAAGGCTGTCCAATCCTGCTCTGGATTCCCTGTGCCTTACGATGGAGAACTTCATATTGAGTGCAATGACGACAGCCAGAAGCGCCGTACATGCAACAAGGATCAAAGCAATCGAAGGCTTAACCGTCGCTGCCATTATGCAGGCGCCGATTACGATAAAAGGCGATCTTAAAAGAAGCCTTAAGAACAGATTGATTCCTGTCTGGATCTGGTTAACGTCAGATGTAAGAAGCGTAACCATGCCGGAAGATCCGATCTTCTCATAGTCACTTACAGATAAGGTCTGGAGCTTATCGTGAAGGCTCTTTCTTATGCCTGAAGATATGCCTGTTGCTGAATAAGCAGCAAAATACTGTGCAGTGATCGCGCTTGCAAATCCGACGACAGCGAAAAGCACGAGGATCGGGACATGCGTCCATACATAATTCGCATCCCCCTTCCTGATACCATTATCGATAACGCCCGCAACGATAAGCGGAACGATAAGTTCAAAGCACGCTTCAAGGAGCTTAAACACAGGGCTTAAGATCGAAGCTGCTTTGTATTTTCCGATGTGATCGAAAAGAAGTTTCATGATCAGATATCAGACAGATCCTTCATAAGCTTATTGGATTCACGGATTACCTCATCAAGATCGATAGTCGTGTATTTGCCGTCCTCGTAGAGGATCTTGCCGTCGATCATGGTCATCTTAACGACTGAGTTATCTGCGCTGTATACGATATTTCTTGCAATGTT
>CACZML010000026.1 GCA_902782235.1 Oscillospiraceae bacterium
AAGATGCGTTGCCAAGTACATGTACGATGAGCGCGGCCACAAGAAGAGACACATGAAGATCGAGACAAAGAGCGGCATCAAGACGCTTGAGATCATGACACTTGGCGGCGTTGCGTCCAGAGTAAAGGTCGACATGGGCAAGGCAGAACTTAATCCGCCGAAGATCCCGTGCACGCTCCCCGGAGACAAGGCAATCAACGTTCCCGTAAATATAGACGGCGATCAATATAATATTACGGCTGTATCCATGGGCAACCCTCATGCCGTTGTATTCACTGATCTTGTTGATGTTCTCGACCTCAATACCATCGGTCCCAAGTTCGAATATTCGACTGACATCTTCCCCGAAAGAGTCAACACAGAGTTCGTCAAAGTCATAGACGACCATACACTCAAGATGAGAGTATGGGAGAGAGGCTCAGGCGAGACAATGGCCTGCGGAACAGGCGCCTGCGCAACAGTAGTTGCAGCATGCGAGAACGGCGACATCCGGGTTATCCTTAAGGGCGGCGACCTCATCATCAACTACACAGATGACACTGTCTACATGACAGGCAACTGCGCCAAGGTCTTCGAAGGAACCATGGAGGTTTGATGGAAAGCATCAACAGAACTTTTAAAGCTGCAATTTTCGACATGGACGGACTGATCCTCGATTCAGAGAGGACGGTCCTTTCCATTTGGGAACAGTTAGGTGAGAAGTACGGTTTTGCAGGTATCCGTGAATACGGAATAAGCGTTATCGGAAAGAATAAGCAGGCTACCGTGGATGAGTTCAAAAGAGTATACGGTGAGCCCGGCGAGCCTTATGAGAGAGAATTAAGAGCCATTTATAACGGAATGGCTGAGAAAGGTCAGGTGCCGCTTAAGCCCCATACACTAGAACTCCTGAGAGCTATGAAAAGAGCCGGAATGAAGATAGCGATCGCCTCATCTTCGACAAGAGAAGAAGTAACTTCCCAGATGGCTGCACTTGGGGCGCTTCCATATTTTGATACATGCGTATGCGGTGACCAGGTAACAAGATCAAAGCCTGATCCGGAGATTTTCCTTCTTGCCTGTGAGGCGTTGGGTGTAAAGCCTGAAGAGGGCGTAGGCCTTGAGGATTCCTTTAACGGGATAAGGTCATGCAAGGCTTCGGGTCTTTATACGATAATGGTGCCTGACATCATCCAGCCTGATGATGAGATGAAGAGCCTGGCAGACGTCATCCTGCCTTCGTTAAAGGATGTTCAGGATTTCTTGAACCTTAAATAATTGTTGTTGTAAAGATAGTTCATGACGGATGCGCCGATGATGATGACGTATCCTGTTATGCTTATCGCATCCGGAATCTCACCTAAGATGATGAGACCCAAAAGGGCAGTGAAGATTACTGTCGAATAATCGTAGATCGAGATCTCCTTGGCAGGGCATGCGGAATATGCGGAAGTAATGAATAACTGTCCGAAGCAGGCTGCCACGCCGGTCATGCAGCAGTAGAAAAACTGCAGCCATGTTATAGGCTGATATGTGACGATTATGAACGGTATCAGGGCGACGCACGAGAATGTCGAAAAGAACGCGACTACGACGATGCCGCGCTCACCTTTGACCGTGGCTTTCCTTAAGAACGCATAAGCGATCCCGGCAAAGACGCCTCCGATAAGAGCTATTGCCAAAGGAAAGAGATTATCTCCTGAAACGCCCATATTTCCAAAGAGGAAAGACGGTTTTACGACAAATACGGCACCGGCAATAGCTGTGAGAATGCATGCCCACTGGAAGCCGTCAGCAGCTTCCTTGAGGATTATTATCGACGTCAGCATCGCAAAGAAAGGCGACAGCTTGTTGAGCATCATGGCGTCGGACATATTCGTCGCAGAGATCGCGTAGAAGTTGCAGATAACGCTTATCGAGCCAAACAATGCGCGCATGAACACATAGGGGAAAGATTCTTTCTTTATCTTGAATTTTTCAGGCGATCTGAAAAGGATCGTATAAGACATTATGATCGCAACAAGGTTCCTGAAAAATGCCTTCTGGAATACCGGCATGTCTCCTGCGAGGTTAATGAACAGTGCCATGCATGCAAAAGCAAATGACGACAAAAGAAGGAATACGATACCTCTTTTCCTTGGTGATAACCTGTTCAAGAACTTAGCTGACACTTAGATGTTTCTCTTTTCCAAATCTTTAGCAATAAAAATAAAACAAGATAGCTTTAATGTCCATAAGATAAGGCTTGTTCAATTCATAGATTGACACGACTTATAACCCTCAATACAATTAGAGAGTTGCTAAAATATTATAATTTAGAGGTTTTTATATGCTCAGAGTCGGTATCCTAGGCTGCGGAACGATTGCTGCAAAAGTGGCAGACAGTCTTAAGGGCAGCAAGAAGGTCAGAATAGAAGGCGTGGCATCCAGAGAAAGAGCCAAGGCCAAGAAGTTTGCTGCTGCACACTGTCCTGATGCAAAGATATTTGCAGGCTATGACAAGCTCGTGAAGTCCCCTGATATCGACCTCGTTTATATTGCAACACCCAACACCTATCACTACGAGCATGCGATCCTCTGCATCAAGGAATATAAGAATGTCCTCATCGAGAAGCCTTTTGCAATGAGCAGGGCTGAAGCTGACAGCATTTTCTTTGAGGCCAAGAACAGAGGAGTTTTCGTTGCTGAAGCAATGTGGACATCCTATCTCCCGCTCCATAAGACTGCACTGGACTGGATAGAGAAGGGAAAGATCGGACAGGTCAAGTACGTAACCGCGAATCTGGGATACGATATCGAGAACGTTCCGAGACTTAACAGCACTGTCTTAGGCGGCGGAAGTTATCTTGATCTCGGTGTTTACACGACCAACTTCGCACTCTCGTTCATGGGTGATGACATTAAGGTATCCAGGGTATTTGCCAGAAAAGACTCTGCCGGGATCGACCGTGATACGACATACTGCTTGGAGACCGATGACGGCTCCATCTTAGGCAATTTCTATGTCACGATGTGTGCCAACACCGACAAGGACGGTGTCATCACGGGTGAAAAGGGCAAGATCAAGCTCACAAATATCAATAACTACAGAAAGATCGCTCTTTATTCTGCCGATGATGAACTTCTTGAAGAGGCTGAAGCAGATAAGGACTATCTGAAGGGATACACTTACGAATTCGAATCTTGCGCAAACGCAATTTCGAAGGGGCTTATCCAGGCGCCCGAAATGCCCTGGAGCAGAACAATAAGGATCGCGCAGCTTAACGATATCATTCGTTCAATGATGTAAATATGGTACGTTCGGAACAGGTAAGAAACAAAGCACTTATAAGATTTATCGTCTACAACGGCATCGTTGCGGCGCTCTATATCGTGCTCACATATTTCCTTGCTCCGATCTCATACGGGCCTTTGCAGGCACGCATTTCCGAGGCCATGACGGTTTTCCCGATCTTCTCATTCAATATGATCCCCGGACTTACCATAGGATGCCTTGTATCGAACCTGATAAATCCGGACAACTTAGGACCTGTCGATATCATCGGAGGAACGCTTGCAACGCTCATTGCAGGTATCTTCTCAAGGATCATCGGCAAGAAGAATATGTGGCTCGGAATAATCCCGCCGATCGTAGCTAACGGCATCATCGTCGGAGGCTATCTCCCGTTCCTTTTGTTTGACACAGTAACATGGCAGGAAGTACTGCTTACCATGCTCTCGGTTGCGGCCGGAGAAGCAGTCGTTTTAGTAGTTATAGGACTTCCGCTCGTAGCGGTAATAGGAAAGACAGGATTGAAGAATAAGTTACCATGACACAGTATTTTGACCCAAACCCGGTTACTCCTTCAGATCGAAAAGTGATCCCTTACAGAATGAACGGGATCAACTTTGAATTCACCACGGATTCATCAGTATTCTCGAGAAAAGAAGTAGACTTCGGAACAAATCTTCTGATCGACACCCTCGTCAAGGACATCAAGTCCAGAGGCCCCAAGATGGAGCGTTTTGTGGACTTGGGATGCGGCGTCGGAATCGTCGGAATCGTAATCAAGTCATGCTTTATGGCTTTTGACGTAACAGGCGTTGATATCAACTCCAGAGCAGTTGCACTCGCAAGAGAGAATGCCGCAAACAACGGCGTAAACTGCAGATTCATGTCGAGCGACATCCTCTTCGGCGTAAGGGATGAACACTTCGATATCATCGCGACAAATCCTCCGGTAAGAGCAGGCAAGAAGACTGTATTCAGTTTCTATGAGCAGGCTTTTGACGTGCTTAATCCGGGCGGATATCTCTATGTAGTCCTGCAGCGCAAGCAGGGCGCACCTTCAACAATGGATAAGATGAAAGAGCTCTTCGGCAATTGCGAGACGCTTGCTATAGACGGCGGCTACAGAGTAATGAGGTCGAGAAAAGAATGAGCTTACCTTATCCGTTTATAGAGTCCTACCTGATGTTCTTTATCTACAGTTTCATTGGGTGGGTCGTTGAAGTTATTTACTATGGGATCACCGAAGAGAAGTTCATCAACAGGGGCTTTCTTGCAGGACCCTTATGTCCTGTCTACGGACTGGGCTTTTATGCTGCGGTCTGGATTTTCGAGCCCTTGAAGGAAAACTTCTTCATCATATTCTTCGGCATGGCTGCCGCTTGTACGGTCGTCGAACTTATCGCCGGCGTGATCCTTTACCACGTATTCCATATGCGCTGGTGGGATTATTCGGATTACAAGCTCAACTTCAGAGGCTATATCTGCCTGAGATTCTATCTTTACTGGGGTATCGCGGCATCTCTCGGCATCTACGTGCTGCACCCTCTGGTAAAGCACTTTATCGCCCACATCAATTATCCTGTGAGGATCGGTGTCCTGATCTTCTTTACAGTTGTCCTTGTTACCGACCTTGTTACCACGATAATCACGATCGTCGGCTTCAGGAAGAAATTCGAAGCAATGGAGAAGGTCGTATCCGGCACGAAGGTCGTATCTGACCTCATCGGTTCACAGATCTACGGCGCTGTCGATACGATCGTTACGGTAGCAGAGCCTACCAGAAACCACTATGAACAGTACCGCAAACTGATAGACGAGAACCGCCGTCAGGAAAAGGAACTTGCGGCCCAGCACAGAGCCGAGGAAAAGGCTTTTGCCAACCAGTTCACCGAAGCCGAGAAGGAGAGCTTAAGGCTTGCTAAGGACCAGGCCAAGGATACAATGAGTTCTCTCATAAGATCATTCAAGAATAACGAGAAACGTCTCGTAAAAGTTGTTATGGTGAGATCAAGTGATGCAGGTGCCGCTGTCATGAAGTTCATCAAGAGAAAAACCGAAAGCGGCAATGAAGAGCTTTTCGAGATAGACGAAGAAGAACAGACTTTGAAAAAAGATTAAGCGTTAATTATAATAGGCGCGTTAAAATATTAAGGAGGACATTATATGTCATCAGCATGTGATTCTTGCCCGTCAAAGAGCGGCTGCACATCACAGGATTCCTGCCCGTCAGCAAACGGCATTGTTAAGGATCCTCTCGCAAAAGGTTCATCCATCAAGACCGTTATCGGCGTAGCAAGCGGTAAGGGCGGCGTTGGAAAATCATTCGTAACTTCAGTTCTTGCAGTCCAGCTCGCAAGAAAGGGCTACAGAGTCGGCATCATGGATGCTGATATCACAGGACCTTCCATTCCTCAGTCTTTCGGACTTACAGAGAACTTAAGAGCTACTGACGACCAGCTCATCGTTCCTGCCGAGACAAAGACTGGAATCAAGACGGTCAGCGTTAACCTCGTACTCGAGAATAAGGAAGCTCCGGTTATCTGGAGAGGTCCTGTTCTTTCATCACTTCTTAAGCAGTTCTGGGGACAGACAAACTGGGAGACATTAGACGTTCTCCTCATCGACATGCCTCCGGGAACAGGTGACGTTCCGCTCACAGTATTCCAGTCAATGCCTGTAGACGGTATCGTTCTCGTTGCAACAAGCCAGGATCTCGTATCCATGATCGTCAACAAGGCACGCAACATGGCTTCCATGATGAAGGTTCCTGTACTTGGAATGGTCGAAAACATGAGCTATATCAAGTGCCCTCACTGCGGCGACGAGATCAGACTTTACGGTGACGGTTCCACAATCGAGAAGTCTGCTGCCGAGATCGGTTCAAAGGTAACAGATAAGCTTCCGTTAGATCCTGAAGTAACAAAGCTCGTTGACTCAGGAAATGCCGAGAAGGTAAGCGTTGATCTTCTCAGCGGAACAACTGAAATGATCGCAGAGCTCATAAACAAGTGAGAAAGAGATTACTGATAATACTTATAACCATTGCGTTGTCTTTCGCGTTTTGCTGCGGATGCAGAAAGCAGGAAGAAACTGATCCCATGATGCAGTATCTTGGAGATTACGCATATAACGAACCTGCTATAGCAATGGTATATGAGCCTGTTGAAGGTGAACTTGACGATGACGGCAGCCAGCTCTACGGCATCCAGTACCGCAAGATAACTGACTTGGACGGCCTTCTGGTATCCGGAAGCACGTTCCTGATCTATTTCTACAGCTCAATGGAATACAGCAGTGCTGATATCACGGCGGTCGTCGAAGAGATGGCTTATGAGTATAACGGCAAGCTCACGATCCTGATGCTCGATTCGTTGGAGAATAAAAATCTCATGGACAAGTATGAGATCGAAGCTGTTCCTGATTTTGTTCTTATCAGATCCGGAAAAACAGACGAGAAGTTCGGCACCACATCTTATGAGTCCTGGACTATAGGCGATGTGATATCATGGCTTCAGGAAAAAGGCGTTGTGTAAAGGCGGTTTAGAATATGGGTAATATCGTTTCTATCAGTACAATCGGACAGGACAGCCACAGATTCGGCTCGCCTTCAGGCGATACGTTAATCAGGCTCGGCGGGATCGACATCCCGTTCGACAAGCCCATCGAAGCCAACAGTGACGGCGATGTTGTTTTCCACGCCATCACCAACGCAATATCAGGCTTTACCGGTGTAAATATCTTAGGCGGTGAAGCCGATAAGATATGTCTCGAAAAGGGTATCAAGGACAGCTCCGTATATCTTGAGAAAGCACTCGAGTATCTTACTGACGGCAAGATCATTCACTGCTCAATAACTATCGAATGCCTGCGTCCGAAGCTCATGCCGCATATCCCTGCAATGAAGGAATCTGTAGGAAATATTCTGGGTATCCCTTCATCCTCGGTCGGCATTACGGCTACGACGGGAGAAGGCCTTACGGGTTTTGGCCGGGGCGAAGGAATACAGGTGTTCTGTATACTGACTTTTACAAAAGAGATCTGAATCAAAAAGCCCGCTTCAAGCGGGCTTTGTTATTAATCGTGGAACGGTTCGCTCTCGCCCCTCGATCTTACGATCTCCGATGCTATCGCGATATCTTCCGGTGTCGTTATCTTAAGGTTCGAATAAAGCCCCTTCGTAAGATAAACATCAAGGCCATAGATGGTGGCAAGTGCAGTGTCATCTGTTGCAGAGATGCCGTCATCTGCTGCCTTCATGTAGCATGTCTCGATATCCTTGAACTTGAAGCCCTGCGGTGTGAGGATCTCATAGAACTTAGATCTGTCAGGCGTGGATGTTACCTTGACTTCGCCTGAAGGCAATATATCGACTTCCTTCAATGTATTCTTAACGGGAACTGCAGAAGCACATACAGCGTGATCTTTAAGACCATCTATGCAGGCCGTGATCTCTTCTGCGGTAACAAGACAGCGCGCACCGTCATGAACGAGGACAAGGTCATCGTCATCTGCGTCATTTATCATGTTAAGTCCGAGTGATACGGATTCTGTTCTGGTATTTCCGCCTAATGTGAAAATGATCTTAATGTCGGCGAAGTATTCGGCGCACATTGCTTTTAAGATCCCCATAAGATCTTCGGTCGTTACGATGATTATCCTGTAATCAAGACCTACATATCTTTCCCTGCAGATCTCAGCTATGGCATCTAAAGTGCGAAGTATTACAGGTCTGCCTTCAACAGTCCTCATGAGCTTGGGCTGGCCTGCGCCCATTCTTGTTCCGCTGCCTGCGGCCGGTATCAGAAAATAACATTTGAGACTCATATGGATACCTCCTGTTATGAGAACAGTATATCAGCTGCTTCCTTAAGATTATCCGCGTAAATGAATTCCGGAACGGGATTGCCTGCAAAAACATCAGTAGAAGCATTGGCGAGTTCCTTTTCGAGCGCATCCTTGGAACTGCCGGGAAGTACTACTGTCGTGATGCCGAGTCTTGCAGATGCCAGGCACCTTTTAAGGATCCTCGATACTGGTCTGATCTCGCCGGACAGACCGACTTCGCCGAGTATCAATGTATTGGGCCTTACGCTTACGCCTCTTGCCGAAGATACTGTAGCCATGCATACGGCAAGATCAGTCGCGGGATCTGATACCTTAAGGCCTCCGATAACATTCACGAAGCAGTCCTTTGTAGTGAGACCGAGCTTTAAGAGCTTCTCGCAGACTGCAAGGAGCATGAGTACCCTGCCTCTTTCAGGACCCGATGTCATTCTCTGTGGATTGGGATAAACGCTCTCGGTGCAGAGCGCCTGAACTTCAATGGTAAGAGCGTCATTGCCTTCGAGAGTGGAAGTAAGTACTGATCCCGGGCTGTTAAGCGGTCTTCCTGCAACGAGCAGTGCCTTGGAACTGTCGACCGGAATAAGGCCTGTCTCGCCCATCTCGAAAAAGCAGATCTCATTGGATCTTCCGAATCTGTTCTTTGCAGAACGGATGATCCTGTATCCGCCGGTCGCATCGCCTTCAAAACCCAGTACGGTATCCACCATATGCTCGATAGTCTTAGGACCTGCGATGGAGCCGTCCTTGGCAATATGGCCTACCATGATGATTGTAATGTTATTCGTCTTCGCTATACGGATGAGGCCTGCGGCAACTTCCCTGATCTGGGCAACGCCGCCAGGTGTTCCCGCAACCTGCTCGGAATAAAGTGTCTGAATGGAATCGATTATCGCAAGGCAGGGCTTGTGAGTCTTGAGCTGTTCTGCTATAGCTTCGAATCTCGTCTCTCCGCAGACGAGGATATCGCGCTTTATCTTAAGTCTGGATGCGCGCATTCCGATCTGGGCAGGTGATTCCTCGCCGGAGATATAGAGTATCTCGCCCTCTGCCTTATAAGAATCTGCAAGCTGCATGAGAATGGTGGATTTGCCGATACCGGGTTCGCCTGCGACTAAAGTAACGGAACCTTCCGTGATGCCGCCGCCGAAAAGGACATCCAGACTGGGGATCCCTGTGGAATGTCTCTTGTAATTCTCTTTGCCTGCTTCACTGAGTCTTACCGTAACGGCAGAATCAGTCCAGGAATACTGATTGGCAGTAAATGCAGGTGAATCCGTCTTCGCCTTGGCAGGAGCCTTCTCGGAAGGTGCTTCGACAAAGGTGTTGAACATGCCGCAGCCGGGGCATTTGCCCATCCAGCCGGATGTCTCATAACCGCATTCCTTACAGAAAAAAGTTGTCTTCTTAGCCATATGCTTATCCGCCCATAACTTTATTAATTGCATTATAACAAAGGTGAACTTCTATTAATGGGACAAAAACGGTGCGTCTCATTGGGAAGCATTGCGGCTCATAGCGGCACGGTTTTTGTTGTTAAACTTTGGCCTCCGGTAACGTTATGATACCTGTTTTTCGAGATTTAGGTACCAAAACAGTCAACATTGGGCAAAAGTACCTGTTTGGTTGACTGTTTTAGCGAAAACAGGTACCCAAACAGTCAACATTATGGGGTCCGGAAAAAGCACTGTTTCACATTTAGTCACTGTTTTTCGGTTTTCCGTGATACAGAATGTTGAAATGAGCCGTGATTTCAACTTTTTGTCACTGATTTTTCAATTTTCGTGATACAAAAAGTTAAACTGCCTTGGTGCGCTGTCAAGATAACGGTCCTTGAACAATAGTTCCGTCAGCAAATAATCAGGGCTGCCCGCAGCGGGACAGCCCCATATAAACTGCAATGTCAGCTTGTCTTACAGTGTCTTGAAGAATCCGCAAGCCTTAAGCGTGTTCTCGTAGGAACCAAAAGCCGTAAGACGGAAGTAGCCTTTTCCGTTCTCGCCGAAGCCTTCACCGGGTGTTCCGACGATTCCGAATCTGTTGAGGAGTGAATCGAAGAATTCCCAGCTGCCCATGTTATTGGGGCACTCGAGCCAGATGTAAGGTGAGTTGACGCCGCCTGTGAAGTAGATGCCCTTTTCTGTGAATACCTCAGCAAGAGCAGCAGCGTTGCGCTTGTAATAAGCGATGTTTGCTTTGCAGTCAGCAAGGCCCTGTCCTGAAAGTGAAGCTGCAGCACCCTTCTGTGTTACATAGGATACGCCGTTGAACTTTGTAGCCTGACGTCTTGACCAGAACTTGGAGAGCTTGATGCCGTCAGCTTCGAGAGCATCCGGAACGATCGTCCATCCGCATCTTACGCCTGTAAATCCTGCGAACTTTGAGAAGGAAGATACCTCGATGGCACATGTGTCTGCACCGGGGATCTCATAGATCGTGTGAGGCTTGTCTTCGGTGATGAATGCTTCGTATGCCGCATCGAAAATGATGAGTGAGCCTGTCTTCAATGCGAAGTTTACCCATGCGGTAAGACCTTCGTAGCTGTAAACTGCACCTGTAGGGTTGTTGGGTGAGCAGATGTAGATTACGGAAGGCTCGATATCTGTATCAGCGGGAGGAAGGGGAAGGAAGTCATTCTCCTTGTTTCCTGCAACGAAAGATACCTTTCTGCCGTTCATGAGGTTTGAATCAACATATACGGGATATACGGGATCAGGGATGATTACCGGGTTGTCGCCCAAAACGTCGGGAAGGTTGCCGAGGTCACTTTTCGCGCCGTCAGAAACATAGACTGTCTCGGGAGCAACTGTAACACCAAGATCCTTATAGTGGTCTGAGATTGCGTTTCTTAAGAAGTCATATCCGTATTCCGGCGGATAACCATGGAATGTATCCTTGTTTGCCATTTCCTTTACGGCTTCCTCCATTGCTGAAGTGACCGACTGGGGAAGGGGGAGAGTAACGTCTCCTATTCCCATTCTGATGATCTCGCGGTCAGGGTTCTCTGCCTGGAACTTCTTGACGCGCTTGGCAATATCAGAGAAAAGGTATGTTTCTTTTACGTCGAGAAAATGAGTGTTGAGCTTGATATTCATGGTCTGACCCTCGAATTCTTAAAATCTTTGAACATTTTAACACCGGCAGGCGGGAGTAAAAGTAAAAAACTTATCGTACATCTGCACAAATGATTGACTGAAAACAGAATGTGTATGTTAAAAGTAAATGAAGCGCGCAACAGTGTATAATAAACCCGTTGAGTTTTATTGAACTGCTCTTTGCTTCAACATTTGACGGAGAACTGTTTTGGAAAGCCAGTGGAGTGTTTTTTATCCTGAGAATTATTCGAATCCGGCTATGGATACGGATGAGACGCTTTACATGCGCATAAAAAGATCCTGCACGAGATTTCCCGAGAGGATCGCACTTGAATACGGTGCCACAAAGCTCTCCTATGCTTCGCTAATGGATAAGATAGATGAAGCCGCAGAGGCCTTTTCCAGGCTGGGCGTGACAAAGGGCGACGTCGTAATGTTTGCCATGGGCAACAACCCTTTAAACGTGATAAGTGTTTATGCCCTTGATAAGATTGGCGCTTCGGCATCACTAGCCGTTCCGAATCTTGCGACTGAATATTTCGCGGGATATGCAAACTGCACGCATGCGAAATACTGCGTAATGAGCTGCAACCAGTTCCTTAATTATTCATCCGTGCTGAAGGAGACAGGGATAAAGACTGTCATTATCGGCAAATACAGCGAGCTGACTACCGGAATCGTAAAGCTCACGATAAGGTTTTATCCCCTGGCAAGTTATGACATACCTAAGCCCAGGAATATTCCTGAAGGGATCAAACTCCTTTACTGGAAGGACCTTTTCTCACTTCCTGATAATTCCGAACCTCACGATAACCATATCCATGACAGGGACTGCAACAGGACAGTCTTATATCTTTTCCCGAGCAAGCCGGCTGAGTGCAGGGCTGCCGAACTAAGCGCCAGAAGCTTAAATGTTGCGGCAAATATTTCAGAGATGGTACTTAAGGCAAATGAGGATCTGACGGGAAAACCTTCAAGAATGCTCTGTCTTAACGAGACCTGTTTTTCCTTCGGATTTACATTCGGAATCCACAGCGTTCTGTCATGCGGTCAGACTGTTATTATGTTTACCTGGTATGATCCTGACAAGATATTCTTTGCAACAAAACGTTCCAAGCCTGATGTCCTTATCGGTTATAACAGCACGGTTGCTTATCTGAATAAGCTCGGAGGACCTTCTGATGTCCTCAAGAGCGTTGAAAGGATAATTGTCGGAGGGGGACTTCTTACGAGCAGCCAGAAGGCTACGCTGTTTGAGATTGCCAAGCCTGCGGGCAAGAAGCTCTCGCTCTGTTCGATCACAGGCTGTGATGAGCTGCTGGCTTATGCGTATGGACCTTCTGATCTGCAAAGTGACAGACTGTTAGGCTTCCCGCTCCCGGGAGTGCTGATGCGTATTGCGGACAGCAGCACGGGCCTTGATGCACCTGAGGGAACAGAGGGCGAGATCGCTGTGTGTTCACCTGTTTCCAACGGTCTTGTTCCGGGTGAGAGCAGTAAATATCTGCCGAATTACAAAAAACTTCCTGACGGAAGAGTCTGGTTTTTCACAGGTCTTCTGGGCAAACAGGACGGAAACAAGATGTTCTATCTTACAGGAAGCAAAAACAGGGAGGCGAGGATCAACAGTTATCCCGTATATCCCGATAAGATCGACGAGACTATTCAGATGACTGAAGGCGTAGTCGAATCATGCACCGTTGTCATCGAAAAGCCTGAAGGCCCTGCCCTTGTTACGGCTGTAGTCCCTGAAGAAGAGTATTTCTACGACAATTCCATGATGGAAGACTTAAGGGACAGGATAACTTCAGAGTGCGAGATGACGCTCCATGAATCCATGCGACCTTCCGAGGTGACATTCCTGGTCTCACTTCCCAGAGACTCAAAGGGCTCGGTCGATTATGATGCCGTAAAGGACAAGATCGAGATGATCCAGAACGAGGACATGCCCGAGATCGCCCCTTCAGGCAACGTGCCTGAGTGAGAAATCCACAATAATTCGTGATATAATCCAGAAAGCGTCCGGGGGGATGACGCTGTGTTATGGATTTAAGGATAGAGGAGATGATTAAATGAAAAAGCATTCAGTAAAGATGACTGCGCTCGTATGCTGCGTGGCTATCGTAATGTCCCTTGCAGGCTGCCTTGGAGGCGCTCCCCGTCATAACGGAAGAGAGAAAGACAGCGGCAACAAGATCGAAGGCGGACAGACAGATCCTACGGTCATGACTGATCCTTCAGCTGACCCTTCTTCGGATCCGACGACATCGCCTTCAACAAATCCCACGGGTAATGTCTCTACGGCAGATGATCTTACTTATCCCGATCATGTTGCAACTTATTCGGAGGTGCATCCTGACCATGCGCCGGGCAACATAAGCGGAGATGCTGCATCAAAGCAGCTCTCGGAAGTTGAGATGGATATTCTTCACCATGAGATCGACTGCTATGCGGATGTGGAGATACTTTTCGAGAACCCCGCAAAGTTCGGTTTTGATATCAAGGATGCCACATGGGGAGATCTCACAACGATCGACCAGTATCCTGCTGAGAAGCAGTTCTATCAGACACAGTTAGACAAGCTTCTTGCGATCAATTACAACTCCCTTCAGGATGATGACAGGATCTGCTATGACAAGCTCGTATATGACTGCGAAGAGAGCATTTACGGCTACTCCTACACGGCTTTTAATTACTACACGATGATCTTCAATTATCTTGTAGGTCCGCAGTCAGAGGTGCTCTTTATCCTTGATGTCTATTCTTTCGACACGGTTGAAGATGCAGAGAAGTATATTGAGCTCGTTAAGGACCTCGACAGATACTACGACCTGATGTGCGATTATGAGGAGACGAGGGCAAAGCTCGGCTTTGCTTCTTCCGACAACAGTTATGAGGAGGCCGCAAAGTCATTCGATAACCTGGTCAAGCAGAAGAATGACTGCTTCCTTTATGATTCCTTCGAGGAAAGACTCGACAACATCAAGGGACTGTCAGCAAGCGATAAGAGCAGGCTTATCTCCGAACACGAGAAGGCAATGAAGGAAGTTGCTTTCCCTGAGTTCCAGGAGTGTGCTGACCGCATGAGAAAGCTCAAGGGCTCAGGCGGAACCGATCAGGGTTTATGCCAGTTCAAGGGCGGAGATGCTTACTATGCAATGCTTACAAGGATCCAGACCAACAAAGGCGCAACTGTCCAGGAGAGTATCGATGCTCTGGATAAGAAGATCCAGTACATCTACGACGATTACACCAAGATAGCTACATCGGGCTATGGCTGGTACAAAGACTACATGAATCACGCATATTCAAAGGGAAGCATCCAGAAGAATCTGGATTACCTTTTAGGCGCCGTAAAGAGCGATTTCCCTGATATCCCGGCACATGAGTACTATCTGATGGACGTTCCGAAGGTATTTGAGGAGAATTTCTCGCCTGCGGCTTATCTCGGATATCATCTGGATAACTTCAATGCAAATGTGATCATCATCAACCACAAGAGTGCTGATTCGGATAAGGATTTCGGCATTACGGTTGCTCACGAGGGTTATCCGGGACACATGTTCCAGTCGCTCTACACGAGAGCACACACCAAGCACCCTTATATGTACCTGTCGACATCTATCGGCTACAACGAAGGCTGGGCCGTATATGTCGAAAATTATTCGATGAGGTATTTCTCAGGAAACGGTGTCACAGATGCCGTTAAGCTCGTCGGCTATGAGTCGCAGCTGTCACTTCTTGCCAGCACAAGAGTCGATTACGGCATCCATGTCGAGAACTGGACTTTGAAGCAGTGCGTTGATTACTTCAAGAAGTTCGGATTCTCCGTAACTGAGGATTCGTTCCAGAAGTATTACACGCTGATCGTTACAGATCCGGCTTATTACGCAAAGTACGGTATGGGCTATCTCTGGACTCAGCAGACGATGGACGATATGCATGCAAAGTATCCGAATAAGTCGGACAAAGAGATCCATACGGCTTATCTTGATTCCCTTACGGGAACCTTCGACCAGATAAAGAAAAACATGGAAAAGAAGCTCGGATGAGCCTTGCCTCAAAATTACACCAAACGCGCCCCGTGGGATGAAAGCCTGCGGGGCTTTATTTTGTTACGTTTGCGGGAAGATTACCATTTAATTAATTTTTATATAAAATGATTGAGAAAATAATCGTTGTGTTATAATTAACCTGAATATTTATACGGAGGACGGCTCATGGCTACCTTAACAAGGCTTGCAAGCACGCTTACAGCGCGTTATTTTCCTTCCAGCTCGCTTACTGATGCTTTCTATCTCGACGGCAGACTTTGCGGAAAGAGAGAGACCAGACAGGCTGATATTACAATCGACAAAGATGAGAGAGGTTTCTTCTTCTCGCTTTTCACACATCCTGCGATCGAAGGTTTTGAACCCGGAACTATTCCGCCGTTTGAACCCCAGCTCCGCGGCCTCTGCAACGAAGTTAAGAATGGCCACAAAGAGATCGACGCCATGATCGAGAAGTTCCTGTCTACTGCAGTTGAAGTAGCCGGAACGACCAAGCTTATCGACAATGAGACCAGAGATCCTTATTTCACCGGAGTTATCGTAAGGGATTCCGAAGCGTTTGCCGTTACTATCGGCGGCGGCCTTGCTTTCCTTTACAGAGACGACACGATGTTCCCTCTGACAGATGCAGGCATCCCCATGGAGCCCATCGATGCATACGGCAACAGAGTCGGTGACTTCCAGTATTACTGCTCTTCCAAGACAGCTAATGCACTTTGGTCCAATTTCTTTACACTTACACCTGACGACTGCATCATCCTTTGCAACAAGGCAATCTACGATGCACTCGGCCAGAGAGAGATACTCAGGATCCTGACAGATGCTGAAGACCAGTGCGATGCAGCAGGTCTTATCCTTACACAGGCTTCTGCCAGAATGCCTAACACACCTATGCAGATCTCCATTTCCTTCGTTGAGAGCGTTACCAAGGAAGAGAAGAGAGGTCTTTTCGGCAGAAAGAAGAAGAAGGACGATTACGAGAGCGAGACACATGAGCTCTTAGAGTCCACAGTAGAGGGCGGTGAAGTCGGTGCAGCTGCAAAGGCTATCGCTGATGCAGGTTTTGTAAGCCTCACACCTGACGCACCTCTCGTTATACCTGATATGAACGGTGATGTACCTTCTGACGGAAGTGTCGCATTCGGTGACAGAGCAGGCCAGCCTGATGCACAGAAGATCCCGGATGCAGCTCCTGAATTCCCTGATAAGACAGAGCCCATGGAAGAGCTCTCAGCAGAGGAAGCAATGAAGAAGATCTTCGGCGAGATGAAGGAATCCGCACAGAGCGATTCTGAAGCAGCAGCCAAGGCTGAAGATGCATTCATTTCCGATTCTCCGTTCGTCTTCAATATCGATTCTGCTTCAGTATCCGCAGAGCCCAAGGTGATCAACCCTGAACCGGCTCCTGCAATGGAGACAGTTTCAACAACTGAATTCACTCCTGATAATTCAGACGATTCACCTACGAAGCCTGTATCTGACATCAACTCCATCCTGTTCAGCGCAGGCGGTTCCGGAATCCTTGCAAAGGCTATTTCCGAATCCGGCAAGGAAGCAGCTAAGGAGACATCCGTTTCAGACCTTAAGGAAGAACCCGTTGTTCCGGTCATTCCTGTTGCACCCGTTGCACCTGTTGCTCCGGTAGTTCCTGAAGCACCTGTAGTTGTTCCTCCGGTAGCACCCGCACCTGCAGTAGTCAACAAGCCTGAAGAGATCGTCTTCACGGCAGGTGAGGTAAAGGCAGATTCCGGTGAGTCTGATGTTGCTGCAAGCGCAGATGATACATTCGATCCTTACGGCAAGACAAGTGCACAGGAACTCAAGAATACAGCACCTCTCGTTTTCGGCGAGGATATCGCTCCCAAGTCAGAGCCCGTTCCTTCCGAAGAGGTTTCTTCAATTCCTGTTCCTGAATACGAGATCAAGGAAGAGAAGCCTGAGATCAAGGAAGAGGACAAGCTTAATGTCGATTTCCCTGAAGTAGAGAAGCCCGTTGAAGCAGCAGCTCCCGCAGCACCCGCTGTTTCTGCAGCTCCTGTATCTCCGGCTCCCGAGGCTCCTGTTGCTCCTGCAGCTCCCATCATTGAAGAGGTAGTTCCTGAAGCAGTTGCAGCACCTTCTGATGACATCATCCTTCCTTTCGGCGATCCTGCTTTCACAACAGCTGAAGCAGCACCTGCACCTAAGGCTGAAGATATCCCTCAGATGCCTCTCTACGATTCAGACAACTACAACAATCCTGTAAATGCAGTCGGTTCAGAACAGAATATCTCTGAGCCTTTCAATAACGCTTCTGTTTACGGAGACTATGCAAACCAGGCTCCTGCAGAAGTTCCGCCTTATCAGCCCTATGGCGCTGAAGCTTTCTCAACAGCTGACCAGACAAGTTACGGCACATACGGCAACCAGAATTATGATATGCAGGGAGGTGTACCAATGGATAACAACGGATATCCTGATTACGGAAATGGTGGAAACGGATATGTTCCGGGATACGATCAGTCTCCGTCAGGAGAATATGGTGGATATTCCGACGCAGGATATCAGGATCCCAATGCCGGCTCCCAGTATTATCAGCAGCCGAGTGCTCCCCAGGAAGGCTACAGCAACGATTATGGTGATCAGCCTCAGGCTTCCGCTTCTTCCTCTTCATCCTTAGATGAGGAGTGGTTCAATAATATCCTTGGTGTAGATGACACCGGTGCAGTATATGGCGGCGGCGACCAGACATTCGGTTACAGTGCTCCTATAGAAGCTCAGCCCGCTATGCCCGATCCTGTTCAGCAGGCTCAGTACTCAAATCCCGGACAGACATCCTACAGACCTTCAGGTTCAGGCCCTAATAACAACGGCAAGCCTCAGGGTGCTGCACCGCGTGCGAACGCTTCCGCAGGCAAGGGCGGCAACGGCGGCGGAAAGAAGTTTAAGCTTAACCGCAACGGTTATATGTTTATCGCATTCCTCGCTATCCTTCTCATCTGCATCGTTATTGTTATCTCCCTGATCGCAAAGGGCTGCAGCAAGAAGACCAAGCCTACTGAGACAACACCTGTAAGCTCTTCAGAAGAATCCACAACACCGCCTACGACAACAACGACTCAGGCTACATTGCCGGATCCTTCCGCACCTATCGGTTACTTCCACTTCTCCGAGGATATCGGATACAGAACATGGTGGGATGTATTCCACTACGTTTACGGTATTGATATTGATAAGAATAACGATCCTAAGATCGCTATCATCCTCACTTACAACAAAATTGACCCGTCTACATACTCAGGTCCTAACACTGACGACAGACTCCTCCTGCCTCCTAAGGGCGTAATCACAGGAGAGATCAATCCTACCTGGCAGGCAGGCGGATCAGCGACCGGCGGTGAGTCAACAGGTGCCACAACGACCACACAGGCTGAGGTCAACAGCTCCATCCATCTCACCTGATCGCATACAAGCGAAAATCATTACATAAAACAATCAGACCGCCTGCTGTGAAATCCACGGCAGGCGGCTTGTTTTTTGGCTATTTAGTCAACTCATTTTGTAACAAAAAAGTAAGATTCAAGTATATAATGCTATTGCTCTAATAATAACGCGCGAAAAGAGGGTTTATAACATGCATAAGAAACTGTTCATTCCTGGACCTATTGAGGTTTCGCAGGATGTACTGGAGAAGATGTCTACTCCCATGATCGGACACAGAACAAAGGAAATGTCCGCGCTTCAGCAGTCAATCTCCGAGAAACTCCAGAAGGTAATGATGACCAACAACACTATCGTTTTATCTACGTCATCAGGCAGTGGTCTTATGGAAGGTGCGGTAAGAAGCTTTACAAAAAACAGAGCAGCAGTATTCTCAATCGGTGCATTCGGTAAGAGATGGCACAAGATGTGCACATCCAACGGCATCGCTGCAGATCTTTTCGAGTCTGAGCTCGGCCAGCCCACAACACCTGAGATGATCGAGGCAGCTCTTTCAACAGGCAAGTATGACCTTATCACAATCACACAGAATGAGACTTCAACAGGTATCCACAATCCCATGGATAAGCTCGCTGAGGTCTATAAGAAATATCCTGATGTTATCGTTTGCGTTGACGCAGTCTCCTCAATGGCAGGTGACTATATCCCTGTAGACGAGCTCGGCATCGACGTATGCATCACATCAACACAGAAGTGCTTAGGACTTCCTCCGGGAATGGCTATCGCTTCCGTATCAGAGAAGGCTATCAAGAAGGCTGAGACAGTAGAGAACAGAGGACTTTACTTCGACTATCTCGAGCTCGTAAAGTTCGTTAAGGAGAAGCCTTACCAGTATCCTTCAACACCTTCCGAGTCACATATGTTTGCACTTGATTACCAGCTCGACAAGATCCTTGCTGAAGGCGTTGAGAACAGATACAAGAAGCACTGCAAACTTGCAAAGATCGCTCAGGACTGGGCAAGAGAGAATTGTGAGCTCTACTCAAATCCCGAGAACCTTTCTGTAACAGTTACATGTGTAACCAATACAACAGGAATCGCAACATCTGACCTTATCAAGGCTATGGGCGAGAAGGGTTACCTCATGAGCAACGGTTATGGTCCTTTGAAGGACAAGACCTTCAGAATCGCTCACATGGGTGATCTTACAGAAGAAGAACTTAAGACATACCTTAGTGACCTTAAGGCCACTATCGATGAGCTTAAGGCAAAAGCTTGAAATTAATTTACGCAAAATATTAACGGGGGGAACCGAAAATGAAGATCCTTATCACAGAGAGCATTGCTGAAGAGAGCGTTCAGTACAATCATCGTAAGATCAGCTACAAAGATCAACGAGACACTTCTCGACAACGCAGATTGCCTTAAGGCAGTAGGAAGAGCCGGAACAGGTATCGACAACATCGACGTTAAGGCTTGTACAGAGCACGGCGTTATCGCGCTTAACACACCTACAGCTAACAACATGGCAGCAGGTGAGCTCGCAGTAGGTCACGCTTTCTCTATCTTCCGTAACCTTTGCACAGCAAATGAGGGCGTACACCACGGTGACTTCAGACGCGGCAACTGGGTAGGAATCGAGCTCGAGGGCAAGACAGCAGGTATTATCGGTCTTGGCCGTATCGGTTCTATCGTATCCAGAAAGCTTAAGGGTGTAGGCATGAACGTAATTGCTTACGATCCTTATGTTCCCCAGGAGAAGTTCGACAAGCTTGGAGTTGCAAGATGCAAGACTCTTGATGAGCTCCTTCCCCAGTGCGACCTCATCACACTTCATACACCTAAGACAAAGGAAACATACGGTATCCTTTCCAAGGAGCAGCTCTATAAGTGCAAGAGAGGCGTCAGGATCGTTAACGCTGCCAGAGGCGGCCTCGTAAATGAGCAGGATCTTGCTGACGCTCTGGCTGAAGGCCAGGTTGCTGCAGCTGCAATCGACGTTTTCGATAAGGAGCCTTCTTACAACAAGGCACCCGGCGAGCAGGAGTACGATAACGTTCTTCTCCACGCTCCCCACTGCTACATCACACCTCACCTCGGAGCTTCCACAGTTGAGGCTACGGCAAAGGTTGGTCAGGGAATCGTTGAGCTCATCGACGGTGCTTTGAAGGGCGAGCTCGTTGCAGCTATCAACATGCCCCAGTTCTCCGGCAGCATCGAAGACATCAAGCCTTACTGCTCACTCGCTGAGAAGATCGGCCGTATGTACTTCCAGGCTGAAGCTACACCTATCACAAAGGTAGAAGTAAGATACAGAGGCGAGCTTGCTGAGAGCACCGGCACAGGCATCATCACACTCTCACTCATGATGGGTCTTTTGAAGGGTATGGGCAACGATCACGTATCTTATGTTAACGCTCAGGAGTGCATGGCTGAGACAGGCATCGAAGTCATTGAGACAAAGACAGAGTCCATCCAGAAGTACAACAACCTCATCAACGTTAAGTTCGTTACAGAGGACGGCAGAGAGCTTAAGATCAACGGTACAGTATTCGGACCTGACACAGAGGTTATCGTTTCCTTCTTCGGTTACGAGATGAACTGCCCTCTTTCCGATACAGTTCTCGCTCTCAAGAACAACGATGTTCCGGGTGTAATCGGAAGAATCGCAACGGTTCTCGGAAACCACAACATCAACATCGCTTCCATGCATTGGGGAAGAAAGAACCAGGATGGTTCTGACAACCCGCATGCACAGGCATTCGTTGCTATCGACCAGCCTGTATCCAAGGAGATCATTGACGAGCTTTCAAAGGCTGAGGGCGTACTCAAAGTCTCTCTCTTAGAGCTCGCTGATTAATAAACAGTTAAACTGAATTTCAGACCGCAGAGGTAACCCCAGTGAAATACCATTATTCAAGAAAAGAAGGTTGGCTGGGAAATCCCTGCGGTCTTGTTTATTTCAAAGATAAATACCATCTGTTCTTCCAGTTAAATCCCTATCTTCCCAGATATGGCCTCATGCATTGGGGACATGCAGTATCTGAAGATCTCATAAGCTGGGAAGAGATGCCCGTTGCAATAAGTCCTGAGGACGAGGCATCCTGCAATTCGGGTTCTGCAGTCGTCCATGACGGCAGGATCTGGCTCTTCTATAATGCGACGTCAAGTTCAGGCGAAGAGACTATACGCGCAGCATATTCAGATGACGGTGTCTGCTTTACAAGACCATCAGAAAACCCGGTAGTCACATCACCTTTTGAGGATAACGGCAAGTTCAGGGAGCCTTTTGTATTCAAGTATAATAACGGGTTCAGGATGCTCGTAGGTGCAGGAAAAGACGGCATCGCAAGAGTCCTGCAGTATGGATCCGAAGACCTTTTGAACTGGAAGTATAAGGGCGAACTCTTAACTGACGGAAGATTCGGAAGCGTCATCGAAGTTCCGCAGCTGGTTGAAGCTGACGGCAAATGGATATTCATTATCCAGAGCGAAAAGCATCTTCCCACAAAAGTCCTGTTTGCGTCAGGTGATTACGACGGTGAGCGCTTTGTTTTCGACGATGAGAAAGAGCCATTTAAGCCTGTAGATATCGGAACGGATTTCTTAAATCCCGTTACAGGTGAAGATGAAGAGGGAAGAAAGATCCTCATGGCGTGGATGTTCTCAATGAAGATGAATTCTTCTGCGATCAGCATCCCGAGCGAGATGTCAGTCTCAAGGAAAGGCGAAGTCTGCCTTGTACCGTATGGTGAACTGCGCAGAAGACAGATAAAGGAGAGCAGGTTCGTAAGCTACAGCTCCGGAAGATTAAGAGTGCTGTTCGAGGGACGCACCCTCTTTGACAAGGCATACAGGGAATGTCCCGAAATAAGTGTTATAGAAGATGTCGGAACCGTTGAGGTGTTCCTCGACGGCGGCAGAGAGATAATCTCAATGTTCATCTGTTAAGCATATGGCAAGAATACTTTCACAGGGCAATGGATATCAGATCCTTTATAAGGAAAGAGGCGAAGACAGCGAGAAGATCGCGCCTTCCGGCATGTCTGCTCTTTCTAGACTGGATGTTCCCGTACCGGGTATCATCGCCGTTGCTGATTCCGGCAAAAGGATCAGGATCCTTGATAAGAAATACTATCTTGTCTGCCAGGGCAGATTTGAGAATGAGGAAGGCGTTATGGAAGACCTTCTTTTCCACGATTCGAGAAGCAACCGCACCTTCCCCGTAAAGAGGATGAGAAAGGGCGTTAAAGAAGCGAGGCTTAGCTACAAGGTCTTGTCTTATGACGGGGAGAAAGATCTGTCTTATGTCTCAGTTGTGCTGGATACCGGAAGGACCCACCAGATAAGGACACAGTTTGCTTCGAGAAAACATCCCCTTGCAGGAGACGGCAAATACGGAAGCAGGGTAAAGTGCCCCATTGCTCTTGTCTGTGCTGAACTGACTTACGATGAAGGCGAAGGAACAAAGCCTGCTTCTGTCACAACAGATCCTAAAGAAGAATTACCTTTGAACTGATGTCTTAACTCCTTGGAGTTACCTTATAGACAGAGAGGGTATCGTAAGCGAAGACTCTTTCACCAAGCTGCTTGAATGTTTCAGTGTTGTCATAGCCGAACTGGTATCTCTCGATGTCACCCATGACGATGTATTCGATGTGATATTTGTCGATCAGAGCCTGGACCTCCTCAATGGAATCGCTCCAGTAGATCGTATCGACATCTTCGTGTCTGGGCGTGATATAGAGTGCCCAGACATCGTTTGCAGGATCAGATACGAGAATGTCCTTGGCCTCATCAACGATACCGTGGAAACGCCAGAGCCACTCGTGTGTGAGCCAGCCGAATACCGTGGGATTGCCTGTATATGCAGAGATCAGGCACTTATCAGTGTAGCTGTCTCCATATGCTTCGCAGATAACGTGAGAACCCTTGATCTCCTTGTTGAACCAGTCGCTGCAGAGCTTATAGGACATAAGATTGCCGGCATAGCTCTCTTCAACGGCACTGCTCGTGTAATAAGTCAGATAGTTGGTTCCGTCTATTCCCTTGTAGTTTGCAGGTGACAGGTCTTCGCCGCAGCGCTGCTTCAGAGTAACCATTGTGTAGTGCGCAGGAACGAAGAGCATGATTATGAAGACTATCGCAACTGCAAAGAAAGCAGATGAGTATTTTCCGTGCTTGTTAACGAACCACAGGAGCCTTGTGACAGCATAGATCATTGCGATGGAAAGAATGATGAATGCAGCAAAGCAGAACTTGAACATGGTGTTCGAACGGAGATAACCGTAAGTATAGATATCTCTTACATAGAAGATCTCAGGAGCCGTGATCATCATGAGTCCGACGACTACCATTCCGCAGACGAATATATCAATGAGATTGCGTCTGTAGAAGAATGCCTGGACAGGATTAGTGCACTCCTCATTCTCACCGATGACAGAAGCATTGCCGGATACCTTTTTCGCCTTCGTATTGGAAAGATAATTGTAGTTCTTCAAAGCGAAAACGATGATAAAGAATGTGACCGTGATGATAACGTGAGTTCCGTAAAGGATAAAGAGCTGGTAGAAGGGAGACCTGTTCTGGACCTTTCCTAAAGAATTCGAGATCATGTCGAAGTTCAGGTTAAAAGGAAGCGCGGTAAGCGAAGCGAAAGAGAACAGGAAGCTCATCTGGAATGATGTTCTCGGAAGTGCGGAAGGGCTTACGACGCAGAACAGGAAAGAGGCTGCTGCCAGTACCGTCTCAAGGATGAAGAGCATAAGCGGGCTGCTTCCCTTAGAAAGGTATATAAGAAGGATCCCGCCGACATTTGCAATGAATACGAAAATGCCCACAGGAGTTACGAACTTGACCGATCTGATCGTGTTCACGATAAGAAGACCCATCGCGCAGTATATGAAATAGATAAGGAAATCCCAGTAGTTTGTCATCTGTGCGCATCCCAAAAGGATTCCGCATAAGATGAGGTGGAGCGTGACGGATGAATCAAATTCAGGGATCAATCTGGAAGAACCTGAGCTTAAGTTCTCCAAAGAGCCCTTGACTCTGAGTTCGTTTTGGGACGGAAGCTCAACTGAAGCTATCAAGGCTAAGATGATCGCCGTGATGAGAAGAACGATCGTCATTGAGATAACGTGTGCGTGAAGATCGCCTACGATGTAAGAATAGAAAGGAAATTCATGGATCGTATGATCGCCGCCGTTTATTTCTATCTCAGGGTTCCAGCCGATATATCTTGTACTGTCGGGATAGAAGAATCCGTCAGTCTTACCGACCTCGATTCCCCAGGACTTAAATGTCTGAAGCAGGCTGTTGCCTACACTCTTTTCATCATAGAAGAATGAGTGTGAGTTGCCCCACAAGGATACGGCACAGGCTGTAAAGAAGCCTGCTACGTATTTAATTATCTTATTATCAATGAAGCCTCTTTCGACTGCTGCTTCGATAAGGAATTTACCTATGGAGAAGCTCATCGCAAAAGGAATCGCGGTTGCAGAGCACATCGCAAGATTGTAGCCTGCAGCAGGTGCGACGCCCGTGAGCTTGATCACTACAGCCCAGATGAACTGTCCGAAATAATAGTAATTGATCGAATAACCGGAGAGCCACATGTCGTGTGCCGGAAGCGTGTCATCCCTTAACATCGACATTATGAAGCCGTAATCCATGTACTTCTCCTGACCGTTGATGTCGGGCAGGAATCCCTTGAAATAGCACATCAGGAAAAAGACTATGATAAAAGCGGTCTCTTCGATAACTATGGCTTCGACGAAGCCCTGGCTCGTCATCTTGTCCGTAAGAGATTTCCTGAAAGTCTTAGGGATATAACAGATTGCCGCAACGATCAGTGCAGATAAGATTATGCAGAGGACGTTTAGTCTGAACACCTTAAGGTGTGTAAGAGTCCAGAGAACAAGGCTCGTAAGTATAAGTCCCATTGCCTGTGACAGGAAGAATCCGCCTGAGGAGAATTTTCCCCAGATCTTAGTTGCAAGAGGCAGTGTTATAAGACCGATAAGCAAAAGACAGAATGCCCACCAGAGGCAGTTTGCGGTGTCTTTGCTCTTCATGGTGAAAACACCAAGGATAGTTGCTATTGCAAACGGAAAAAGTAAAACGAAGTAACGTAAAGGAGATTCAGGGCCAAACTTTGTTTCTTCGGAAAGCTTACTCATGAGAGAACTCCTTCGATTGTTTCTTTGGAAATCGTTTCCTGAGAATTAAGATCTGTGACAGGAGCGTGATCTGCAGCCTTTGTAAGTGAATCCTCATAAGACTTGATGATCTCGGAACTGATCCTGCCTGCAAGACTTACAACGGAATCCATGTGGTTCTCCGGTGTGTCGTTTGTTGCAAATTTGGTAAGACCCGTTGAGCATACATAAAGATTCTCACAGGGATTTGTAAGATCGATCTCAGGATACTGCGCTGTGAGCGCATACCTTGTTTTGGTCAGACGCCAGGATTTGACGTCAGACTTACGAAGTGACGGATAAAGTTTGCGCAGTCCTGCAAAATACTTGAGCATGATCTCTGCATCCGAATCGATCCAGAGTGCGTCAGTGATAGAGCAGGAACCGACGAGATATACTACGGCGCCGCCGTAATTGCGCTCGCCGAAAGCACTTGTATGGTTGATGATGGCCTTGAAGGGAAGACCGTAATCTTTTGCCGGAACCTGATAGAACATCTGTGATACTTCGTGCTTCATTACCATCATGGCAGTGATCTTTGCGCTGTATGTGACGTTCATGAGGATATCCCTGTCATCCATCGGAATAGGAAGACCGTGGCTGACATTTACGAAGGTTCTGCATGAACCTGTAAATATTACATAAGTACTGTCGATAACGACCCTGGTCGAGTTGGAAAGAATACAGCTTGTTCTGTACATTCCGTTTCCGAGTCTGGCGATCTCGGCTACTGTAGTCGAATAGCAGATATGTCCGCCGTTATCCGTGATAGCCTGCATGAGGCTTGAGATAAGGCATGCAAAACCGCCCTCATAGTATCCGACCTTACGGTGTGAGGCTTTGCCTGACCATGCCGAATCAAACCATGAGATCTTATCGTCTACACCCATCTCCTTGGAGAGTGCGAGCAAAGCTTTGTCGCTCTTCCTTAAGTGGTGGGGAAGGAGCTCTAAGTATTCCCTTCCGATTCTGGTATAAGCAAGAAGACCGCCGGGAGAAGCAAGCTCCTCAACGACAGTGACATTAAAGCCTGCCTTCGCAAGCTTCATTCCGCAAGTAAGACCCGATAAGCCGGATCCTATAATGCAGACAGTTTTCTTCTCATCCAAAAACTCGTTATCAGAATCCATTATTCGATCTTCTTTGCCTCAAGATAGAATCTCTTTTCGAATGCTTCGCCCATGGAGAATGTCTTTCTGGGGAAGACGCCTTCCTTCTCGACTGTGCCGAAGAAGGTATCCTTGCTTATAGCGGGAACGAGGACACCGGTATTGCCTGCTGTGGCAAGTTTTCTTACGGAGTCTTCGCCGTGAATGTAATCGCACTCAAGACCTAAGCTGTCAATCATCATCTGGACGGAACCGACAGCCAGAGTGTGGGGAGGATTTGCAAGAGAGACCTTAACGTCCTCAGCTCCTTCAGTAACAACAACGAATGTCTGAGATCCGTCATCAGAACCGTTAAGTCCGATGCCGTTGTCCTTGAAGTATTCCTTAGCCTTAGCGATGAATTCCTCACCTGAAATGTTGAAGATGACTCTGTGGATAGGCTCGAAATCAAGGCCCTTGTCGTGGATATTAACGATCTCGGCAAGTGCATATCTTGCGGGATGGTTAAGCTTCTCCTCATCAGAAAGACCCTCTCTGATATTTTCCCAGTGAGCTTTTGCTGAAGCCAGTGAGTGGTTGCCGTCGCCAACGAGGAATAAGAGACCGTCAGCATTATTTGCCTTAAGAGTCTTAAGTCCGTTAACGATAGATTCAGCAATAGGTGAACCGTCAGGGATGAATGTGCCTGTGATGTGGCCGGATCCGAGCATGAGATCCGTATCATATAAAGGCTTCAGGCCTTCTGCCTTAGCCATATCAAATGCTTTCTCGATCGTAAGGCCCTTAGGGTCGTCGATGAGGATCATGATATGAGGGAGTTCAAGAGGAGAATTAGCTCTGATCCTGACTCTGGGAGGGATCCTTGAGAGGACTGTTCCTTCCGTAGCTCTGCAGATATTCTTGTTGCCGGGCTCGAAGCTGTATCCTTCAAGATCGATAGCAGCCATAAGGCCCTTTCTGGAAGGGTGGAGCTCTGTTGCCCTGTCAACTAAGATGAAGCCTGTTCCAAGACCTGTAAGAACGCCGTCGTCAAGGTACTTGCGTGCTGTCTTGGCGATGGAACCGAGCTTTTCTGTCTCTTTGTCTGTTCCGAGATAAACTTCGGGAAGAACGAGATTAAGAGTTGAAGGCGCATCGCCTACCTCGTTCTCGCAGCCGGCCCAGTATTCGGGCTCTGATGTATATTGGTCGCAGGCAATTACTGCCCATTTCTTGAAATCTGTTCCCTGTTGCGGAATAAGAATATCCGGCACCGCAAAGCCGAGTTCGCTGATCGTTCTCACTTTATATAAACCCTCTAAACAATAAAAGTGCTTACCATTCTATCACGGACAGACAGTGTTTTGGGGATAAAATCAGGCATTTTTTAATTTTCGAAAGGTGCGCGAAAGAATGTTCTTGCAGGGATTTCCCGCTTAACTTACTGTACGGTTAATGGTACTATATACCTGTTCGAAAATAACTTGGATCTGGTGTGTTTACGGAGGTTTTCCCGCTTGAATGCCATAGTGAGAAACAAGAAAGTTACAACGGTGTTTTTCTGCTTTCTTATCGTTCTTGCGGTATGCCTTAAGGTGTTTACCTTCAGGGCCGGAGTACTTGATGAATTATGGCCTTACGATCTTAGCCGCGCGATCACGATGGGGTATGTTCCATATAAGGATTATCCGATAGTATCGATGCCGCTTTTCGGATATGTTTTTGCGATACCGCTGCTTATCTCCAGGACGCTTTTTGCTTACAGGGTAATGACAGCAATTTTCTTCTCTGCGATGCTCGTTGCGATGTATTTCCTCATTGAGAAAAGAACGTCCGCAGGTTATGCTCTCTGCGCCGCTTTGTTCGCCGCAAGGTTCGTCGAGCTTGCGACATACAATATGCTGATAATGTTCGAAGCCCTTTTAATCGTTTGCTGCTTAAGGCTCAAGAACAGGAAAACGGGTTATTTTCTTATAGGCATCCTCGCTGCTCTCGCGCCTCTTACGAAGCAGTCTTCCGGCAGTATTCTGCTGCTTTTTGCAACGGGTCTGGTCTTCTATTCTGCAATCAGAAACAGGAATAAAAAACTCTTTGCAGCATATCTTGCAGGCGTTATAATTCCGCTCCTGATTTTCCTTATATATCTCATCTGTACATCGTCTTTTTATGAGTTCTGGGACTGCTGTTTCTGGGGGCTCTTCAGCTTCGGTGGAGACAATGCGGCAATCCGTCTTGAAGGCACAATTCCGATGGTGGTCATCATTATTGCGGGAATTGCCGGAGACGTTTATTTCTGGATCAAAAAACGCGATGAAGAGAGTCTTTTCCATCTGCTTACGGGACTTGCCGTAGCAAGCAATGCGATACCGATCTTCGAGTATTATCACATCGTAATGGCAGGTTTGTTTTTCCTCATTCCGGTCACATATCTCATTAAGGAATTTGCGCCGAAGGTCATACACATCAATATAGCTCCGGTAATCGCCGTCATGATCCTTGGCATCATCGGATTTTTCGCTTTTGATGTGATAAAAGATCCGCGTCTTTCAGATAAATGGGACGAGTTAAAACTCATTCCGTCAGCAGGTGAATTCGATTATCTGGAACCCCTTGTAAATGCGAAGAAAAAGCTTGAAAGTGAAGGGAAGAATGTCGTTGTATTCTCATCTTCTTCGGTAGTTCTGGCAGTCATGGACGGAACCTGCGATCCGCCTTATGACATGTTCCTTAAAGGAAATCTCGGCACAAAAGATCCTTTGGATTATGCAAAAGAAGCATGCAGTGACAGCAATAACGTCATCTTCATAACAACGGACTATAAAGACGAGAATCTGCAGAATCCTGACGGAATTTTAGAGTATGTGGAATCACACTGCGATCCGTTGGGCTCTTATGATAACTGGATAATATACAGTCCAAAGACTAACGGTTGATACTGAAATACAAAAGGGAGGCACACTTATGGCTAACAGCGAATTATCCAAGCTCAAGATCCTTTTTATCTACGATTATTTCAAGAATGAAGTGAGCTCTTCGGGCGGCAAGGAATCGGTCTCCGTAAGTGAGCTGATCGCATATCTGGAGAATAAGACCGGAACGGTTTTCGAGCGCAAGTCTATCTATGCCGACATCGATAAGATAAACGAATATGTCAGGATGTCCGGCCAGACTTCCGACACCGACTGGATCTTCTCTGAAGGCAAGAGATATAAGCGTTCCGACTTAAACGGCGAGATACTGATCGATGAAGCAAGACTTATCGTTGATGCGATAAGCACGACGACATTCGTCGATTCCGATCTTTGCGATAAGATCATCAATATGTTCCCCTCGTATTTCACGGGCGACTATCAGAAGCGTGTGCTCTATCCGCACTACGAGAAGGTCGACAGGAAGTGCATTTCGAGGCTCAACAACATAAGAACTGCGATAAACGACAAGTCGGCTCTGAAGATCCCTTACGGCTATAAACTCGGAAGCGGACTTACCGAGCTTTCCGACAAGATCGTATCGCCCATGGCGCTTGACTGGGAGAATAACTGCTATTACCTGATCGCCATCGACAATGCGGAGGCAAAGGACCTCCCGAGAGACCAGTCCCTTTCTGCGGCTTTGAGACGCTACAGGGTTGACCGCATGGCAAATATCTGCTTCTCCAACGCCAAATACATTGATTTCAAGACGGAAAAGCTCAGGGAGCAGGAGATCAAGAACTTTATCGACAATTCGCTATCTGCTTTCTCGAGCAATGAGAGGACCCAGCTCGGCCTTACGATCAGGGGCAAGACCAGAAAGGACGCGCTCAAGGCTTATGGCGCCTTCGCTTCCAAAGTAAATGACAAGATCAGGATCGCTGACGATACCAAGCTCGAAAAGGGCATCCTTGAGATAAATATCGTCACCGGCAGGGCTCCGACGCTTTATACCGACCTTTTCGAGCTGTCGACCTTCGAGAATGTCGAGATCGAGATCCACAGCGAGGAAATATGCCGTGAATACGCCGAGTACATTAAGAAGGCGGCCAAGGCGGCAAAACTCGATAAGCTCTGATTGCAAAGAACAATCAAACGATTTATAATTTCTAAGTTTTATTATTATTAAGGAGTAGCACCCGATGAGACAATTCACTTCAAAAGAGCTCAGAAAGACCTGGAAGGAATTCTATATAGAAAGAGGTCATGTTGATGTAGGTGCCGTATCATTAGTATCTGACGGTTCAACTGGCGTATTATTCAACGTTGCCGGAATGCAGCCTCTTATGCCTTACCTTCTCGGCGAGAAGCACCCTTTGGGAACAAGGCTTTGCAATGTTCAGGGCTGTGTCCGTACAAACGATATCGATTCAGTAGGTGACAGAAGCCACGTTACATTCTTCGAGATGATGGGAAGCTGGAGCCTTGGTGACTACTTCAAGGAAGACAGATGCAAGTGGAGTTACGAGCTCCTTACTGATGTCTTCGGTTTTGACAGGGATCACCT
>CACZML010000027.1 GCA_902782235.1 Oscillospiraceae bacterium
TGTCATCGGAATAATCGAAAACAGAGTGAACCTCATGCTTAAGGAACGCCGGTAACAGATGTAATATTCAGCGCCGTTTTGAAACCTCCTTTTAATACTTTTATGTAAAAAATAGTTTATAATACACTTTGTAATTCCCTATATGGAATGAGGAGTTGTTTATGAAAGTTATCAAGACGATCCTTAAAGTTCTGCTTGCTATCGTAATCGTTCTTGTAGTTCTGGTTGGCGCATTGCTGGGCTGGCTTACTGCAGTCGAATACAAACCCGCTGATACAGAGCAGGTTTCAGTCAAGACTTTAAGAGGACAGGCAAAGCAACTTAAGACTGGCGATTCGATCAGTCTCGTCGCATGGAATCTGGGTTATGCCGCTTTAGGCGATAATGCTGATTTCTTCATGGACGGCGGCAAGATGGTCTATTCGGCTGATGAAGCGAGAGTCAGAGAGAATCTCAATGCGATAATCACTGAGGTTAAAGCAAATGATCCGGATATCCTGCTCTGCCAGGAGATCGACCTCAACAGTGACAGAAGCTATCACATTAATGAGTCGTTCTTTTTCGAGACCATGGATTTCAACAACAGTGCTTTTGCTAATAATTTCAAGGATGTATATGCACCGTTCCCGATCCCTCCTATGGGCAAGATCGATTCAGGCATAGCTACATACAGCAAGTATGCTTCTACTTCAGCAACAAGAGTTCAGCTGCCTTGCCCGTTTGCATGGCCCGTCAGAACTTTCAATCTGAAGAGATGTCTTCTCATCACCAGAATTCCTGTCGAAGGTGGCAAGGAACTCGTTATCGTTAATCTTCATCTCGAAGCTTATGATGATGGTGAAGGTAAGGCTGCACAGGCAAAGATGCTCATGGATGTATTCAGTGAGGAAACTGCAAAGGGCAATTATGTTATTGCAGGCGGTGACTTCAACCAGAGCTTCTCCAATGTGAAGAACAACTATCCTGTATATCCTGAACAGTGGCAGCCTTCATTTATGGATGTTTCTCCTTATGAGAATGACTGCCAGTTCCTGATGGATTCTGAAGTGGCTTCATGCAGATCTCTTTATAAGCCTCTTACAGGCAATGAGAGCACACTGCAGTACTACATTATCGATGGTTTTATCCTCTCGAAAAATATCCGTGTCGATTCTTATGAGATCAAGGATCTCGGATTCAAAAACAGCGATCACAATCCTCAGCTGTTGAACGTAACGCTTGTAAAATAAGAAAATATCTGCACCTACAAAAAGCCTCCCTAAAATTAGGGAGGCTTTTTGCGTGCTTCACTTTTATGGATAAGAGGTTTTGATGTCTGATCACCCTTGAGACAGGTCAAAATACTCTAGATATCTATATTGTGATTATTCTGTCAGCCGAGCTGAGCCTGGATCTCAGAATTGAGAGTCTCAACTGAAATGTTGTGCTCTGTAACAGAAGATGTAGCAGCTCTTGCTTTATTAAGGTAAGAACCGATACCGATAACAAGAACACCGGCAAGAATGACGATGATGGCGATTACTAATACCATTTCAACAAGAGTAAAGCCCTTGCGTGTCTTTCCAATTTTTCTCATAAGCAACCTCCCCGAATTAATAAGTGCTTCTTATGAAACAAATATATCATAGTTAGTTCACAATGTGTTCATAATTTCCACAATTTCTTCGATTTTGTATATCTTAACAATCGGGCTCGCGGGTTTTTGTGCATGTTGACGCAAAATGCCTGATTATCAAGCGGTTTAGGGGTGGCTGCCACCCCTAAATTATCAAACGGAACAAGGATTTTTTACAAAAAAACACAATTTGTAACATTTAAATATGAAGGGAATTATTAACAATTCTGTTTACAATTTGTTAATAAAGGTCATCAGGTTCATTTTTAAAGTACAGATTGTCAAATACAATAAAACAAGGTATACTTTCAAAGTTCAAAAACGGATGCTTAGCTCAGCTGGCTAGAGTACCTGCTTGACGTGCAGGGGGTCACAGGTTCGAGTCCTGTAGCATCCACCATAGTCCTTTAATGGCGGCGACCGGATCAATCCGGTCGTTTTATATTTTCAAATACATATATTTTGTATAATTAGGATTATTAGATTTGAATGGGGTGAATTATGGAAAGAATATATAACAAGCTGGTCAGGGATAATATTCCGGAGATCATTACAGACAATAATGAGACGCCGGTAACAAGAATTCTTACCGATGAAGAATATAAAAAGTCTTTGGAAGAGAAACTCAATGAAGAATATGAAGAGGTCTTATCTTCCGAAGGTGATGAGAGACTGGAAGAGCTTGCCGACATGATCGAAGTAATAAGGTCTCTGGCAGGACTTGAGAATGCATCTCTTGAAGATATTGTAAATCTTGCGGATGCGAAAAGGACAAAGCGCGGCGGATTCGATAAGAAGATCTTTCTTGAAAAGGTAATAGAGAAAGAAAGATTATCTAATGAAGAATAACCCGTTATTTATAAAGATGTTAATTGCATTGGCGTGCCTGATCCTGTTGGGCGGTTCTTTGTGTGCAGCGTTCTATTTTGGAATACTTCATTTGAACTATCCTGAACTGAGCGGCTATACGACAAAGGGAGTAGATGTATCTTCTTATCAGGGAGATATCGACTGGAATGTGCTCTCATCTCAGGGAATTGAATTTGCATACATAAAAGCTACTGAGGGTTCATCAACTGTTGACCGCTGCTTTGATGCTAACTGGAATGCGGCTTCTAAAACTGAACTCAAGATCGGTGCTTATCATTTCTTCAGTTTTGAATCTTCAGGTGAAAACCAGGCAAAGCTTTTCTGCAGTACAGTTGAAGCAGTTCCGGGCATGCTTCCGCCTGTTATTGATGTCGAATTCTATGGTCACTTCCACAGTGCGGATGACATCGATGTTGATGCGGTTAAGAAAGAACTGAGATCCATGGTGGATATCCTTACGGACCACTATGGTGTAAAGCCTGTCATATACGTGAGCAGCGCTACATACAGCACGATAGTAAAAGATGATTTTTCCGACTGCGGTATCTGGTACAGAAGTGTATACAATAAGATCCCCGGTAATGTCGAGTGGACCATCTGGCAGTACTCGAACCGTCATGTCCTGAAAGGGTACAACGGTTCGGAAAGATATATTGATATGAATGTTATTTCCGATAAAAGTTTCCTAAATAAGTAATTATCTGTAACGATCCATCACATACGAAAATATATTGACACGGAATAATTATGGCTGTATGCTTTGTATTACAAAAACTAATACAAAGCATACAAAAAGTATGCATGGAAGAAGGATAGTTATGGATAAAAAGAAAGTAATTAAATTTGTAGTTATTACATACCTTATAGCCTGGACGATACAGATCATCGTATCGCTCTATATGGTAAACAATCCCGGAATGACTGGAACAACAGTCTTTCAGGTTGGACTTGGCATCTGCATGTATGCTCCGCTTTTAGCAGTCCTGATCTCTAAAGCCGGTTTCAAGAGCATTGGTTGGAAGCCGAAGTTTAAAGGCAATATCGGATGGCTCTTTTTCGCAGCCTATATTGCTATCCCTCTGGTCATAGCAGGTGCGGCATTATTCTTTCTGATATTTCCCGGGCTCTTCGATACAAGCGGATCTTATCTGATAGCTCAGTCAGAGGCCGCAGGAGTGGATATTATGGAGCAGCTTGAGCAGTCGGGAATGACATATCAGACATATGTGTTGTCAAGTCTTCCGATGTTCCTTGTTGCTCCGTTTATAAATATCTCTACTGCAATCGGTGAAGAGGCAGGCTGGAGAGGATTCCTGTATCCTGAACTTAATAAGAAGTTCTCAAGACCTGTCACATGGATCATTGGTGGTGTTATCTGGGCAGCATTCCATTTTCCCTGCATGCTCATTGGCGGCTATGAATACGGATTTAACTATATCGGAAGCCCGGTGCTCGGACTTATCGTATTTACGGTTTTCTGCATCACATTAGGTGCGCTGGAAGAGATCGTGTACAGCAAGACAAAATGCATCTGGTATGCGGCACTTCTTCACGGATCGATCAATGCTACAGCAACCATGCCGGTGATATTTACAAATGCGAATAATCCTGACCTGGAAAAGTTTATGGTCCTCGGACCTATGCCTAACGGCATCATCGCAGGACTTCCTTTAATAATCTTTGCAGTGATAATGGGCATAATCGTTGTCAGAAAAGAGAAGAAATCCAAGGAGGCAGCGAAGTGATCATAAGAATAGACGAATACTCAGATGTGCCGATCTACATGCAGATAAGAAACCAGATAGTCATGGGGATCTCGAGCGGCGAACTTAAAGGCGGGGAACAGCTTCCCACCGTAAGAGCCCTGGCACTGGAAATCGGTATCAACACTATGACGGTCAGCAAAACATACCAGCTCCTTAAGAGCGAAGGGTATATAATGACCGACCGCAAGAACGGGGCAAGAGTAAGAGAGAACATTGCCCAGAGCGGTGAGATGAGTGAAGAGAACAAGACCGAACTTAAGAGGATCGTTTCTGAAGCACGCCTGTCCGGCGTATCGAAAACAGAACTAAAGAAGCTCATTGATGAGTTTTATTGAATAGGGGAGTATATATGACCTGGTTAGTAAATTTAATATTGGCAATCTGCATCATACCATCAGCACTTATTATGTTTTTCATAGGATTTCCCAAGGAACCTGAGAAAAGAAAGATGATATTCGGTGTGCGCGATAATCCTAAATTCCATGAAGGTGATGCAGCGAAAAGGGTAAAAGAGATCGCAGGAGAATGCCGCAAGGGAGCTCTTATGATCACGGTGTTTATCTGCGTTGCAACTGTTATCCTGGTTTTCCTTCCGTCAACGACAATTACATCGCTTGCAATCATGCTTCTTGTTTTCGCGTTGTTCCTTATTGCAATTCCATTCGGAAAGGGCAATACGGAATTAAAGAGCCTTAAGAAGGAACTCGGAATTACAAAGTCCGGAACTGTATATGCTGATCTTAAGAATACAAATGTGGTTCACGGATTGAAGATGCCCTTGCTGATCCTTCCGAATGCTTTAATCCTTCTTGAATCTGTCTTTGCCATGCTTGTCGATTTTGGAGTCATCAGGATCACGGAAACTCTGGCCATCGAGAAATATTCACTTACAATGATGTCTCTTTCATTCCTGTTTATAGGCGTCATAATAGTGCCTGTCGCATATCTGATGGACAACATGAGAAATACTGTTATCTCAAAGGACAGCAATATCAATGCCAACTACAGCAGAGCAAAGAAGAAGTGCTGGGCAGACCTTTTTATAGCTATGTCCTGGACAAATGCCCTTGCAGTTGCCGTGCTTATGGTGCTGTATATGCTTATTTATAACGATATCGCTGTGCTTGCAGGTGTTCTTGCATATACTCTGGTTCTCATGGTAATTGTCCTTATCGTTGCGAAAGATCAGATCGCCATTGAGAAGAGATACGCGAGAGATACTGAGCTTGAACTGCTCGATGATGATGACTGCTGGATCTTAGGAATGTTCTATTACAATCCCAACGATACACGCCTTAATGTTGAGAAGAGATTTGGCGTCGGCGGAACCGTTAACATCGCGCATCCTGCAGGCAAGGTTATCATGATAATAATTGCCATCCTGCTGATCGGATCAATTGGATTCATTATCTGGGCAGCAGTTACAGGAAATCTCGACATGACAAGTATAAACACGCCTTTCTGATGTGAATGCGGAAGCTGTGAAATAATAAAAGCCGGTATCCTCACAAAGGACACCGGCTTTTGTTTGCGGGTGTTTGAATAATATCCTTACGCTCTCTCGCTTAAGACCTTCTGGGCTCTGTCCTGAGCGATCGTGATTACCGCAGCAAGGTCCTTTTGACCCAGGAAATATGCCGGCATTTCCTCGTAGAGGATGATGCTTATCGCGGCATCTTCGGAATCCATTTTCGAAGCCGTCGAGATAATCTTCTCCACCTTATCGATATTGCTGTTGGAGAAAGATAAGCCCAAAGGATTGTAATTAGGCGCGCCAGGGGCGGAGCTGTTTTCCGGGTCGTTGAAGTAAGCGACGGTCTCTTCCGCATTCTGTCTGAAAGCCGCTCGGTTTATAACGAATGAATCAGTTGATGCAAGCGAATTCATGATCTCATCTGTCATGAGGAGCTTGATGAACTCGATGCAGGCATCAACATTCGGAGCCTGAGTTGAAACGGCGACGGATACACGGATATTAAACATCGGACCTCTTCCGTCAGTCGAAGGGATACCCAAGATCGTCGTGTCGCTTTGAGGATCAGTCATGTTCATAAAGAAATGGCCGATGCCGGAGACCGTCATATAGTAGGCGGGCGTGCCATAACCGGCATTGCTCGTTGATGTCACTGCACCATCGTAACCATCACCGGAATTGTCATCGTTTTTGGGCTTCTCGATGACATTGTTCTTAACGTATTCTGCAAGCTCGGCAAACTCCTTGCCTGAGAAATCCGCCTTGTTGCTTGAGATGAACTTATCGCTCATGTTGCAAAAGAGCCTGGTGAAGTATATCGCCTGGCCTGAAGTTATTACGTCCGTGCCGTTCAGCGCGCCCCTAAGGAACGCCTCATATTCCTTGGTAGTGAAGCCGACTCCGCTTGCGCCTGCGTATTTAGCATCAGTTACGATGCCTTCGATTCCGAAGCAAAGAGGCATCTGGTAAAGGGCACCATTAGTTTTGGCACCTTCGATGATGTTCATGAAATACTTTTCCTTGTCCAAACCTTCAGCATATTTCGACAGGTCAACAAGATAACTGGAATTGTTGAGCTGGCCGAGATCGCCGACATTCATAAGGATATCCGGACCTTCGCCGTTAATGATGTCCATCGCGAGTTTGTTGCTAAGCTTCGCATCGCCGTTAAGCAGAACTGCAGCAGATTCATCCTGGCTGTTTATATTGCTGTAATCGTATTTCTCATCGGCGGCATAACGGTCGGTAAACTCGATAAAGTATCCGCCGTTCGTGCTGTTGAACTGATTGATAACATCAGCGATCTTTTTATCTACATAACCATTAGGCGCATAGATCGTCAGGATGGTCTTTCCCGCATGAGGATTTTTATCAGCCTTCGAGAAATCCAAGATAACAAAAGGCGGCTGCTTGATACTCCTGAATTCAGTGTTCTCATATACTTCTCCGCAAAGAATGATCGAATCACCGGAACAGCTTGCGATCTTCAGAGTGGAGAGCTCATCCCTGTTCTCACCGCACCAGCTGAAATTGAAGATCTCCTGCGCAGTCTTGTTCTTTAAGTCTGCCCTGGTAATGCCCGTGGAAGTGTTGTAATACAGATATCCGTCATCGCCTGTCTTACATGTTTCCATTTGATCGAAGTCGAGCCATTCAAAGTCTTTGGCATCAAGCGCTTTAACCTGGCCTGCTTTGAGATCGACCTCAAGGACCAGTCTTGCATCGCCGTCAGTATGTGCAGGAACAATGATTTTATCATCGCCTTCAGGAATAACAGTGTTGACATCCCAAACGCTCTTGCCTTCGACCTTAAGGGCAACTTCTTTTTCCTGTCCGTCCGGCGAACCGATCCTGAGCATATAGTACATGTTTTCATTGCCTGCCTGGCAGATGCTTACTTTGTACTGGCCGGCATAAACCACACGTTCGACGTAGCAATTCTTGGAAGGCACCGATTTCTTACTGTCCAATACTGTTCCGGTGGCTGGATCAATAGTGTCCTCGCGATAACTGGGAGCGCCAGTGTACTCATCGTACATCTCATATACAACCTTGATCTTGCCGTCAGCATAATTAGCTGACTGGACAAGGGGCACATCCGTAAGATCTTTATACAGGTCGATCGTTTTCGTGACCTGCTTGGAAGCCCTGTCCACGATCGTCAGCATGGCAACCGCTTCATTGGGACCTCTGTAACCCATATAGATAACGCCGGGCGTAGAATGAGCGTCGCCGCTCGTGAAGATGACTATATTCTTGTCATCGGCTCCCGCCAGAACCGAAGTCGTGTATTTTACAACCTTGCTCGCACCAATCTGCGGCGTGATCTCCGTCTTAACCGAATTGTACCAGGGCGAATCTTCCGCGATCTTCTTGCCTACTCTGCTGTTAATGTTCTGGCTCTGGTTCTGATTTTGCGGATCTGTTCCGCCGCCCTTCTTGTCGCATGCTGCAAACGATATGGCCATCGCGAAAACCAAAGCCGCAGAAACCACTCTTACTGCTGAATTCTTCATAATTACATCTCCATTATCCCCATAATGATTGTCAAAAATAATTGTAGCCTGCAAAAAGCATTAAAGGTAAAGTGAAGAAAAGAACCGCCGGAATAGTCACATTTCCGCATATTCCGGGTAGTAAGTAGTTGGTTATGACGGCACGTTTGAACTTGGCGAAGCAAGGGCGATAATCCCCACGATAACAGGTGAGGGCAGGCAGATCGCTCTTACCAAAAAAAATATTAAATAACCAATCCTAAAAGATATTTTCTTGACCTTACGGAAACTAGATGTTATTTTATTGAGCGCGCGAAAGACACGCGCCGACAGTTCGTTTGTGCCATCCTGTCGGAAAACAAAACCAGGACAATCATTTGGATCAGTTTTAGATTGCGTTTATGAAATGCATTTTTGATTGAATGTGACTCCTGTTTTGGAGTCATTTTTTTTATTTGGAGAAGAATTATGAGTGAATCTAAAACAGTATCAAAGTTATTCATGTGCATCGGCATTATTTTCGTGTCATGCCTTTTGCTCTCAAACCTCATCGCAGGAAAGATGTGGGCAGTAACAGAGAACATCACGCTTCCTGCAGCAGTTATCCTTTTCCCTCTGACATACATCATCGGTGATGTGTTCACGGAAGTATACGGATTTAAGAAGGCAAGGACGATCATCTGGCTCGGATTTGCATGCAGCTTTTTTGCAGTGCTTATCTATCTCATTACGATCGCTCTTCCTCATCCCGGTTACTGGGAGAACCAGGGCGCTTATGAGATCGTTATGGGTACGACGCCGAGAGTGGCTGTCGCATCTTTTGCAGGTTACCTTTTCGGAGAGTTCTCCAACTCTATCTTATTGTCCAGACTTAAGGTCGCAACGAAGGGCAAGAACCTCTGGCTCAGAACGATCCTTTCTACTGTTGTCGGAGAGGGATTGGATTCAGTTATCTTCATCACTATCTCTTTCTGGGGAACAATGGAAAATTCAGTCGTGCTCAAGATGATCCTTTTCCAGTATCTTTTCAAGGTTGCATATGAGGTTATCTTTACACCGGTAACATATGTTGTTGTAAGATGGATCAAGAAGAAGGAAGGCATCGACGTTTACGACGACGGCATCAAATACAATATCGTTAAGGGGTGATATCCATGCGTGAGAAGGAAGGCCTTACAAAGCTCGGAAGTGCAGGCACAAGCTACAGCCAGGATTACGATCCTAATGTTCTTGAGACATTCGAGAACAAGCATCCTGACAATGACTATTTCGTAAAGTTCAATTGTCCGGAATTTACAAGCCTTTGTCCTATCACAGGACAGCCTGACTTTGCGACGATCACGATCTCATACGTTCCTTCGGTACGCATGGTCGAGAGCAAATCGTTAAAGCTCTATCTTTTTTCCTTCCGCAATCACGGTGACTTTCATGAGGACTGCGTAAACATAATCATGAAAGATCTTATCAAGCTCATGGATCCTAAATATATCGAAGTATGGGGCAAGTTCACTCCCCGTGGAGGCATTTCCATCGATCCGTACTGCAATTACGGCAAGCCCGGAACGAAATGGGAAAAGGTGGCAGAGGACAGGCTCTTCAACCACGATATGTATCCTGAGAAAGTGGATAACAGATAACACTTTAAACCGGTCTGTTCTAGAACCCGGGTGCATTTGTAATATGCATCCGGGTTTTATGATTTATACTGTAGTAATCAATAGGAATTACGAGGTATTAATATGTTTGATCAGGAAAGATTCGAGAAGCAGCTGGCATTTATCAGAGAGATCGACAAAGAGAAGATGATCAAGCGCCAGAGCTATATTACCGATTGCGAGACGCGCGAAAATGACGCTGATCATGCATGGCACATGGCGATAATGACGGTGCTCTTAAGTGAATATTCAAATGAGAAGATCGACGTCTTAAAGACTATGACGATGCTTCTTATCCACGATCTCGTTGAAGTCTATGCAGGTGACACTTATGCATACGATGAGGAAGGAAAGAAGACACAGGCAGCACGCGAAGCTTTGGCCGCTGACAAGATATACAGCCTGCTTCCTGAAGACCAGGGTGAATACTTAAAGTCGCTCTGGCTTGAGTTTGAAGAGCAGAAGACACCTGAAGCAAAGTTTGCAAGAACCATGGACTGCTTCCAGCCCCTTATCCTTAACGATGCAACAAATGGAAGAGCATGGAAAGAACATAGTGTCCAGCGCAGCTGGGTAATGAAGCGCAATCAGACTACCCATGCGGGTTCTGAAGATATCTGGGAATACGCAAGAGAAAACCTGATCGAGAAGAACGTCAGAAACGGCAATATCATAGACGACAGCAGCTCTCAATAAATTTGTCAGGCATATTTGACCTGAATATCGTAAAACCCTTATAATATTTTAGTTCCGTTTATACGGGACGGGATATGGAATAAGAGGAGGATTTTATTATGAGCAAGTTTTGTCCTCAATGCGGTACGATGGGAGCTGATACAGCAAATTTCTGCAGGAAGTGCGGTCTTGATTTCCGCACGCTCTCTGTGAGAGCATTCGTGCCTTCATCAAAACCCGCACCAACACGTCCAATGGCATCTGCTACTTATACAGTTAAGCCTGCGCCTGCTGCAAAGCCCGCGCCGGCACCCGGTCCTTCAACCGGACGTGTAAGTTCAGGATTCCCGTCGGGTTTTGCAAGAACGCAGACATCTCCTGCGGCAGCACCCACGGCGTCACCCGCACCCGCTGCAGCTAAGCCCGCACCGGTTGCAACAAAGCCTGGGCCGGCACCTGCTCCTGCCGCGGCACCTGTTACAACACCTGCACCCGCTCCGGTTGCAGCAACACCAACTCCGGCATCTGCACCGGTTCAGGCGGCTGCGCCTGTTGCGCCTGCACCTGCGCCCGCACCCGCTGCACCTGTTGTAGCTCCGGTAACCATAGCACCTGTTGCACCTCAGCAGCCTATGGATACAAGAGGATGGGTACAGAATTCCGGTGTGGTCAATCCCAATCCGGTACCGGGATACGAAGAGTACAATCCGACGTTCCACTGCAAATGTGAGTATTGCTATTACGAATTCAATTACCATACATATGACCTTGGCCACAGGGCATGGTATCAGCACGGATTCGTATATTGCCCGCGCTGCCAGAAGCCGTTAAGACACAAGATCGAGTATGAGGTATTGCCGCAGGCATAAAAAAACATTATAACGGGGTCGTCTTGGGAATGAGGCGGCCCCGGTTTATAGTGTGAAAAATGCAGTGCGTCAGGAAGCCATTTCGCTTGACCTCAACATTTTCCTTAACATTTTTCGCGAAAAACCTGCGGAAAATGTTGAGTTTTCCCATTTCTCAACTTTTTCCTCAACTTTTTTCGCAAAAAAACTGCGGAAAATGTTGAGCCGTTGGTGACGCCTGGTTAATTGGATATAATTATTCTAATGTGATATTTTTGTATAGCTATGGCAATAGATAAGAGTAAGACAGACCTGATCCTCGCGAAGTATGAAGAGCTGACCGGCACATTAAGTGACCCGGCTGTTGCTTCACGCCCGGATGAATATACGAAATATTCGAAGGAACTTGCTGCTCTTAATCCGCAGGTTGAAGCTATCAGAAGTTACGAAGCATGCGAGAAAGAGATCTCCGGCATCCTAAGCCTTCTTGAGAGCGGTGATCTCGGAGGCGACGATGAGATGCGAAGTCTTGCAAATGCCGAACTTGCCGATGCCAAGGACAGGCTTGCTGTTCTTGAGAAAGAACTCATGATCTACCTAACGCCCGGTGACCCGCGAGATAACAGATCCGTTATCCTTGAGATCAGGGCAGGTGCAGGCGGAGAGGAATCCGCGCTTTTCGCAGGTGACCTTTTCAAGATGTATAAGGGATATGCAGCGCTTAAGGGCTTTGATGTAAGTATCGTTGATGAGAGCCCGACAGAGCTTGGCGGATATAAGGAAATAGTTGCCGAGATCGACGGCCCGAGAGTTTTCTCAAGACTGAAGTTTGAGAGCGGAGTTCACAGAGTCCAGAGAGTTCCTGTTACGGAATCAGGCGGAAGGATCCACACTTCGACTGCTACGGTTGCAGTGCTTCCGAAGGCTGAGCCTACTGATGTCGAGATAAATCCGAATGACCTTAAGATCGACAGATTCAGAGCGTCAGGCGCAGGCGGACAGCACATCAACAAGACTTCATCCGCCATTAGAATTACGCACCTTCCGACCGGAATGGTCGTTACCTGCCAGGATGAGAGATCACAGATCCAGAACAAGGAAAAGGCGATGGAAGTCCTGCAGTCACGTTTGTGGGATATCGCACATCAGGCTGACGTTGATGCACATAACAACGAGAGAAAATCCCAGGTTGGAACAGGTGACAGATCCGAGAGGATAAGGACATATAATTACCATCAGGGAAGAGTTACCGACCACAGGATCGGGTTAACGCTTTATAAACTGGATGCAATACTTGCAGGTGATCTCGATGAGATCGTTGACGCATTGACACTGGCACAGGCTGCAGAGAACGCAGGTTCAAGCGAAGAGTGATAAGAGGCATATATGGAACGCGAAAAAAGATATGACAAGACATTACTTATAGATTCAGATGATTCCAAGGCGATCAAGGATGCGGCTGAGCACCTTAAGAACGGCGAAGTAATCGGTTTCCCCACAGAGACCGTTTACGGTCTTGGCTGTGATGCAAGAAACGGTGAAGCCGTAAAGAAGGTTTTCGAAGCCAAGGGACGCCCTGCAGACAACCCGCTTATCTGCCATATCGGCGACAAAGAACAGATAGCCGGTATCGTATCAGAGGTCACTCCTCTTGCACAAAAGCTTATCGATGCTTTCATGCCCGGCCCTGTTACTATAGTAATGAAGAAGGCTGATTCCATTTCGGACAAGACCACTGCAGGCCTTGATACAGTTGGCGTCAGAATGCCTTCCCATCCTGTTGCAAACAAGTTCCTTAAAGCATGCGGCGTTCCAGTCGCAGCACCTTCCGCGAACCTCTCAGGCAGACCTTCACCCACGGGCGCAAGATCTGTTCTTGAAGACATGGACGGATATATCTATGCGGTAATCGACGGCGGTGATTCCGAATATGGACTTGAATCGACCGTTGTCGACTGCACCGGAAAAGATCCCGTGATCTTAAGACCCGGCGCCGTAACCAAAGCTGATATCGACGCAGTACTTAACGGCAGCGAAGCGGTTATGTCTGGTTCTTTAGCAGACAAGGAAACACCCAGGTCACCCGGAATGAAATACCGCCATTATGCGCCTTACGCTCAGGTGGAGATAATGAAGATGCCTGATGGCACAAAGATCGAAGGCGACGATGCCGCAGGTTCTGACGGCAAGATCAAGAAGACGTCTTTTACCGTTGAAGATCTTAAGAAGCTTACCGATGACGAAGCCAAAGAGCTCGTAAATATCGCGTCTCCTTTCATCTTAAGGTCACGTGAGATCTTGGCTTCCAACCCGTTTGCCAGGATCGGACTCTACTGCGGAGAAGAGATCAAGGCAGTCTACGAGAAGCTTAATGATGAGATTTTATCAGCTCATACGGAGTTCTGTGTTTACGGAAAGACCGTTGATGTATCCTGCGCTTCCCACGGACTTTTCGAAGGCTTGAGATTCCTGGATGTCCAGGAAGTCGACGTGATCCTCGCCCAGGGCTTTGACGGCGAGGGCTTATCCGTTGCTTACATGAACAGGCTTTCAAAGGCAGCAGGCAAGAAGGAGGAACTGACCCCCGGCATGCCCAAGCCCGCTAGACCTTCTAGAACACCGCTTCCGATCGACGCGTTCAAGGATACATTTACTGCGTCCGTTCTCTTCGTTGATGACAACAACACATCTTTATCCGCATGCTGCGAATCTCTCATGAGACGCAAGCTCGAAAAGAATGAGCCTTACATCTCGAACAGGATGAGCGATACGGGCTTCGAGATCTACTGTGAATCAGCAGGCCTTACCGCCATGGACGGAATGGATCCTGATTCCCAGATGGACAAGGCTGTAAAGGAACTTACCGGCTGGGGTCTCGGCTCCATAGAGTCCAGAAGGGCTAATCCGGCTATTTACGATGACAACGACCTGATCCTTACTGTCAGGGACGAACAGGCATTTGCGATAATCAAGGCGTTTCCTGAGATAAAAGACAAGGTTTTCTCCCTCTCGACGTTCGCGGCTAAGAACGGCCTGGTCATGAAGGACTCTTCAGGCAGGATAATGTCTATCTCAGTCCCTGATCCGACCGGTGAGAATTACGAGACATACCTCCATACTGCGAAAGCACTGGGTGCGTGGCTCGACCTGCTTTTCCCCTACATAATCAAAGAATTAGGGGCTTCCAGGGTTTAAAGGCCGTCTGTAAATTTTGTCCCAAAAATTGAGACCAGTCTCAAACACCCCCAAAAAGTCTCAATCTGCTCTCAAAGGGTAGAATTTTGTTTTTGGGGTTGTTAAACTTTGCTCAGTAAGAATTTTAGGCAGGATGCGAACTAAGAGAGACGGCTTTTCGCCTGGTAAATGCTTGACTTTGGCTCTATCGCTGTGTTATTCTTCTCGATGCCGCTTATATATGGGCGGTATCCTTGTCCGGATCAAGGCCGGACCGTAAAGTCCAGAAGGAGGTGAATGACATGGCAAACCAATATCGTTTGATCGCTATCCTCAGCACCGCTAACGGTGAAGAGGGAATTGCTTCTCTTACTGACACAATTAAGGCTAAGATCGAATCAGGTGCTACGATTGACACATTTGATGCAATCGGAACACGTGAGCTCGCTTACGAGATTGATGGTCAGAAGAACGGCTACTATGTTCAGACTGTATTTACTGCCGATAGCGTTTTCCCTAAGGAACTTGAGCGTGTTCTCAAGATCACTGATGGTGTAATCCGTTATCTCATTGTTCGTGTCGGTGAGTAATCACTTTAGACAGGAAAGGTAACAGTAAATGAACAAAGTAGAATTAGTCGGAAGACTTACTAAGGACCCGGAAGTAAAGCTTACATCCAACCAGACCCAGTTTTGCAACTTCACTATTGCTGTTGACAGACGTTTTAAGGATGCCAACGGTCAGAGACAGGCTGATTTCATCAACTGTGTTGCATGGCGTCAGACTGCAGTCTTTATTCAGAAGTATTTCCATAAAGGCAACCGCATCGGTTTGGTAGGAAGCATTCAGACCAGAAGCTACGACGATCAGAATGGACAGAAGAAGTTCATTACTGAGGTAGTTGTCGATGAGGCAGAGTTCGTAGAATCCTCTGGCGTTGCATCCGGTGAGACATATCGTCAGGAGCCTGTCGCTCCTACACAGTCCTTCAGCGCACCTGCACCTGTTGCAGATTCAGTTGCTGCAAGTGCTCCTACTGCACCTAACATGCAGATCGATGCACCTACAGGCGGTTTCGATGAAGGTCAGTCCGGTGAGCTTCCATTTGAGATTTAATTAAAGGAGATCACTCAAAATGGCAGAGAACAGAGCACCCAGAGCCGGTGGTAGAGAGTTTGCCGGCGGAATGAGGCAGAGAAGAACACGCAGGAAGGTTTGCAACTTCTGCGCTAATAAGGTTGAGTCTATCGACTTTATGGATGATGTCACACTCAAGAAGTACATTTCCGAGAACGGAAAGATCCTTCCCAAGAGAATGACAGGCACATGCGCAATCCACCAGCGTGAGCTTACAACAGCTATCAAGCGTGCACGTCAGGTTGCAATTTTGCCCTACACGGTACAGTAATCCGTTTTTGGGACAATAGCTGTCCGGTTTAACACAAATCAGGCCAGCTAAGTTATAATTTAAAAAATGTAATAACAATCGGGCCCTCCCGGAGCATATAATATGTTCTTAGGAGATAGCCCGATTGTTTTGTAAATCTAATATCCGGGTTATCGGCGGAGGTTATTTTATGAAGGTAATACTGCTTTCAGATGTCAAGAATGTCGGCAAAGCAAATGATGTTGTTAACGTCAGCGACGGTTATGCGAGGAATTTCCTTTTCAAGAAGGGTCTTGCAAAGGAAGTCAATTCCGCGAATCTTAATGAAGTTAAGCTTCAGACCGGTGCTAAGGCTGAGCACGAGCGCAGGGCATTGATCGCAGCACAGGATGCCAAGAAGATCCTTGACGGCAAGGTCTTTAAGGTAGTTGCAAGAGGCGGCGCAGACGGAAGACTCTATGGTGCTGTTACAGCTCAGGATATTTCCGACAGCCTTAAGAAGGAAGGCTTCGATATCGATAAGAAGAAGGTCGTTATCTCCAGCCCGATCAAGAATACCGGAATGTTTAAGACAAGAGTTAAGCTTCACCCCCAGGTATCTGCAGATATCAATGTTGAAGTAGTTACAGGTGCCTGATAAGGGTTTGATTCCATATGGCTGAAGATCTGGATTATCTGAATAATCTTATTGATCAGGGAACTGATACGAACGGCGAAGTAGACGTGGAGATGGCGCTGCTTGCTCTTTGCATGCGCAGGAACAACGCCATTCTCAAAGTCGTCGAGAACAAGATCGAAGAGAAGGATTTCTCCGATGCGCGCAACCGTGTTATCTATAGTGTCATTACAGACATGTTCCTTGATAATGCCCAGATCGACAGAATCACTGTATTCTCAGAACTTGAGAGAAGAGGTCTTGCCGACAAGGCCGGCGGACAGAGATATGTTTACAGGGTAGGCGATAAGACTGCCGTCCAGACAGCTCTGGACAGCTATATCGAAGCTATCCGTGAGAGATCTGACAGGGCTAAGCTCCTTAAGGCGGTTGAAGACGTCAAGACCAAGGCTACCAGCGGCAAGATGCGTGCATCTGAAGCCGTTGACTATGCGGTCTCCGAGATCTCTGCATTGAGATCGGCAGGTGAGACCAAGGGCTTTGAAGGCATGCCGGACATCCTTAAGATGACCATGACCGAGATCTATAAGGAACTTAAGGATGATAATGTCGGAGGCAAGGTCAAGGTAGGTTTCCCGAAGCTCGATTCCATGCTCGGAGGATTAAGGCCGGGTTCACTTAATATCCTTGCTGCGCGTCCTTCAATGGGTAAGTCCGCGCTTGCTATCAATATGGCTGCGAATGTAGCTGCCAACCAGAATCCCGTTGCGATCTTCTCACTCGAGATGAGTAAGTCCGAGATCGCATCAAGACTTATGTCTTCATTCATGAATAAGCCTGTAAGCGAGATCATCTACTCACACAAGATGAGCGAAGCCGACCAGAAGCAGATCGACAGGGCGTTAAAGCTCCTGGCTGAGTATCCGATCTTTATCGATGACAACTCGGATACCAACCCGATCACGATGAAGTCCAAGCTCCAGCAGTTGTTTGCAGGTCCCAATGCGCCCAAGCTCGTTGTCATCGACTATCTGCAGCTCATGACCATGCCCGGTGCGGGCAGCAGATCCCGTAACGAGGAAGTTACGGCTATTTCGAGATCATTAAAGCTCCTTGCAAAGGAGTTCAATATACCGATCATTGCTCTTTCACAGCTCTCCAGAGGCGCTGCGCAGAGAGATGACCACACGCCCCAGCTTTCAGATTTGAGAGATTCAGGTGCGATCGAGCAGGATGCCGATACGGTAATGTTCATCGACAGACCTGACTACTACAAGAAGAAGGATGAGGAAGGTTCGGCTGAAGGAGAGGAAGCTCCGCAGACGGTCAATTTCAAGGATAAGGAAGATGCCAAGCCTGCTTACATCTACCTGTCTAAGAACCGTCACGGCAGGACCGGCAGGGACTCCGTATGGTGGGTCCCCAGAAAGACCATGTTTATCGAGCACAGCGAGAAGGATCCCGAAGAGGAGTCCGGCAGTGCTTATACGAGGACTGTGGACGGCGATGCAGCTGCACAGAATTATAATTTTGAGAGTGTGACGACGGATGAGGGTCCGATCCCGGAACCTCCCATGCCTGGCAATGACGATGCACCGCCGGAAAATGACGACTTCTTTGCACAGGCAAATGACAGTTTCCCGGACGGTTTTTAAGGTTTGAAAAAAGAAGAGACAGCTGAGATCTTAGACAGGGTCCTTGAATTTTCCAGAAGTAAAGGACTCTTTGACTGTGGCATTATTGTTGTCGGTCTGTCCGGAGGTCCTGATTCTGTTGCTCTTTTGCATATCCTCAAAGGCCTAAGGAACTGTTTCGATATTGATTGTGATATATATGCTCTCCATTGCAATCACCATTTAAGACCGGGTGTCTGCGACGATGAGGCAGAGCTCGTAAAGGAGCTTTGCAAAGAGAATAACGTTGAGCTCAAGGTCCTGGATTTTGATTGTAAGGATTTTTCCCAAAAGAACCATATTTCTGAAGAGACAGCCGGAAGAGTCTTAAGATATGAGGCCTTTGAGCAGTATGCCAAAGCTCTCGAGAATGCTACGGGCAAGACTGTCCGCGTAGCGATCGCCCACCATAAGGACGATGTCGCCGAGACCATGATGATGAACCTTTTCAGGGGTTCAGGACTGGAGGGCCTTGTAAATCCCAAGCCTTTAGCAGGAAGGATCATCAGACCTCTCCTTTGCCTTAAGAAGAGCGAGCTTGTGGATTATCTTGATACGCTTGGCGTAAGCTACGCGATCGACCAGACGAACCTTACGACTATGGGTACGCGCAATACCTGGCGTAACGATATCTTCCCGAAGATCTCTGAATCCTATGGCGATCCCACGGTTCCGCTTACAAGAACATATAAGCTCTTATCAGATGACCTCGATTACATCACAAGTCAGGCTCTGGAATCGTATTCAGCTAACAGAAGGCTCCTTTCAGGTTATCCGGTGCTTTCCGTATCAGGTATCAGTGGCCTTCATAATGCCATGAAATCACGTGCTGTCAGGGCTTTGTGGCAGGAGACATTCGGGGATCTTATCGATTTTGAAGAGAGCAATCTCAATGACTGCTTTGACCTTATCGGAAGCGCGCCTTCAGGAGAGGCTTTCCTTGACATGCCTTTTGGCAGGAAAGCATACAGGCACGGGGATGTTTTCGCGTTCGGAACACAGGACGGAATCAGGTCACTGGCCGTAAAGATCGCTGAAGAGATGGGCTTTATCGTGGCAGATGGCCCCGCAGAACTGGAGATAACTCTTCCGGAAGGCGGAAATAAGGACGAAAATAACGCAAAGATACCTCATTCTTTATATATATTAAAAACAAGAATAATTGAGAACACGCGCGAATTGGAGTATAATAATTTTTCGTGGTTTTGCCCTATTGAGGTGTTCTCAGAAGGCAGGGTCACGGCAGGTAATCCGGGCGGGATCGATACGCCACTCAGGATGAAGAGAGCAGGTTCTTCGGGCAGCAAAGAGCTTAACCGCTTGCTTACTGACCTTAAGATCCCTGAATCTGTCAGATCTCAGATCATCTTTATCCGGAAGGACGGGGAGATATTGTGGTTACCGGGATTCGGACACGGCACCGGTTTTACGAACGCCGTAAGTTATGAGAAATATACCGCGGCAGGGCAGAGCGAAGGCAAGTCCGGAACTTTTGTCAGGATCGCGATAGAAAGGCAGTAAAGGACTATGGCTATCAATACTGATCAGGTGTTAGTTTCTCATAGTGAGATCGAGCAGATGCTTGACCGTCTGAGCAGCGAACTCAACCGCGATTACGGGGATGAACCTCTCGTCGTGGTAGGTATCCTTACCGGAGCTTTTATCTTTACTGCAGACCTTGTAAGAAGACTTGAGATGCCTGTTATTGTTGATTTTATGCAGGTTTCATCTTATGTCGGAGAGTTCTCCAGCGGAGAACTTAAGATCAAGAAGGATATGTCTTATGACATCAAGGATATGAATGTCCTTATCGTCGAAGACATTATCGACACCGGAAGGACTCTTGCGCTTCTCAAAGAGCAGCTCCTTAAGAGACAGCCCAAGTCCCTTAAGATCTGTACGGCATTTGACAAGCCGAGCAGAAGAATCAACGACCTGGTACCTGATTATAACGGGATCACAGTCCCGGATGAATTCATTGTCGGATATGGTCTTGACCTTGACGGCAAATACAGAGATTTCGACGACATTAGGATCGTAAGAAAGGAATAAGAGAAAGTGTCATCTGATAAGAACGAAAAGAATATCAAACCGATAGGCGGAGGATTATTCTTCTATGTCATTATGATAGTCATATTGATCGCATTCTCGACTATCGTGTTTGGTGGAAATTACGGACAGAAGGAAAAGGCTACACTGTCTGATGTTATGGCCATCATCGAAGATGAGGCCAACGACGTAAGCCTTGTAGAGATCAAGGGAACGACAGTTGTCGTAACCTACAGAAACGCACAGGGAATCAATGAGCAGGTTACTCAGGACGTTCCTTACGAGTATGTTGATGATCTCGTTTTAAAGCTCGATAAGGCTAAGAACCAGGGCAAGATCCAGAACTACAACTACCAGGAACCTTTTGACTGGTCACTGATCGTCAATGTGGTCCTCTTCGCTGTATCTCTTATCGTTGTGGTTGTTCTCTTCATGAGCATCACAAGACAGAGCAGAGACGGCAACAGCGTATTCAGCTTCGGTAACAACCGCGCGAGATTATCAGACCCTAACAAAGATAAGGTCAAGTTCTCTGACGTTGCAGGTTCTGTTGAAGAGAAGGAAGAACTCCAGGAGATCGTTGATTTCCTTAAGAATCCTAAGAAGTACCAGCAGCTCGGAGCTAAGATCCCGAAGGGCGTTCTCCTTTACGGTGCACCCGGTACAGGTAAGACATTGCTTGCAAGAGCCGTAGCAGGTGAGGCAGGCGTTAAGTTCTTCTATATCTCAGGTTCTGACTTCGTCGAGATGCTCGTCGGTGTCGGCGCTTCGCGTGTAAGATCCCTCTTCTCTGATGCCAAGAAGGAAGCTCCTTCCGTAGTATTCATCGATGAGATCGATGCAGTCGGCCGTAAGAGAGGCGCAGGCCTTGGCGGCGGACAGGATGAGCGTGAGCAGACATTGAACCAGATCCTCGTTGAGATGGACGGCTTCGATGTTAACTCCAACGTAATCGTCATGGCAGCTACGAACCGTGTTGACGTTCTTGACCCCGCGCTTTTGCGTCCGGGCCGTTTCGACAGACGTATCATGGTAAATATGCCTGATGCTGATGAACGTGAAGCTATCCTCAAGATCCACGCAAGAAAGAAGCCCCTCGCAAAGGACGTTGATCTCCACGAGGTTGCTCTTTCAACAGTAGGATTCACAGGTGCTGATCTTGAGAACCTTCTTAACGAAGCAGCTCTCATGACTGCACGTCACAATAAGAAAGAGATCACGATGCAGGAGATCACTGATGCTACTTTCAGAGTTCAGATGGGTCCCCAGAAGAATTCCAAGAAGCTCAGCGACAAGGTTAAGCGTCTTACCGCATATCACGAAGCAGGCCACGCTGTAGTACTCCGTGCAACATCAGAGTTCGAGAAGGTCGACCGTGTAACGATCATTCCTGCAGGCAGAGCAGGCGGATTTACCGCTTATAAGCCGATCGAAGATACTGATTTCTATACAGAGAAGATGCTGCTCGATACCATCAAGATGGCATTGGGCGGACGTGCCGCAGAAGAGATCTTCCTCGGTGAAGTCTCCACAGGCGCTTCTTCAGATCTTCAGACATGCAACAACATCGCGAAAAACATGATCAAGCGTTACGGTCTTTCAAAGAAGTTCCGCAACATGGTATTCGGTGACGAGAATGAGGAAGTATTCTTAGGCTACTCAATGGGTCAGGTCCAGAGCTATTCTGACCAGACAGCAGCTGCTATCGATGAAGAGATCAAGTATATCATCGATTCCTGCTACGAAGAGACCAAGAGGATCCTTATGGAGAAGAAGGCAGTAGTTGAAGGTCTTGCAAAGAGACTTATGGAGAAGCTTACTGTTGACGGTCCTGATTTCGAGAAGATCTATGTGGCTGACGGTGACTTAAGTGTCGTATATCCCCAGGATTATTCCGGAATCGATACAGCACCTGATGTGGCTATCGCTTATGAAGCTCCGGAAGCGAAGCCTGAGCCCGCTCCGTCTTACGAGCCCGCAGTAACAGAGCCTGTCCAGAGCAAGCCTGCTTCTGAACCTGTTTCTGACTACGACGATTCAAATGATCCCGGCCCGTCAGACTGACAGACAAAAACAAGTAATTAACAAGGCCGTCTCAAGGGACGGCCTAAATAATATCTAGGGAGTGTTTAATATGAAAAGACTTATTGCCGGAATCCTGATCCTGTCAGTAATTGCAGCTTCTGCCTGTTCAGATGTAAACAACGGAAGTCAGGAAAGCAATAACAATGCTGCGTCCCAATACGCATCCATGACTCCCGAAGAGATATGCGCTTCACTCACATTGGAGCAGAAGGCAGCGCAGATGATCCAGCCTGTTCTTGAAAAGACTCATCCGACTGAGATGAAGACAAACGATTACGGTTCTGTAATTGCAAGAATCGATAACTGGCCGATGCCTGGTGTGAATGCCTGGAGAGAAACCGTAAAGAGCTATCAGGATTATGCTCTCCAGTCTTCTGCGAAGATCCCTTATATCTATGGTAATGACAGTGTCCACGGTGTTAACTTTGCATCCGGATGCGTTATCTTCCCGCACAACATAAATGTTGGTGCTGCAAATGATCCGGCACTCACTGAAGAGTACGGAAAACTTGTTGGAAGCGATATCGTCCAGACCAGGATGATACTTAATTTTGCGCCGTGTGTTGCTACTGCAAACGATCCCAGATGGGGACGCACTTATGAGTCTTATTCTTCTGACAGCAAGATCGTAACTGACCTCGCTGTTGCATACACAAAGGGACTTCTTTCGCAGGGCGTCATTGTCTGCCCGAAGCATTTCTTCGGTGACGGTCTGACAGCTTACGGAACGGGCGAGAGCACTCCGCTTGACCGTGGTGATGCGAAGATCTCCGAAGACCAGATCAAAGAGCAGATCTCTATCTATCAGGCTCTGATAGATGAAGGCGTACAGGTGATAATGCTCTCTCACTCTGCTTTGAACGGAACAAAGATGCACGAGAATGAAAAGTATATCAGCATGCTCAAAAATGATATGGGCTTTAAGGGCATCGTTCTTTCTGACTGGGATGCAGTAATGCACTGTTCGGGAGCGTCTTACAGGGAGAATGTTATCCTCGGTGTTAATGCCGGTATCGACATGCTCATGACAGATACAGATCATGCTGATGCGATGAAGTTCATTATTATTGGCGTTAAGGACGGCAAGATCAGTGAAGACCGTATCAATGACGCGGTTACGAGAATTATAAGAGTTAAAAAGGAAGCAGGTCTTTTCGAAGATCCGTATCTTGAGAAAGTAAATCCTGAATTTGAATTCGGAAGCACCAAGTCTCATGAAGTTGCAAGAAAGCTTGCTGCAGAATCCTTCGTAGCACTTAAGACCGGAAAGAAGATGTATATCGAACCCGGAATGAAGGTCTTCGTTACAGGTCCTGCAGCTGATGACACCGGCGTGCTCTGCGGCGGCTGGACATATTTCTGGCAGGGTGTTTCAGATAAGGAATACTTCGGTTCAACAGATACTCATGTGACACAAGGCAATTCGATTGTTGATGCGCTTAAGGAAGCAGGAGTTGAAGTCGTTACGGACAAGAGCCAGATTGGTTCATGCGATATGGTTCTTCTTTGCATCGGCGAAAAGCCCTATGCTGAATGGGAAGGCGATACTGACAACCTTTCTTTGACAGGCACAATGGGACTTCCAGGAAATGCTGATGCCATTAAGTTTGCGGCTGAATCAGGACTTCCCACCGTTACTCTTATCGTTGCCGGAAGAAATGTAATGATCAGCGATTATATCGATAAATGGGATTCATGCATAATGCTCTATCTTCCTGGTTCAGAGGGCGGCAATGCCGTTGCTGACGTCCTTACGAAGAAGGCAGAACTCAAGGGAACTCTGCCCATGCCTTATTACTCATCGGTCGATCAGATTGGTACCGGTAAGTGCTGGAAAGATGTTGGCTGGAATGCCTTCAAGGATTAAGGAACTGTCTCTTACTTTGAATTGATATTCTCGAAAAATGGAGTGGTATTCAATGACCACAGAGTAATTTTGGCCATTCTTACCCCGAAAAATTTTACTTTATCACAGATTTTTTTACTTTATCCCTGAGTTTGTTAATTTTCATTGACATGACGAAGATGCATTTCTACCATTAATTGATATAGGGGGGAAGGAAAAATTTTCAATGATTAGAAATTGAGTAATTATGAAAGAAAACATATTACGGGTTTTACTTTCTTTATTTATCGTTATTACGTTTTTTACAGTTTATAGGAACAGTTCTCAAAACTTTTCCGAAAAGCTGACGGATGGGCTGAGCCTGTTTTCTGTAAAAAGTGATATGCCGGCAGATGAAGCTTCCGGACTAGTCATGTCTGAAGCTGATTCTGCAGGCTTTGATATCCTTGTTGAAGATTATGAGATGATTAATAACGAAGGTTGTTCAGTGTATTATAAGACGAATAACACTGATGATTTCATCCCGATTAAAACTTCAAAGGGAACTATCAGATTAGATGAGAATGAATATTTCTCGAATGTTGACTATAACTCTGGTGCTGCTAAGTATAAATTACTAACGACATCAGACAACATGATAGTTTTTCTTCCCTTTGAAGAATTCTGCGAGAGAGGGAAGAACATAACTTGTTTTACTTTATACTGTAAGACTTCAGACAAGGATAAAGTATATGCTGCTTATGAGCAGGCTGGTTTGGAAGTAACAGAGTATAAAGATGTTGTCGGAGTCACTCATAATGATTTTTTAATCCAGATTATATCGGGATTGATCTATTTGCTGGCTGTTCTCCTTTATACAGTACATAATGCGAAGAAAAGTGCACTGTTGAGAATGGATGGCTTTTCTGTAGCTGATATAACAGCAAGAGAATGTGTAAAAGTATTACCATATGGCGTTATTGCTTTTTTGATATGCTTTGTGCTTTCAGCTCTGTATATAGGGCTGAACGTCAGGCTTTCAGTGACTGAATATTTCGTAAGCGGTCTGGGAACATACAGGAATGCTTTAAGTATATTGATATTAGCGGTCATTATAAGAATTGTATTTACTTTTCTGTTTTGCAAAGAAAAGTATATTAAAGGTGCATTCCCCGGAAAGATGTTGTATTTCCTGATATCAACTATCAAAACCTTGGCAATTGCATTACTGACACTATCCATTACATCTTTTGTTTTAGATGTTTTCATCCCAGATGTCGTAGCGTATATGTCCTTAAATAAGAACTCAGACAAGATAGAAGGTCTCGTGTATTTCACTCAAATTAAAGGCGGCGTTGAACAAAGCGATTTGAGCGAGAGCCAATTTGCACCGAAGCTAATGGATTTTTATCACGATGCCGTAATTGATTATGATGCAATAGTATGTGATACATATGATTATTTGCTCGATGATAATGGAATACCCCTTTATACAGATAATGCTAAAGCCGGGTTTGGACCATCGATTGAAGTGAATAACAATTATCTGAAGGAGAATGAGGTTTACGATCTCGAAGGGAACAGAATCTATGAGGAGTCTCTTGAGCCGGATTGTCTGACGATCCTGATTCCTGATGATTATCAGTGGGATGAACAGTTGCTTGTAAGGTATGATGGTATAGATTACTATCCTGACCTGAAAGTTGTTTTTAAAGAATATGATTCACAACGGTCTCGATTGTATGTCTATTTAATCGGAGGCATGGGAATTAATCAGGGAATATTATCACCTGCTCCTGCAATAAAAGTTGTTAATGATTATTCGCTGGAAAATGATTGGCATTTTAAATATGATTTGCTTCTGAACATTTTATATGGAAGAACCATGTTCAGAACTCATACTGATAATCCTTCAGCAGAACTGGAACCACTTATAAAAAAGTATGATTGCCAGGACATCATAGACGGCATAGTTCCTCTTGAAACAGAACTTAACAAAAGAATCGAGGATTCCTGGAAAGGCGTATTGTCGTCACTTCTGATTCTTTCATCATTGATTTTTGTAACAGCAGTTACGACTTCTTTTGCTACAGATTTCTATTGCCGGAACCAAAGGCATTTGATAGCTGCCAGGGCATTAAGCGGGTATTCATTTACCGGAACTTTCAGATTCCATGTTCTCGTGTTGTGTTTGGAATATACAGCTGTTTTTATTGCAGGTGTAGCAGCATTTAACACCGGTAAGGTGTGGGTGCCATTAACAGTCACTCTGATAATTGTTATCTCAGATCTTATAACTAATATCTTGAGATGCCGGATGCAGCTTAAGAAAAATGTATATCAGATATCCAAAGGAGAAATGTGATATGCCGATAGTGTCCCTAAAGAATATCAATAAGAGTTTTAAGGATAAAGTGATATTTAAGGACTTTTCGCATGATGTGGAAGAAGGCGAATTCCTGTCGATTACGGGTGCCAGCGGAAAGGGTAAGACGACACTGCTCAATATTATTGGTCTGCTTGAGAAGCCTGATTCGGGTGACGTGTTTCTGTTTGATACAAAGAATGAGAGTTTTGGAAGCAGGAAGGCAAGAGATATACGAAGGCACAAGTTGTCATATCTGTTTCAGAACTTTGGCCTTGTGGATAACGAAACATGTAAGTTTAATCTTTATCTTGCACTGGAGTTCTCAGGCTATAACAGGGAACAGAAAAGAGGAGCGGTTTCAGATGCGCTTAAAAAGGTTGGCTTGGAGGGATTCGAAAATAGAAAAGTATATTCGTTATCAGGTGGAGAGCAACAGAGGGTAGCACTTGCTAAAATATTACTGAAGTCTCCTGAATTGATCTTGGCCGATGAGCCAACAGGCAGTCTTGACGCAGATAACAGGGACTTTGTTTTATCGCTTCTTAGAGAATTCAATGAGGCTGGGAAGACAATAATAATGGTGACACATGATGTCAAAGTAGATTCATGCGCAAAGAGACATATTTGTTTATAGGCATAACAGCAGCATCTTTTGCAGTAGCATTGTACCGGCAAAATGAAAGGGTCCGCTTCGTCTTGAAGTGAACCCTTTTAGTTGTGCTTTGTTGTGCCGGTGCCTTACTTCGAATTGATATTCTCGAATGTAAGCTTGAACTTCTCGTTGTGATCGATTGCCCAGTCGACTGCCCATTCGGATTCGAAGAGAACTACCGGTTCATCGTCTCTGTCCAGAACGAGGAGTGAAGTTGAAGTAAGAGTCATCTCCTTAGGATCGAATCCCTCGACATCAGATTTTGCCCAGCGTGCGAGACGGTAGGGCAGGGCTGTTCTTACGATATCAACGTTATATTCGGACTTAAGTCGGTACTCAAGAACGTCGAACTGGAGGATACCTACAACGCCCATAACGTAAGTCTCTGTACCGATGTTGGGCTGTTTGTAGAGCTGGACTGCGCCTTCCTGTGAGAGCTGCTCGATACCCTTTAAGAACTGCTTACGCTTCATTGAATCATGATCGTATCGCCGATCCTGAAGTTGCCTGGATCGAAGATACCGATGATGTCGCCTGCATAAGCCTCCTCCGTGATGGCTCTGTCCTGGGCCATGAACTGCTGGGGCTGGGCGAGAGTGATCTTCTTGCCTGTGCGCATGAGATTGACTGTCATGTTCTTCTCATACTGGCCGGAGCAGATACGGATAAATGCCATACGGTCTCTGTGTGAAGGGTCCATGTTCGCCTGGATCTTGAATACGAAGCCGGAGAACATTGAATCTTCGGGCTCGACAACGCCGTCAGTGGTGTTGTGGGGAGCAGGTCCGGGACTCATCTTAAGGAAGTGCTGTAAGAAGGGCTCTACACCGAAGTTTGTGATAGCTGAACCGAAGAATACAGGTGTTAATTCACCCTTTAAGACCTTGTCCATGTCGAGCTCGTCGCCTGCCATGTCAAGGAGTTCAATGTCATTTCTTAATGTCTCGAGATGGCCTGTCATGAGCATCTCGTCGAGCTTCGGATCG
>CACZML010000028.1 GCA_902782235.1 Oscillospiraceae bacterium
CGCCGTTCATTCCGCCGCACATTAGTCCGTTCAACTATGAAAAATGGTGTCATTTTCCGGTCTGGGGGAAAACTAGGGCAAATTTGCCTGATTATGCTCGAAAAAGGAACTTTTCGGCGGTTGTTCAACCGGGCAAACCGCGCGCCGTTGACTAACAGAGCACACCCGAAAACGACATAGAAAAAATCTTTAACAAATTTCCAAGAAATTACAAAAAACCTCTTGCGTTAAAAAAAGATTACGAATAGAATACAGATGTGTGGTGATTTAGGGAGAAAATTCCCATTCAGGTGGAGGAAAGTGGCTGAAATTGAGGCCGCGGCCTTCACTTTAACACAAAATTAAGTTTTAAGAGACTCAGGATGAGAGACGTAAAGAAAGTAGACGCTAAGGGAAGATTCTTCATCCCTGCTAAACAGAAAGAGTTGCTGGGCGAAGAGGTTGTCGTAACAAACAGCCTTGATGTCGGCTATCTTTGCGTTTACTCGAAGGACTATTTCGACAACAAGATCATGCCTCAGCTCAGCAAACTTAACACGATGGATGCCAATGCCCGTAAGATCAAGAGAGCCATTATCGGTGAGGCCTGCGAAGTCAGTGTTGATTCACAGGGAAGAATCGCTGTTAACAGCGAGCTTTGGGACAGGATTGGCGCGAAGCCCGGTGACGAGATCTGCGTATTTAACGACGCAGGCAAATTGGATATCTGCACTAAGAGTTTCTATGACAGCGAAGATCACGATCTTAGCAGCATAGAAGGATTGGAGACGAAGTATTATGTTGAAGGTCTCTGATTTTGATCACATTCCCGTACTCCTTTATCAGACGGTTGACGCTCTTAACGTCAGACCTGGTGGTATCTATGTCGACTGTACTGCAGGCGGCGGATCACACAGCGCTGAGATCGCGAGAAGAATGAAGGGACAGGGAATCCTTGTATCGATCGATAAGGACGGAGCTGCTCTTGCTGCATGCATGGAGCGTAAAGATGCATTTGCAGGTATCGATTGGATGCCGGTCAAGTCTGATTATAAGGATATAGATGATATTATCCGCAGCCTTAAGATCGGCAAGGTCGACGGCATTATGGCTGACTTAGGCGTTTCTTCATATCAGCTGGATACAGCTGAGAGAGGCTTCTCTTATATGAAGAACGGACCTCTGGATATGAGAATGGATCCTGATGAATGGCTCACCGCTGCTGAAGTCGTAAACAGATATTCAAGAGACGAACTTGAGAGGATCTTCAGGGAATACGGTGAAGAGCATCATGCGGGAAGGATCGCTGACGGCATCGTTGAGAGAAGAAGAACAAAGCCTTTCACAAGGACTACGGAACTTGCACAGGCTATAAAGGATTATATGCCGGGTCACGGCAGAGGCGAGGACCAGCATCCTGCGAAGAGATGCTTCCAGGCTATAAGAATTGAAGTTAATCACGAGCTTGACGGTCTGGAGACACTTTTGAACGATGGAATCAGAAAGCTTAAACCGGGCGGAAGATTTGCGATCATCACATTCCATTCATTGGAAGACAGGATCGTAAAGGAAGCATTCAGGACGGCAGAGAGCCCCTGTACATGTCCCAGAGATTTCCCCGTATGCGTTTGCGGCAAGAAGTCCTTGGGAACGGTCATCACAAAGAAACCGATCGAACCGACGGAAGAGGAAATAGAGATCAATCCGAGATCTCGAAGCTCGAAGCTCAGGGTGTTTGAGAGGAACGATAACGAGCAATACAACTAACGAATATAAGTAAAGGTAAGAATCAGTAATGGCAGTTAAGACAGCATCGAAAAGAAAAATTAAAAGCTTCGATGTAGGCACGCAGGATGAAGTGCTTAACGAGGTGCTGTCTGCCGGAAAAAAGAACCTGGCTTATAAGGAAGGCTCGGTAATCCCGTACGAACAGTATCTTATTGAGAATGAACCTCTTATCATTGAGGAGCCTGTAGACAGCATCCTTTCTGACAGCGTCGCATCTTACGAGGACGTTCATGAGAGATCTGTCCAGTATGCCATGGAGCATGAGGATCCCCAGACAAGACTCGAAAATAAGAAGAAGACAAGAAGACTCACCAGAAGAAAGCTTTTCGAGACCGTGATCTCGATAATCCTTGTTATCGCGATCGGTGTCTTCGTAATGCTGCTTCTCTATCCTCAGACAGAGATCTCCGAACTTGCAAGAGATAATTCAAATCTGAAGGATCAGATCAATACGGTAAAAAGAGAGATCGTTAACGCAGAAGAGAACGCGAACGGCGTTGCAGACATGGATGTCATCCGTGCCCGTGCGATCGCGCTCGGAATGCAGGACCCGAACCAGAATCAGGTCGTAAGCCTGCCGATCCCGAATACCGATTCGTTAAAGACAAGAATTAACTATAACTCCGACGGAATCAACGACGACGCATTCAGAGATTCCAAGGACGCATTGGCTGATTACTATGCAGCGCATCCCGATAAGTAACTTCAAAAAGCCCGCTGCGGGTTATTCCGGAATCAAAAGGGAAGAACAGATAAAAGAACCCGGCACGGGTCCTGTTGAGAACAACACTGAAGAACAGCCTAAAGAGCATAAGATCAACAGAAGCAAATCCGCTAAGGCGTGGATCGCTATAGTTGCTGTCGTTGTTGTCTTATACACGTTCTATCTCCTGACGAATCTCTACAGTACAACTGTTAAGGATTACGACAAGTATGCGAGAGCTGCTGCCGACGAGCAGTGGACTCTTGTTACATACAGCGCGAGCAGAGGCATGATCTACGATGCGAATATGGTGCCTCTCGCCTCCAATACTTATGACTATACTCTTATCTGCTCTCCTAAGATGGTCACATCAACACTTATGGACAGACAGCAGATAATGGACGGCGTTGTAAGTATCCTTGGTGTAAGTTACGAGAAGCTCGATAAGATCCTTCCTGTCGATCCTACGGACAAGACTGATAAGCGTAATGATGTTGCAGGATGCGACGTCATTAAGAATGTTCCTGCCGAGAAGAAGGATGAGTTCGTTAAATGGACGAAGGATAACAAGATCAAAGGTTTTGCTTTCGTCGCTGTTCCGCAGAGATACTATAACTACGGAAGCCTTGCTTCCCAGGTCGTCGGCTATGCTAAAAATGACGGTGTAAGCCTTAACGGCCTTTACGGTCTTGAGGCTTATTACAACAAGATCCTGTCAGGTGATGACGGTTACCGTTATTCAGAGACAGACGAAATCACAGGCGGTGTTCTCCCTTATGCGGATGCCACGACGATCGGCGTTGCTGATGGTAATAACATCGTAACCAATATCGATATCAGTATTCAGAGAATTGCAGAAGAAGCAGCCAAGGAAGCATACGAGAAGTTCGACCCGATCGACGGTGTCTGTGCGATCGTAATGAATCCTTATACAGGTGCTGTTTATGCAATGGTATCGCTCCCTAACTACGATCTTAATGACCCTTACGGACGGCCTTTCGGAGTAGGCGAGGAAGCATGGAATTATATGGATTCCGAGACCCGTGTCCAGTACGTAATGGCTAATGCATGGCGCAACCGCTGCGTATCAGATACATACGAGCCGGGTTCAACATTTAAGGCTCTTACAACATGCATGGCATTCGAGGAGAACCTCGCAAAGGAAGATGACCTGTTCAGTGATGAACCGGTAAAGCTCTCCGAGCAGCACACGATCTCATGCTGGATGCAGAAGTCTGCAGGCTATAACCACGGTTCCGAGACGCTTGTAAAAGCATTCGAAAACTCATGCAACCCGGTCTTCGCGCATCTTGCCCAGAGGATCGGAATCACCAAGTATTATTCATACGTCCGCATGCTCGGTTTCTACGATGTAACCGGTATCGATCTTCCTGCTGAAGGTAAGGGTATCTTCCATAAGAATCCGTCCAAGGTCGACATGTCAGTTTTGTCTTACGGCGAGTCTTCGACGGTTACTCCTATCCAGCTTCTTACTTCATACTGCGCTATCGTTAACGGAGGCGACCTTCTTGTTCCTCACGTTGTTAAATACATCACGGATCCTGAAGGAAATATCGTCGATGAGATCGAGCCTGAAGTAGTCCGTACGGTGTTCTCTGAAGATACCTGCAAGCGTGTAAGGACCCTGATGGAAGGCGTTGTATCCGACGGTACCGGTTCAGCCGGTAAGGTCGCAGGATATGCGGTCGCAGGTAAGACATCCACATCAACGATCGACGTAGGTGAACTTAAGGGACTGCACGTGCTCTCATTCTCGTGCTACGCGCCTTCTTATGACCCGAAGATCGCAGTTCTCGTAGTTATCAATAAGCCGAGAGATAAGTCGGTAGGTTCATCCTCCGCAGCTTCAACTGCAGCAAAGATCGTTGAAGGCACATTGTCATACATGGGTGTCGAGAGAAGATTTACAGAAGAAGAATACAGCGAGATGCTTAAGGAATGGTACGTTCAGAAGGTTGACGGACTTCCTGCTTCACAGGCTGCATCGAAGATATCAGTAAACGGTCTTTCAACCCTTTACGGTACGCTCGATATGACACCTGATACTATCGTCGGAAGAACATATCCGGACTATTATAAGACGCTCTATAAGACAGGCGTCGTTGTACTCTATCCCGAAAATGTTCCTGACGACCAGATGCTTACCACCAGAGTTCCGAATATGAACGGAATGTCGGCTATCGAATGTATCGAAGCATGTCTTAAGATGAACCTTAACTGCAAGATCGATAAGGACAGTGATATTAAGGGCGTATGCATCAGCCAGAGCGTTGCTGCGGGCCAGACTGCTTATGCCGGAGACATCATTTATGTAAGCTTGTCGAGAACAGGCACGGGCAAGACCTACGATCAGAACAACAATAACAATAGCAAGACCACCACGTCGGATGATTCGGGAGAAGACGGCAGAACTAACGATTGATCGCAATAACAGGAATGATGACCAGTGTTCTGACGCACAAACATAGGAGGGACCAATTAAGTAATTTCATTGTTTTTGCCACATAAGATATTGAACTTTTTGTTTTAATATATTTGACGGTGTAATAGTGGAATTATGCCCGGAAAAAACTAACGGACAGAGGATGAAGACATGCAGCTCCTGGAAGTGCTTAAAAACATAGATTACGAGCTTATCTCCGGTGATCTCAACAAGGAGATCACATCTGTTGAGTATGATTCGCGCAAGGTATCAGTAGGTTCCCTCTTTGTCTGTGTAAAAGGTTTTACCGTAGACGGTCATTCATATGCAAAGAGCGCTGCTGAGAAAGACGCTTCCGCGATCGTCGTAGACAGCACGAGAGATGGCTTCCCAAAAGAAGAATTAGATCAGCTTGCAAAGGATTATGATCTTTGCATAGTTGAGATCAATGATACACACAAGCATTTAGCTGACCTCTGTGCCAATTTCTTTGAGCATCCCGAGAAGAAACTAGCCGTATATGGTATTACCGGAACAAAGGGTAAGACCACTACGGCTTTTATGTTAAGAGCGATCTTAGAGCAGAGCGGCAGGGACACAGGACTCATCGGTACTGTATGCAATATCATTGCAGGCAGAAGGACTCATGCGGAGCATACGACTCCTGAATCAAGAGATCTCTATGAGATGATGGACACCCTTACAAGGAATGGTTCTGACAGCCTCGTTATGGAGGTCTCATCACAGGCATTAAAGCTCGACAGAGTTAAGGGTCTTACATACCGCACAGCTGCATTTACGAATCTTTACGAAGACCATATCGCTCCCAACGAGCATCCTGATATGGAGGATTATATCTCCTGCAAGCTTAAGATCTTTGACAACTGTGAGACAGGAATACTTAACCTTGACTGCGAGGTAGCTGACAGAGTCAGGGAATACTGCAAGGGAAAAACAGAACTCATTACATATTCCATCGACGGCGAAGCTGATTTTGTCGCAAGGAATCTGAGGCCAGAGAGAAGAGGTCATGTAACGGGTACTGTTTTCGAACTCGACTGCAAATACTACAAGTGCGATATCTTCGTTGCACTTCCCGGCAAGTTCAATGTCTATAACGCTCTTTGCGCTATCTGCTCAGCAGTAACGGAAGGAATTGATATCGAAGACATCAAGACGGCATTGGAGAACATCAGTGTTCCCGGAAGAATGCAGCCTGTTGAGAATAATTTCGGCGTAAATATCCTGGTCGATTATGCGCATAATGCACCTGCTTTAGAGAGCGTTCTTACAACTCTCAAGGAATATACAAACGGCAGGATAATCACTGTTTTCGGATGCGGAGGAAACCGCTCTGTTACAAGGCGTTTTGAGATGGGTGAGGTATCCGGAAACCTTTCTGATTATACGGTCATCACATCTGATAATCCGCGAAAAGAAGAACCTGATGCGATCATTGCTGACATCGTTACGGGCATTTCCAAGACAGACGGCAAGTACGAGATCGAACCTGACAGAAGCAAAGCGATAAAGCTTTCGATCAATATGGCAAAAGAAGGAGATACAGTCCTTATCGCCGGCAAGGGCCACGAGGACTATCAGATCTTCGCTGATAAGACGATTCACTTCGATGATTGCGAGCACGCAAGAGATGCAGTGAAAGAGCGGGAAGGTAATTCATGATGTTTACGCTTGAGGAAGTGAAGAAGGCTGTAGGCGGCAGACTGGTCTCCAGGACAGAGGAGATCGTTTTCGCGACATCCTTAGAGATAACCGGAGTATCAACAGATACCAGAACGATCAAAGAGGGCGAACTCTTTGTCGCTTTGAAGGGCGAGAATTTCGACGGCAACGATTACCTCGCAAAGGCAATGGAACTGGGCGCTGCAGCTCTTATTACAGATGATGAGAAGAGAGTTCCCGACGGCGCAAATGCGGTCATCGTTGAAGATACCGTAAAGGCACTGGGACTTCTTGCAAACCATTACAGATTCAAGCTCGGCTGCAAAGTCATCGCAGTAACGGGTTCAGTCGGAAAGACTTCCACCAGGAACATGATCACCGAAGTGTTGAAGACAGGCCTTAAGGTCCATTCGACTAAGGCAAACAACAATAACGAGATCGGCATGAGCAAGACGATCTTATCAGCTCCCGAAGATGCTGAAGCTATTGTTGTCGAGATGGGAATGAGAGGCCCCGGCCAGATCTCATACCTTACAAAGATCGCAAGACCTGACATCGCGATAATCACCAATATCGGTTATTCGCACATCGGTATCTTAGAGAGCAAGGATGCGATCATGAACGCCAAGATGGAGATCACAGAAGGTCTTACAGACGGCGGCATTATCGCTATCAACAGTGACGATAGAAAGCTCTTTGACCACTGCGTTAAGGTGCTTACGATAAATAACTTCATTGCAGGCATTCAGGTAAGTTCAGACGACGACCTGCCCTGTCCTCTGATCATCTCCGCAACTGACGTAAAGGAGACTGATGAGGGAATGTCCTTTGGCGCTAAGCTTAAGAGGATGGGCGTTGATTCTGAGTTCCAGGTTCCGTTAAGTGTCGGAATGTACGGAGAGCCTGCTATAAGAAATGCACTCTTTGCCATCTTCTGCGCATACATGATGGGCATCACGAAGTCCGTTGAGAGCCAGCAGAAGATCGCAGATGTAATCAGTGCCAGAAGCGCTATGGACGGCAGAGGTGCGATCACTGAGACTGCTAAATATTTCGTAATGAACGATGCTTATAATGCGTCACCTGAATCAATGGAAAACGCATTTTTGAACTTCTCCAGAAAGGCGAAGGGACACCGTAAGGTATTGGCATTGGGAGGCATGTTGGAGCTCGGCAAATTTGCTCCCGGCCTTCATGAACTTACAGGTAAGTCATGCGCATCTTATGACTTCGACAGAGTTTTCGTAACGGGCGAGAATGCCGACGAATTCATCAAGGGAGCTCATATGGTTGATATGAAGCTCGAAATAGTAAAATGTAAAGACACTGAGGATGTGCAAAGACGTCTCGAAGACTATGTAAGAGACGGCGATGCACTGCTCTTTAAGGCTTCGCACAGTTTCGGCTTCGAGAATGTTGCGAAGTATTTCATCGAGAAGGGAAATGCCTGATAAATGGCTGAGAAGAAAGTAAAGTCGATAATACCTGATGTGCCGTTGTATGGTAATCCCCATACGCAGGCTAAAACAGGCGGCTCCGCTTCTAATGTGCCTGCTAAAAAAGGCCCTGTAAAGCCACGTTCCTCTCTCAAAAAGAGTGCTGTAAAAAAGCCTTTTGCTGATCCCAAGACAGGAAAGATAACTGATATCGACAGCCTTATCGAACCCCCTGCAAAGCCTGAGGGAATTAACGCTGCGAAGATCGAAGAGGCCGTAAAGACATCCAACATCCCCATGATCCTCATGGTGTTCGTTATGCTGGTATTCGGTCTGGTAATCCTTTATTCCGTTTCAGGTCCTGACGCTTACGGACAGTTCAAGGATTCTTCCTGGTTCCTTACAAGACAGGTCAGATTCACCATTGCAGGAATCGTTGCAATGTTCATAATATCGTTCATTCCGATCGATTTCTTCAAGCAGAAATGGGTCGCATTCGGAGCTTATGTATTAAGCCTCGGCCTCGCGCTCGCCACGATCGCACTCGGCGTAGGACGTGAGCACGGCGCGGCACGATGGATCAATATCGGTCCTATCCAGCTCCAGAGTTCGGAGATCATCAAAGTCTCACTTATCGTTGCATTTGCAGGATACCGTTCGGTAATCGCATATTTGAGAAAAGAAGGCAGGATAAGAGAGCCCAAGACAAAGACAGGAAAGATAATCGCGCATACAATGCTCGAGTTCCTTGTCCCTGTAGGCTTATGTATCCTCGTCGACGTTGTCATTCTTCTCCAGCCGCACCTGTCCTGCTTTATCATCGTTGCACTGGTAGTCTTCATGTGTGCACTCGTATCTGAGATTCCGCTCAGATCATGGCTCTACGGAATAATCGTTCTTCTTGTAGTCGGAATTGTCGGCGGCTCTATCGCTTTTGCGGTCACACCTGCCGCAAAGCGTGAAAGATTCATGAAGAACTACGCACACGTTTTCAAGCGTATCGCTATCTTTACTGCTGACGATGAAGAGCTTGATAACGAGGATGAAGGACTCACACGAGACGATACGCGTCAGGTCGACAACGCGCATAATGCTTTAGGTTCAGGCGGAATGTGGGGCGTAGGCCTCGGCAATTCCCGCTCAAAATATAACTACGTATCAGAGGCCCAGAACGACTATATCTTCTCGATCTATATTGAGGAGACCGGTTTTGTCGGAGGGGTCATCCTGATGCTGATGTATCTTGTTATGTTCTTTATGTGCCTGGCCGTGTGCTGGCGGGCCAAAGATGTGTTCTCGAGGACAATTGCGACCGGGTGTACGGCTCTGATATTCGTCGAAGTCCTCATGAATATCTCGGTTGAGCTGCAGGTCATTCCTGCTACCGGCGTTACGCTTCCGTTCATCAGTTACGGCGGTACGGCGCAGGTAACGCTCCTCATCGCATATGGCCTTATCCTGTCGGTTTCCAGAAGCGGCACGATCCGTCCTGAGAAGAAGAAAAAGCTTCAGTCTTCGAAGAAGCTCCTGAGAACTGGAGTGTGATCCGCATGGAAAGACGCTACATTATCACCGGCGGCGGAACGTCGGGACATATCAATCCCGCGCTCGCGATAGCTGATCTCCTTAAGGCGGATGCGGCTAAGAAAGGTGATGAATGCAGGATCATTTTCACAGGCAGAAAGGAAGGCCTTGAAGGTGAGCTCGTGCCCAAGGCGGGCTACGATTTCAGAAGCGTAGAATCGCTCCCGATGCCTTACAAGCCTTCATTTAAAGTCTTTAAGGCAATGAGTGCAAACAGGAGAGGCATGAAGCATTGTCTTGAACTGATCAATGAATTCAAGCCTGACTGCGTTATTTCCACAGGCGGTTATGTAAGCGCCCCTCTTTTACGGGCAGCCCAGAAAGCTAATATCCCTGTCATGATCCACGAAGCAAATGCTTTCCCGGGAAGAGCAAACAAACTCTTTGCAAGGGGTGCGCTCGTAATGACGGGTTTCCCGAACCAGGAATCGATCTTCTCAAAGGCCTCCAAGGTCGTATATACGGGTAATCCCGTAAGGAGCAATATGTTCGGCTTAACGAAGGAGGGATCCAGGGAGGCTCTGGGCATCTCACCTGATCAGAAGCTCGTCTTCACGATGGGCGGATCGCTGGGTTCTGCTACGCTCACGAATTTCATTTTCGCGAGCGCGAAAAGCCCTGAATTCAAGGATGTTAAGTTCGTTATCTCTGTAGGAAAACATAATTCCGTTGAGATAACTGATGACGTGAAAGCACTTCCGAATCTCGAGATCAGGGAATATATCGACAGGCCGGATCTTTATATGTCGGCAGCTGACTGCTCGATCCTCCGCGCCGGCGCGGTAACATGCGCTGAGATAACGGCTACAGGCGCCTGCGCAATTATGGTTCCTTATCCTTTTGCGGCTCACGATCACCAGACATATAATGCAAATTCGCTCGCAGATAAGGGCGCGGGAATAGTTGTAAGCGACGATGATGTCAAAGCAGGAAAACTCGCTCCCGTACTGACTGATCTGTTAAACGATCCGGAAAGACAGGATAAGATCCGCAAGGCAAGCTTAAGCCTTGCAATAAAGGATACAGGCGAGAGAATAACCAAAGCCATCCTCACATCTCTTGGGAATAATCCGTAAACTGATAAAATAGCACTATGGATGACAACGAGTTAGACAAGTTATTCGGAGAGGCATCTGCGGCGGCTGAAGAGCCTTCGAAAGAAGGCGCTTCTGATTCTGATGCTGCGGAAAAGGACTCCGGCGCTGATATCTTTGTCATAAAGCAGTACAAGGAAGGTTCAGACGGTGAAGAAGATGAGCCGGATGAGGATCAGTCCGGAGATTCCGGCGATTCAGAAGGATCTGATGAAGAAGTAGCCGAAGAGGATGAATCTGAAGAGTCCGGAGACTCTGAGGATTCTGAGGATTCCGGGGAAGACGCTGAAGACGAAGAAGAGACTGAAGAAGACGAAGCTCCGAAGAAAGCTCCGCCCAAAAAGCCTGTCCAAAGGAAGCATCCGCAACAGCAGAAATCTTTAAGAGAAGCTATTCCGTTAAGCCGCAGGGGAATCACAGTTATCTGTCTTGCCATTGCAATTATCGCAGTGGTCCTCCTGGTTCTGTTCCTGCCTGCATTCAGGGTCAGAAATGCCCATGTTGAAGGCAATGTCGTCATGACAGACCAGCAGGTATTAAGGGAATTAAAGCTTGAATACAATTCGCACCTCATGGGAGGCGTCAGTGGCAATATCCTTGATATCATTAGGCTCGATTACGGTAAGACCGAGGAACGCATAAAGCGGGAAAACCCTTATATTGAGGACATCAGAGTATCTGTTAAGCTCCCTTCAACCGTTGATGTACAGGTCAAGGAGAGAATGAAGGTATGTTATATCAGGACGCCGGACGGATATGCGGCTCTTGATAAGGACGGAATAGTATTAGAGCTCACTTCTTTCGATGCCAAAAAGTCCGTAAGACCCGTTATCTGCGGCCTTAACGTGACTTATGCCGAGCTCGGAAAACAGGTCAAGATCTCCAATATGAACGATTACAAGAAGGCGATAATCGTTCTTGGTGCTATCCTTGCTGCAGATAATGCCAGCATCGGTGACACATATTCTATGTTCGAAAATACCGTGGAAGTAAGGATCCTGCCCAGCGGATATATATTCCTCACGGTCTATTCGCCTAAGGGCAAGCTCATCCAGATTAAGTTCGACAGCCTTGAGAAAATAAGCGACAAAACCGCATGGCTTCTCTATGCTTTTAATTCCGATGCCCTGGATATTCCGAAGACAAAGGGCTTCCTTGATATGACCGGCGATGACCCGACTTTGAGGGAATACTGATAAAATTACTTGTTTTCGCCCGGATAATGATATTATAAATATGAAGTTTTCTTTACAATCACGCAGTTATTCCCACTGTTTGTATTGATTGACGACTTCTTTTGGGTTATGATTCTGAATGGTTAATAATATTTATTTAATCAAGAAATATTAAATTCAATTTGGCACTATAAAGAGAGTACGGAGGAACAATATGATGTCTGAGAGCAAGCACAGCTATTCAATGGACGAATCTAATGTTGCAAGCATTAAGGTAATCGGCGTAGGCGGCGGCGGAAGCAATGCCGTAAACCGCATGGTCGAGAGTGGTGTCCAGGGCGTCACGTTCATCGCTATTAATACGGATAATCAGGCTCTTGCCCGCAACAAGGCAGAGATCAAGATACAGATCGGTGAGAAGGTCACCAGAGGCTTAGGCTGCGGCGCTGACCCGAGCGTAGGTGAGAAGGCAGCAGAAGAGTCCAGAGACGAGATCGCTGAGGCTATCGCTAATACAGACATGCTCTTCATCACAGCAGGCATGGGCGGCGGTACAGGAACAGGTGCTGCTCCCGTTGTTGCCCAGATCGCAAGAGACCTCGGCATCCTCACAGTAGCAGTTGTTACAAGCCCTTTCACATTTGAAGGTGCTAAGAGAGCTGCAAACGCTGAGCGCGGTATCCGTGAGCTCCAGAAGTCAGTTGACTCACTCATCATCGTTTCCAACGACAAGCTCCTCGACGTAGTCGATGACAATACAAGCTTCGAAGAAGCATTCAACATGGCTGACCAGGTATTGAAGTTCGGTGTTGCCGGCATTTCAGACCTCGTTGCTATCCCCGGACTCATCAACCTCGACTTGGCAGACGTTACACGTGTCATGAAGGACGCTGGTGTTTGCCACATGGGTATCGGCCGTGCTTCCGGTGAGGACAGAGCTTCCGTTGCTATCAAGCAGGCTATCAATTCACCTCTCCTCGATACAACTATCGACGGTGCTACAGGTGTTATCCTTAACTTCACAGGCGGAAGAGGAATGCGTCTTTCCGAGATCGACGCTGCTTCATCCATCGTACGTCAGGCAGCAGCTCCTGAAGCAGAGATCATCGTTGGTGCAGTCGTTGACGATTCACTCGAAGATGAGCTCATGATCACAGTCATCGCTTCCGGCTTTGACGGAACAGTCAATGCTTCTGCAGGACACAGAGCAAGCACATCAGTTCTCTCCAGAGAGAATCCTACATTGATTTCAGCAAGACAGCCTGTTGCTCCTCAGCCGAGAACAGACTACACACCCAGACAGCCCGAGCCCGCTCCGGCACCTGTTCCGGTACAGAGACCTCAGCCCGGCTTCAGATTCGGTGATGAATCAGTACAGCCCGCACCTGCACCTGCTCCTCAGGTTGTTCAGCAGGTTCCCGTTCAGGCTCCTGTACAGCAGGTACCTGTACAGCCCATGCCTCAGCAGGCAGCTCCTGCACCGGCTCCTGTACAGCAGCCCGTACAGATGGGTGGCAGACCTCAGGCTAACGTAGCTCCTGCAGCAGAGGAGAAGGCTCAGAAGTCAGCTAAGCCCTGGTTCATGTTCGGTAAGGACGGACAGTAATTTAAGGGAGTAATTCCGTGATCTGTCCAAAATGCGGCGCGAATGACGACAAGGTCCTGGATTCAAGACCGACCGATGACGGCTTCGCTGTCAGAAGAAGACGAGTATGTCTTGTCTGCGGCGCAAGATTTTCGACTATTGAGAAGATCGAAGGCCTGAAGCCGATGGTAGTCAAGAAGGACGGAACCAAGCAGCTTTACGATCCGGATAAGATCTTAAGAAGTCTGGACGTTGCGTGCCAGAAGCGCGGAGTATCTCAGCAGGTCAAAGAGAATATCGTTTCCGATATTACACATCTCGTTGATGAGAGATTCAATAAAGAGATAACCTCGTCCGAGATAGGCGAGTTTATTATGACGAAGCTCATGGACATAGACCGCGTATCTTATGTCCGCTTCGCTTCGGTTTATAAGAACTTCACTGATCTGGATTCTTATACAGCCGAGATCAACAATTTTGACGTGGGAAGCACTGCTTCTAACGAAGAGTAAAGGTCTGTAACATTGTTACAGACGGGAAAAACCAAGAAAGTTGTAGACCAGGGGTGATCTTATGGCAGCTAACAAGGTTTTGCTCGTAGACGACGATCCGGGCATCATTGAAGTACTTAAGCTTTACTTTGAGAAAGAGGGATATCAGGTCTCCACGTGTATGCAGGGTGACAAGGCCGTTGCAGCTTTCACAAGTTTTGCACCTGACATCGTAATATTGGATCTCATGCTTCCCGGCATGGACGGTAACGATATATGCCGTGAGATCAGAAAGACATCAGATTGTCCTATCATTATGCTCACTGCCAGAACCGACACTCTCGATAAGATCGTCGGTCTTGAGCTTGGTGCTGATGACTATATCCCGAAGCCGTTTGAGCCTAAGGAAGTACTTGCCAGAGTTAAGGCAGTATTGAGAAGAACAGATAAGCGTGACGCTGCTCCGGCACCGTCCGAGAAGAGCGAAGGATCTGCAGACGTTATTACCTATCCCGGTTTCTCCGTTGATAAGATCCGTTATGTAGTAAGTGTAGACGGAAAAGAGATCTACATGCCGCCCAAGGAGCTTGAGCTCTTATTCTTCCTTGCATCCAATCCCAACAGAGTCTTTACCAGAGAACAGCTCTTGGAGAACGTTTGGGGCTATGATTTTTACGGAGAATCACGTACAGTCGACGTCCATATCAAGCGTATCAGAGAGAAGATCGAGAATCCCGACAGGGAGCAGAACTGGAGCATTAAGACCGTCTGGAGCAAGGGTTATAAATTCGAGACGAGGTAAGTAATTAATGGCGCCGAGAGCTGACGGTAAGCGGGTATCGGCGGGATTTGCCGTTTTTCTTATATCTTTTCTTGTACTGACAACGCTGATTGTATTTGCAGTCTTGTTGTTCCTTTCCTATGAGAATATGTATAACAGCCTTATCCTCAATGTCAAAACAGGCACTGACAGGGCTGCTACTGACCTGGCATCGGATATCAACACCATAACGTCTCTTCAGTCCGTGCCTTTCGAGTACACACTTAACGATGACGGAACCGATAATTTCAAGAATTCCAGGATCATAGATAAGTTCGTCAATTCTCAGACATACAGTTCAAGCGGCTCGCTCTATGTCACCGATAAGGCTGGCAAGATTTACTGCCGCAACAACTTTGTGCTTGATTCCACAGACAATATCACGACGACAGAGGAGGCTCCTTTCAAGATCACACAGAAGGAAGTTCTGGATCTTATTGAAAGAGCCGCATCCACAGGCAAGCAGAGCATCAGCTCGACTAATACCGGGCGTGTTATTTCCATAAGCTGTGCCAGCATCACAGGCACGGATTATTATGTAATCGTAAGCAACAGCGAAGGCACGGAACGCACCAAGGCTGAATATATCAAGGTAATCCTTATTCCTGCGCTGGTCGCGATGATAATTGCCATCGTTCTTTATGCTGTTTTCGTATACTTCAGCCTCATGCCCATCAAGGATATCTCACAGGCGATCTCCAAGGTTGCCGAAGGCGATTATTCCGTAAGAGTAAGTCCGAGATATTCGGATGCCAATGACTACACGTCTTTGTCAGTATCTTCGGAGTTTACCGAGATGGGCAGTACGGTCAACAAGATGATCGAATCGCTCGAAAATCAGGAGCACGACAGAGAGATGTTCATATCCTCCATCGCTCATGACATAAGAACACCTCTTACATCGATCAACGGCTTCGTTACCGCCATGCTTGACGGCACGATCCCTGAGGATAAGCAGGATCACTATCTTGAACTCATCAAGCAGCAGACGGACAGGATCAGAACGCTTGTAACGCAGATGACTGAAGCATCTTCGTTGTCCCACCCTGATCCTGACATGATGGAGGAATTCAACATCAATGACATGATCAATGACATCGTCGATAACCTTGAAGCGCAGCTTACGGATAAGCAGATCAAGGTCATCAAGTCATTGGATCCGGGTCCCGGCATCATTGCATACGGTGAGGCCCAGCAGCTCTGCAGGGTAATAATAAACATCATTACCAACGCTATTAAGTTCACGCCCCAAAACGGCGAGATCAAGATATCCACCGAGACAAATCCCAAGGCACGAAAGATAATCATCTCTGTCGAAGACTCCGGCGCAGGAGTCGAGGAATCAAAGAGACAGAGGATCTTCGAGAGCTTCTATCAGGCAGATGCCTCACGTAAATCAGAAGGCTTCGGTCTTGGTCTTTATATCTGCAAGCAGATCCTTGCAGGTCACGGTCAGACGATAATCTGTGAAGAAGGAAGAGAATTAGGCGGCGCAAGATTTGTTTTCTCTTTCCCTTATCCGCCTGAAGATCAGGAGTAAGAGATTTGGCTGCCGGCATTGCGAAAATAAAATCCCTTGCAGATAAGATGTACACTGCGCTGTCAACGGAATTTCCGGACAGCACATGCTCTCTGGATTACGATTGTCCCCAAAACTTGAGCATAAGAGGCATATTGTCCGCACAATGCACCGACAAAAGGGTTAATATAACTGCAAAAGATCTTTTCGCGAAGTATCCGGACATGGAATCTATCGCAAACGAAGATCCGGAAGCTATTGCAGCCGTCATCAAGCCCTGCGGTCTTACGGCTTCGAAGACAAAGTCAGTTATGGCTTTTGCGAAGAAGATGACCGGAGAATGGGGCGGCAAAGTTCCTAATGACGTTAACCTTCTTATGGAGGTGCCCGGCATCGGCAGGAAGATAGCCAACCTTATCGTCGGAGAGATCTACCAGACGCCCGCAGTGGTCGTTGATACGCACTGCAAGCGCGTAATGAAGAGAATAGGCATAACAGAGAGTTCCGACCCCACAAAGGTTGAGAAGGACATAATGAAGGTGTTCCCTGAAGAACAGTGGATCAGCATAGGACACCTGTCCGTGGATCTCGGAAGAAAGTACTGCACGGCACAGTCACCGAAGTGTGATGAATGTCCCTGCGTCTCTTTCTGCAAAAGGAGGATATAAGACATGGCAGCTATCCATCTGTCCAATCCTGTTACCGACCTTTACGGTGTCGGTCCTTCTGCTGAAGAGAAGCTTGCTAAATTAGATATCTACACGATCTACGACCTTATAGCTTTTATCCCGTGGCGTTACGACGACTGGTCGAAGGTCGGAACGATCGGTTCATTTGATATGGCAGACCGTATAGATGACAATACGGGTTATGACTTATCCTTCAGAGGAACCATAATGACTAATCCTTCCGTTAACATCACGAGCAGGAAGAAGCCACTGACTTTCTTCGTAAGTGACGGCACGGGAAGGATCAAGCTCACATTCTTTAATTCTCCATATCTGTCAGGCAAATTCTCAGTAGGTGACGAGTGCTTTATCCACGGTTCCGTCACGCTCTTTAACGGCCAGATGCAGATGGTAAATCCTTATATCGAGAAGGCTGAGAAGATCACGGATGACGCACTCGTAAGGCCTGTATATCACCTTACTGCAGGACTTACATCCAACAACATATCAAAGTGGGCAGCAACTGCATTGAAGCTTTGCGGCGATGAGCTTTTATCGTGTATTCCTGCAAGTATAGCAGAGCAGAAAGGCTTTGTGTCTCCCAAGGAAGCTTACATGATGGCGCACTTTCCGGCATCTCTCGAGGACGCGAGAAGAGCAAGGGAACAGTTAGCTTACGAGGAACTGATCCTTCTTGGAATCGGCATGAAGCTATACAGCTCAGGCCATGGGATAAAAGAAGTCGCAGAGCAGGTAATACCTTCAGGTCCAAATGCCATAAGCCGCGATCTTGCAGCGAGATGGGCACAGATAAAGAGCAATCTCGGCTTTGCCCTTACAGGCGACCAGACGTCAGCTTTCAGGGACGTCCAGACAGACCTTATGTCGACGACTCCAATGAACAGACTTATCCAGGGCGACGTTGGTTCAGGCAAGACAATGGTCGCAGCCCTTTCCATGCTTATCACAGCACTTATGGGCAAGCAGGCAGTTCTTCTCGCACCCACATCAGTCCTTGCAACACAGCACTATAAGACCTTATCAGCTCTCATGAAGAACAGCGGCATGGAACCTGTGCTCCTGCTTGGTAAGACAAAGGCTTCAGAGAAGACTGAGATAAAGGAGAAGATCGCAAGCGGTGAGGCGAGGGTGATAATCGGAACGCATGCACTTCTTACGGACGATATCAGCTTCCACGATCTCGCGCTCGTAATTGCAGATGAGCAGCACCGTTTCGGTGTTAAGCAGAGGGAGAAGCTCCTTTTCAAAGACGAGGGAGAAGACGGCACAATTAAGAGCGTCCACAACCTCGTAATGACCGCTACGCCGATCCCGAGAACCCTTGCAATGGTTATCTACGGCGACATGGCCACATCCGTAATCAGGGAGAAGCCCAAGGGCCGTCAGGAGATCACGACGTGGTTTGTTAACTCCAAGAAGAGCAAGGCAATCGAGGAGATGATGAGCGTCAAGCTCGCGGCAGGTGAGCAGGTATATATCGTCTGCGCCAAGATCGACAAGGATGAGACTGAAGCAGGTTCAGACTATCTTGTTGGAGAGCCTGTCGGAGGAGATGAGAGCGTAACAAGCGTTTTCGACATGAAGAAACAGGTCGATGCCATGAGCAATCTCTCACAGTATAAGAGCGCGGTCCTCTACGGTTCCATGAAGGAGAAGGACAAGCTCGAGACGATGGAGCGCTTCATTGCAGGAGACATTAAGATCCTTATATCCACAACAGTTATCGAAGTCGGCGTCGACAACCCTAATGCCAATGTCATGATAATCATGGATGCTGACAGATTCGGACTCTCGACACTGCACCAGTTAAGAGGCCGTATCGGCAGAGGCGATAAGAAGTCTTACTGTTTGCTGGTATCTGAATCAAGGTCTGAACTGGCACTCTCCAGAATGAAGATGATGTGCGAATCATCTGACGGATTTGAACTTGCTGAGAAAGACCTGGAATTAAGAGGCCCGGGCGACTTCTACGGTACAAGACAGCATGGTATCCCTACACTTCGTGCCGCAAACCTATATACTGATATGAAGATAGCGACTGAAGCTACAGAAGCCGTGAACAGGATAATCGAAGAGGGCGGCGAGGAAGCTGAACGCTTAAATGAGGCGATCAGGAAGATGTTCGAATTAAGATTTGCAAGGAAGATGGAGCAGTTATAATGCCTAGAGTAGTAACGGGAAGATTCAGAGGCGCGGTATTGCAGGCGCCTGAAGGAGATAAGACAAG